>NZ_JBSFDZ010000030.1:0-64918 GCF_053594175.1 Nocardia sp. NPDC001965
AAAGGCGGGGCCCGCCCCGGTTCTGGAGCGACAGAGCGAAGGAGCGCAGCGACTGAGCGCCGGAGTGAAGAACCGGGGTCACGAGGGCCCCGCCCGCCCCGCCGAAGGCGGGGCAATAAACACAGCCCGCCCCGCCGAAGGCGGGGCAAATCAACTCAGCTGAAGTTGTTGCCGGGTCCTACGTTGCGGCTGTTGCGGGTCCGGAGCGCGTGCACGTATTCCTCGGGGGCTCCCGCTTTCTCCGCCGCGTCGGCCATCACTCCTATGTAACGGGCGGAGGGGAGTCCGCCCTCGTACGCGTCGAGGACGTACAGCCAGGCGAGGATCGGATCGGTGCCGCTGCCGGGGCTCGGGGTGACGCGGAGCCGGATCTTGCGGTGGATACCGAAATCGGAACCCTCCCAACGGTCGAGCCGCTGCTCGTCTTCCGGGGAGACGTCGTAGAGCACGACGAAGACCCGGGAACCGGGCTCTTCCACGACCGTGGCGAGCGGACCTTCCCAGCCGATATCGTCCCCGCTGAACGTGAGGCGCCAGCCCTCCAGCCAGCCCGTCCCGGACATGGGGGAGTGCGGACAGCGCTCGAGCATCTGGGTCGAATCCATATTGGACCCGTAGGCAGCGTAGATCGGCACACCGGCAGCTTAGTTGTGTGGTCGCCCGTACCGGTACGGGGCGTCGTAAATCGCCGTCCGGAATGTGCTCCCGGCGGCACATGTGCGATCCGGCGCGGCCGTGGCGGACGGGTCACCGATTGCGCTCCGGCCACGCGCGCAATGCCGATGACCTTGTGCGGAGCAGCACCTACTAGGCTGGACGCGGCGAACGAGGGCCGCGAAGCTGCCGCGCCGCGCGCGGGTGATCAGGACAGGGGAATGTATGACCCGCATAGCAATCATCGGCGGCGGACCGGCCGGTTACGAGGCGGCGTTGGTCGCGGCCCAGCACGGGGCCCAGGTGGTGCTCATCGACTCCGACGGAATCGGCGGGGCGTGTGTGCTGTGGGATTGTGTGCCGTCGAAAACCTTCATCGCCTCCACCGGTGTACGCACCGATCTGCGGCGGGCCCGGAACCTGGGGATCACACTCGATCCGAGTCAGGCCGAAGTGCGGCTGCCGGAGGTCAATGAGCGGGTGAAGGCGCTGGCATTGGCCCAGTCCTCGGATATCCGGTCGAAACTGCAGGCGGCGGGGGTGCGGGTGCTGCCGGGGCGGGGCCGGTTGGCCGGGCCGGGAACGGGCCGGGCGACGCATCGGGTCGTGGTGTCGTTTCCGGATTCGACCGAGGAGGTCGTCGAGGCGGAAGTGGTGCTGCTCGCGACCGGCGCGTCGCCGCGGGTACTGCCCGGTGCCGAACCGGACGGCGAGCGGATCCTGAACTGGCGCCAGCTCTACGATCTGGCCGAGCTGCCGGAGACCTTGGTGGTGGTCGGGTCCGGTGTGACCGGCGCCGAATTCGTTTCCGCGTATACGGAAATGGGGGTGCGGGTGATCCTGGTGTCCAGCCGGGACCGGGTGCTGCCGGGTGAGGACGCCGACGCCGCGCTGGTCCTGGAGGACGCCTTCGCCGAACGCGGCGTGGAACTGGTGAAGCACGCCCGCGCCGACAAGGTGGAGCGTACCGGCGATTCGGTGCTGGTCACCCTGGCCGACGGGCGCACCGTCACGGGCTCGCATGCGCTGATGACCGTGGGTTCCACTCCGAACACGGGCGACCTGGGCCTCGAACAGGCCGGTATCGAGCTCGATCGCGGCGGATATCTGCGGGTGGACCGGGTATCACGGACCGCCGTTCCGGGTATCTACGCCGCGGGCGACTGCACGGGTCTGTTGCCGCTGGCCTCGGTGGCCGCCATGCAGGGCCGGATCGCCATGTATCACGCACTGGGCGAGGGAGTCAGCCCGATCCGCCTGAAAACGGTGGCCTCGGCGGTGTTCACCCGCCCGGAGATCGCCACGGTGGGCGTGAGTCAGACCGCGATCGACGACGGCGAGGTCCCGGCACGCACGGTGATGCTGCCGCTCAACACCAATCCGCGCGCCAAGATGTCGGGATTGCGCCGCGGCTTCGTGAAGATCTTCTGCCGCCCGGCGACGGGAGTGGTGATCGGCGGGGTGGTGGTCGCCCCGATCGCTTCCGAGCTGATCCTGCCGATCGCGCTGGCGGTACAGAACAATCTGACGGTCAACGATCTGGCGCAGACTTTTTCGGTGTACCCCTCGCTCACCGGTTCGGTCATGGAGGCCGCCCGCCAGCTCATGCGCCACGACGACTTGGGGTAGGAAAAGGCGCGAAGTTCCTGGATGCGCCACCGCTTTTTCCTGTGTGGGGCACCCGTGAGTGTTCCTGCCGGTGGTGAGTTTTCGCCACATTGCCGGAACTGCTCGAGTATGGTTCACTTCCCTGGCAGAGATGCGATCGACGGGCGGTCGCGAGGTTTGGTGCCGGGGGGTTCGTCCTTTCGGACTCGGACAGCGAGGCCCACTTCGGGTCACCCGCTGGAGTTCGTGTCTCGAATGAGACGGAACTGGGTGTAGCCGCAGGTGGCGCCGCATCCGGGAAAGGGATTGGGCGAAAAGTGAAACATCGTAAGCCGAACCGGGCCGGCCGGGCGGTGGCGAGCACTTCGCTGCCTCTTGCGACTGCCGCGGCCATGGCCATTTTCGCGTCGCCGGCGGGGGCCGTTCCGAGCGATCAGCCGGCGACACCGACGACACCGGCGCCTGCGCCTTCGCAGCCGGGCACCAACAACCAGCAGCAGAACGGTCCGGAGACCACTCCGAGCCAGCCGGGCGTGCAGAACAACGAAAAGCAGCCGGAGAGCAGCCCCACGCCGAGCCCGAGCCAGCCCGGCGTCACGACGCCGGAGAAGAAAGACGGCGAGAACGACCAGGGCCTGACCGGACCCACCCAGCCGGGTGTCACCACCCCGCGTGTGGCGCCGCTGCCGGTGCCGGGTCAGCCCGCCCCGGCGCAGCCGGCCATCTCGCCGAATACGCCGCAGGGTCAGCAGCCGCCGGCGAAGCCGGGCGACGCCCCGGCCGTGGCACCGGATACCGACGGCGAGAACGCGCAGCCGGGTGCGCCGCAGACCGATACCCTGGTCGAGCCGCAGAGCCCGCAGTGGCAGGCGCCGAGTCTGGACGAGGCGCCGGTGGCGCCGGTCGTCGAGATGCAGGGTCCGCATATGGAGATCGGTGCCGCCCTCGACGGTGGTTCGCTGGCTCCCGGGCATTTCGCCAACACGCACCACTTCTCGAACCAGTCCGGCTATGTCGGTACCGCGGGTTTCCGGACCCCCACGGGTACGGGCGAGGCCGGTATCTCGGTGGAGTTCGTCGACGAGAACACCATCAATATCTCGACGTTCACCGGCGGGAACGGTTTGCCGGACAACAGGCTCGACACTGTCGTCGACACCACCCCGGTGAACACGGCGAAGGCTGCCGTGGAGCATTGGATCGCGCAGCAGCCGGGCGGCGCAGCGGCCCTGGACGCCGCGGCCCAGATTCCGCCGCCGCCGCCGTTGCTGCCGCCGGGCAACTACCCGGAGCAGGCGTTCAACCTCGGTGGCGTCAATACCCAGTGGGGTGGTTCACTCCAGTACTGACGTGAGTGAAATCTTGCCGGGTGGGGCGGTCGTGCGCGGCCGCCCCACCCGCGTGTCTCGGAAGGGATAGGCTGTGACCGGCGAGGGCGAAGGTAGAGAGCGCGAACCCGACCGGGCGGATTTCGGACCCCCCACCGGCGATTTCGGTCCGCCGGTATCGGAGTTCGGTCCGCCTACGGGTGAGCTACCGGCGCCGGGCTGGAAGCCGACGGCGCGTTCGGAGGATTCCGGGCTGACCTGGCGGCCGGCGCCTGGCGGCGCGCCGGAACCGCCGCCGGTTCCGCCGCCGGCGCCGCAATATCGGGCACCGGAGAGTTCCGCTCCGGTCTACCGTCCGGCTCCCACCGATTCCCGCTCGGTGACGCGCCCCGCGCCCGGCGCACCCGATCCGGACGCCACGGTTCGCCACCAGATCCCACCGGAGCCGACCGCGCGCAATACTTCCGAGCGGGCGCCGGAGCCGGATCAGGCCACCGTTCGTCATCAGAGCGGCCCGGACCTGCGCTGGCCTTCGCCGAACCAGCCGAACCAGCCCGGCGGTACCGATCAGGCCGCGGGTTCGGCTCGGCCGCGGGCGGGTGGTCTGTCCTGGGACAGCGATCCGATCGCGCAGAAGCTCACCCCGCAGTCGGTGGCCGGTGCGCTGTCGAAGAAACCCCGCCGCAAGATTCCGATCGGCCGGATCGTGACGGCGGTCGCGGTGCTGGTCGCGGTGGTCGCGGTGGGGGTGGCGATCGTCGAGGTCAGCGGTGGTGACGACGAGCCGTCGGCGCCTCCGGTCGCCGATTCGGCCTCGAGTTGCCCGGCGAGCGATGAGGGCGGGGTGATCGTCGGGGACGGGGTCGGGGATACGACCAGTGGCGCGGGTGCCATTCTCGGATTCCAGCACCAGTTCTATGTGGAGCGCAGCGGGGTCGGGGCCCGTCAGTTCGTCGCTGCGGATTCGCCCGCCATTTCCAGCGCGGAGACGATCCAGGACGCCATCGAGACGCATATTCCGGTCGGTACCGAGCATTGTGTACGGATCACCGAGCGGGCTCCGGCCTCGTTCGACGTCGATCTCACCGAGTTGCAGCCCGGCGGGAAGAAGACCGTGTACAAGCAGACGGTGACCACGGTGGACAGGGACGGGAAGACGGTGCTGTGGGTGATAGCGGACCGCCGCTGATCCCAGTATGTGAAATCACAATGCCAAATGGTGAAAATTCGTGGGATGATTCTGGGGTATTACCGGTAATTCCCCGGAGGCCCCATGTCGCACTACGAACCGCCGCTGGCCGGCAAGCTGGCCGGCCTCACCAGCTCCGCTATTCGTGACCTGCTGAAACTCACCGCCGATCCGAATATCCTGAGCCTCGCCGGAGGTCTGCCCGACGCCGAGCTGATGCCCGGCGCGCGGATCGCCGCCGCGGCCGGATCCGCACTTCGCGAGAGCGCCGCGCTCCAGTACACCGAGTCACCGGGGTGGGGGCCGCTGCGTGAGGTATTGGCCGGCCGGGAATCGGACCGGCTCGGCCGCCGGGTCGATATCGCCGAGATCTTCGTGACACACGGGTCGCAGCAGGCGCTGTCGCTGCTGGCCGAAGTACTGCTGGACCCGGGCGCGCTGGTGGTGGTCGAAGACCCTGCCTATGTCGGTGCGCTCCAGGTGTTCCGTGCGGCCGGTGCGCGGATCGTCGCGGTGCCGCTGGACGACGAGGGCCTGCGGGTCGACCTGCTCGCGGAGCTGATCGCCGGTGGGGAACGACCGGCCGTCGTGCACACCGTGAGCAATTTCCACAACCCCGGCGGCGTCACCATGAGCCCGGAACGCCGGCAGGCACTCGCGGCGCTGGCCGAAGAACACGGCTTCTGGGTGATCGAGGACGATCCGTACGGTGAACTGTGGTTCGACCGGCCCGCGCCGCTACCGGTGGCCACCTACTCGCGGTCGGTCATCCGGCTGTCGTCAGCATCGAAGATCATCGCGCCGACCTTGCGGGTGGGCTGGATGGTGGCCCCGGAGCGGGTGTGCCGCGCGGTGGAACTGCTCAAACAGGGTGCCGACCTCTGCGGCTCGGCGCTGACCCAGCAGATCGCCGCCGAACTGCTCGCCGATACCACCTGGCTCGCCGGTCATATCGAGACCGTCCGCGGTGTGTACGCGGTACGCGCCGCCGCTCTGGTCGATGCCGCGCGCGAGCATTTCGGCGACACCCTGCGCTGTTCGTCGGCTTCCGGGGGCATGTTCGTCTGGGCCGAGTTCGCCGACGGCACCGACACCACCGAACTGCTGCCGCGCGCCCTCGACGCCGGAGTCGCCTTTGTACCGGGCCGGGCGTTCGCGGTGAGCAAGCCCTATACGAACGCCATGCGGATGTGCTTCACCACCGCCGCGCCGGATGTACTCGCCGAGGCGATGGGACGGCTGGCCCGCGCCGCCGAAACCCGGGTGCCGGTTCAGTCCGCCCAGTTGTAGGTGCGTTCGACCGCCTTGTTCCAGTCGCGGAGCCGGGATTCGCGTTCGGTATCGGCCATGGCGGGGGTCCAGGTCTTGTCCGCGGCCCAATTGGCCCGGATATCGTCGGTGCCCGACCAGTAGTCGACCGCCAGCCCGGCCGCGTACGCGGCACCGAGCGCCGTGGTCTCGTTGACCAGTGGGCGGACGACCGGTAGGTCGAGGATATCGGCCTGGAACTGCATGAGCAGATCGTTGTCGACCATTCCGCCGTCGACTTTGAGCGCGGTCGCCGCCAGATCCAGCGACCGGGCTTCGGCATCGGCGCGCATGGCGTCCATCACCTCGCGAGTCTGGAAAGCGGTCGACTCCAGGATCGCGCGGGCGAGATGGGCCTTGGTGACGAACCGGGTGAGACCGGCGACAACCCCGCGGGCATCGGGCCGCCAGCGGGGCGCGAACAGTCCGGAGAAGGCCGGCACGATATAGGCGCCGCCGTTGTCCTCCACCGAGCGCGCGAGATCTTCGATCTCCGGCGCCGCGGAGATGATGCCGAGATTGTCCCGGAACCACTGCACCAGTGCACCGGTGACCGCGATCGACCCCTCCAGGGCATACACCGGCGGCTCCTCACCGAGCCGATAGCACACCGTGGTGAGGAGGCCGTGCTCGCTGAACACCGGGGTGGTACCGGTGTTGAGCAGCATGAAGTTGCCGGTGCCGTAGGTGTTCTTGGCCTCGCCCGGAGCCAGGCACGCCTGACCGAACACGGCGGCCTGCTGGTCGCCGAGAATCCCCGCGACCGGCACCCCGGCCAGCGGCCCCGCGCCGATCTCCGCGTAGACCTCCGAGGAACTGCGGATCTGCGGGAGCATCGTGGTGGGTACGCCGATCTCCGCGCAGATCCGCTCGTCCCAGGTGAGTGTGCGCAGATCCATCAGCAGGGTGCGAGAGGCATTGGTGACATCGGTGATGTGCTGCCCGGTCAGCTTCCACAGCAGCCAGCTGTCCACCGTGCCGAAACACAGTTCGCCCGCCTCGGCGCGCTTCCGGGCTCCCGGCACTGTATCGAGGATCCAGCGCACTTTGGGGCCGGAGAAATAGGTGGACAGGGGCAGGCCGGTACGGTCGGAGTAGCGGTCCGCGCCCTGGGTTCCGGCGAGTTCGGTGCACAGGCGGTCGGTGCGGGTGTCCTGCCAGACGATGGCGTTGTGGATCGGCCGACCGGTGTCGCGTTCCCAGACGACGGTGGTCTCGCGCTGGTTGGTGACCCCGACCGCCGCGATATCGGTGGCGGCGAGTCCGGCCTCGTCCAGGGCCGCCCCGAGTACGAATTCGGTATTGCGCCACAGTGTTTCCGGATCGTGCTCTACCCAGCCCGGCTTCGGGAAGATCTGCTCGTGCTCACGCTGGGCCACGCCCGCGATCTGTCCCTGCCGGTCGAACAGGATGCACCTGCTCGAAGTCGTGCCCTGGTCGACGGCGGCCACATAGCGCATGGCAGGAGGCTAACGTAAATCGGCGGATCGGTGACGAGTGTCGCACCGGTCACGTGCGCCGGTGGTTTCCCCCGGCATACTCCGATTCGGGCCCGGCCGCGCCCGGCTGTCGCCGGGCTTCGCCCGGCCGTGCCCGTTAGGCTGGCCTTCGAACGCGCAAACCCACAGCCGATCGCGCACCGAGGAGTCGAATCCGCATGATGCGATACCTCCGCCTTCGCTGCGGCCTCCGCGGGCCGCATGTATCTGCTTCGAGGGAGGTTGTGTGATGCGATGCGTTCGCGTTCGCTGTGGCCTTTGCGGGCGGCATGTATCTGCTTCGAGGGAGGTTGTGTGATGCGATGCGTTCGCGTTCGCTGTGGCCTTTGCGGGCGGCATGTATCTGCTTCGAGGGAGGGACGACGATGAGCATTCAGCCCGGACCGCAGTTTCTCGGACCCGATCAGCGCCGCGCCGCATGGGACCGTCTGAACAAGGATCACTTCGATGTGATCGTGGTGGGCGGCGGTGTGGTCGGAGCCGGAATCGCGCTCGACGCCGCCACCCGGGGACTGAAGGTGGCGTTGGTGGAAGCCCGCGACCTCGCCTCGGGGACCTCCAGCCGCTCGTCCAAGATGTTCCACGGTGGTCTGCGGTATCTGGAACAGCTCGAATTCGGTCTGGTTCGCGAGGCGCTGAAGGAACGCGAACTGTCCATGTCGCGTCTGGCGCCGCACCTGGTGAAACCGCTGCGTTTCCTCTACCCCCTCACCCGGCGCGCCTGGGAACGGCCCTACGTCGCGGCGGGACTTTTCCTCTACGACACCATGGGCGGCGCGAAATCGGTTCCGGGACAGCGTCATCTGTCCCGTCATGGGGCATTGCGACTGGCCCCGGGACTGCGCGGCAACTCGATGATCGGCGGGATCAGCTACTACGACACGGTGGTCGACGATGCCCGGCACACCATGACCGTCGCCCGCACGGCCGCCCATTACGGGGCGGTCATCCGGATGTCCACCCAGGTGGTCGGGTTCCTGCGGGAAGCCGACCGGGTGGTCGGCGTACAGGTGCGCGACAGCGAGGACGGCACCACCGGTGAGGTGCGGGGACACGTCGTGATCAACGCGGCCGGGGTGTGGACCGACGAGGTACAGGCGCTGTCTCAGCAGCGGGGCCGGTTCCATGTGCGGGCATCCAAGGGCGTGCACATCGTCGTCCCGCGCGACCGGATCGTCAGCGATGCCGCGATCATACTGCGGACCTCCACCTCGGTGCTGTTCGTGATCCCGTGGGGGGCGCACTGGATCATCGGCACCACCGATACCGACTGGAATCTCGATCTGGCCCATCCGGCCGCCACCAAAGCCGATATCGACTACCTGCTGGGCCGGGTGAACGAGGTACTGGTCACGCCGCTGACCCACGCCGATATCGACGGTGTGTACGCGGGCTTGCGGCCACTGCTGGCCGGAGAGAGCGATGAGACCTCGAAGCTCTCCCGTGAACACGCGGTGGCGCGGATCGCGCCGGGCCTGGTGGCGATCGCGGGCGGAAAATACACGACCTACCGGGTGATGGCCTACGACGCGGTGGACGAGGCCGCCCAGGACATCCCGGCCCGCGTCTCGCCCTCGATCACCGAGAAGGTGCCGCTGCTGGGCGCCGACGGATATTTCGCGCTGGTCAACCAGACCGTCCAGCTGGCCGAGGAGTACGGGGTGCACCCGTACCGGGTGAAGCATCTGCTGGACCGCTACGGTTCGCTGATCGACGAGGTCATGGCGTTGGCTGCCGACCGGCCCGATCTCCGACAACCCATCACTGCGGCGCCGTCCTATCTCCGGGTGGAAGCGGTGTACGCCGCGGCCGCGGAGGGCGCGCTGCACCTCGACGATGTGCTCGCGCGACGTACCCGGATCTCCATCGAATACCCGCACCGCGGCGCCGAATGCGCCGAAGAGGTGGCCGGGCTCATCGCCCCGGTGCTCGGCTGGAGCGATACGGAGTCCGATCGGGAGATCCGGACCTATCTCGCCCGGGTGGACGCCGAGGTCCGCTCGCAGACCCAGCCCGACGACGCCTCGGCCGACGCGCTGCGTATCGCCGCACCCGAACCGCGGCCGGAGATCCTGGAGCCGGTACCCACCGACGGCTGAGCCGGTCCGCTGTTCAGTGCGCGGCGGGTGTTCAGTGCGCGGCGGGTGCGTGGCCGGGCGCCGTGGTGGCCGCGGGCCCCAGCGGTACCGGTGCCGGTGCCTGCGGTGTCGCGGCGGGATGCAGCAGGAAATAGCAGAACATCGCGGTGGCCACTATTGCCAGCACCGCGGAGAGCACCTTGCCGGTGACGGCGGTCAAGTGGACGGTTCGGGTGTTCATGGGACCTGCTTCCAGTGCGGTACCCGTGTGTCGTCGGAAAGCGGCCGAACATTACTGCGCCGATAGCGGCCGTCACAGCGGAGCCGACGGCCGGTATGCGCCACCCTACGAGCTCAGACCGGCTGGACCTGGCATTTCGGGCAGAAGTAGATACCGCGTTCGCGTCGGCTGACGCGGTCGTAACCCGGTACGGTCTCACCCAGCATCTCCACCCGCAGCGAGGTCCCGCACCGCCGGCAGGGGCGGGGAGCCCGGCCGTAGGCCAGCGGCCGCCACGGCGGCTGATGCGCGGCTCGGTACAGCACCCGGTGCGCCTCGTGCACCAGCGCCGGTAGGTCGCCCACTTCGCCGACCGGCAGCGCCGGATGGACCCGGCGCAGGTAGCAGATCTCGCTCCGGTAGATATTGCCGATCCCGGCCAGATTGCGCTGATCGAGCAGAGCGAGGCCGATCGGCCGGGCCGGGTCCCGGCGCAACCGGTCCACGGCCTCGGTGGGATCCCAGCCGGGCCCCAGCAGATCCGGTCCCAGATGTTCGACGGCGCGATGCTCCTCGCTGCGCCGCAGTACCTCCACCAGGCCGAGGTCGAATCCGACGGCTTCGGCCTCGGCGGTACCCAGGACGATCCGCGCGGCGACCCGCGGTTTGGTCCAGCGCTGGCCGCAGTGGAACACCCGCCAGGTGCCCTCCATCTTCAGATGGGTGTGCACGCTGACCGTCTCGGTGCGGATGAACAGATGCTTTCCGTAACTGCCGACGCTGTCCACCACCTGGCCGCGCAGATCGACGGTCGCGTACCGGGGCACCCGGAAGTCGCTGCGTGTCAGTGTCGCGCCGTCGAGCGCGGCCCGCAGGCGCGCGGCGGCGAGGAACACGACATCACCTTCGGGCATGAGCGACTCTGTCTTTCTGCGTCGCGGGTTCGAGGTGCAGTTCGTGGACCGTCTCGATCACCTCGAGTGGTCTCACGCCACTGTAGTGCTCGGCGGTCGCCGGGCTAGGGACGGCCGACCGCACGTCGCAGCCGCAGGCCCTGCGGGGTCGCGGCGAAACCGGCTTCGGTGAGGAAGGCGGCGAAGGTGTTGCCGTGGACCGACTCGCCGTCGACCCGGTCGATGACCAGCGAATCGGTCCGCCCGGTCCGAACCAGATCGGCCAGCGCGCCCGCCGCGGCCTGCCGGGCGGCGGGATCTTCGGTACAGGTGAGCAACGTTTTACCGCCGCGTTCGAGATAGAGGACGAGTTCGCCGTCGACCAGGACGACCAGTGCGCCCGCTTTCCGGCCCGGACGGTGGCCGGCCCCGCCCTCGGTTTTGGGCCAGGGCAGGGCGGCACCGTAGGGGTTGGCCGGATCGCAGGCCGCGAGTGCCAGTGCCGCGCCCGTGGACCGGCGGTCGCCGTCGAAGGAACGCAGCCGGTCCACCACATCGGTGGTGGAGAACTGGGCGCCGCCGAGTGAATCGACGAAGTACCCGCGACGACAGCGGCCCCGGTCCTCGAATTCGCTGAGTACGCGGTACAGCAGCGCGAAACCGCCGGGTACACCCTCGCTCTGCACCGACCCCTTGGTGAGGACACCGTAACGTTCCAGCAGCAGGTCGGCGCCGGCGTGGGCGCGAACCGTATTGTCGGTCGCCCGGTCGGGCAGCAGCGACCAGCGACCGGCCACGGTCGGCGGGCCGGAGCGGCTCGGCATCGCCGGGCGGGGCAGATACGTGCGACCGCGCGGTGCTCGGCGCGGGGTCCGGTGCGCGGTGGGGGTCCGGGTGGATCCGGACAGCCGGGCCCTTACCGGGGCGAAGGTGTCGCCGGAGACCAGACCCGACCAGACCAGGTCCCACAGGGCGGCCGCGACCCCGGTGTCGTCGAGCAGACCCGTCGCATCGGAGAGCTGCCGGAAGAAGTAGGCGCCACCGCTGTGCAGGACCGGCGGTGCGGTGGGGTCGCTGTCGGACAGGTGGCCCGCCGGCGCGGTGCGCGCGGGCCCGGCGCCGAGGGCGGTGAGCAGCGCGAGATGGACCTCGGTGAACTCGGGTTCGTCGGCCGGCGGCAGCGTGAGAGGAGCCCCGTCGGCCGGATGCAGGGCGATCCAGCCGTCTTTGGCGTTGATGACGCCGTGGCCGGACCAGCGGACTTCGCCGGTGGCCATGAGCTCGTCGAGAAAAGCGGGTGAGTAGTCGCGGACCCGGGCCGGCAGCACCAGCGATTCCCACGCGGACGCCGGAATCGGCACTCCGGCCAGTTGTTCCACCACGGTCGCCACACCGTCGATACCGCGCAGTTCACCGGTGCCGATGTGCTGCCAGTCGGGGAGGAACCGTCCGAAGGTGCCGGTGGACACCGGTTCGACCTCGTGCCGCGCGGCGGCGAGGCTGCGTCGCCGCAACCGGCGCAACACCTGGACGTCGCACCATTCCGAACCGCCGGTCTCCGGGGTGAACTCGCCTTCGACCACCCGTTTCTCGGTGGCCAGGCGATGCAGTGCCGATGCCGCGACCGCGGTACCCAGCCCGAAGCGGTACGCGACCGACTCCGTGGTGAACGGCCCGTGGGTGCGGGCGAATCGGGCGACCAGATCACCGAGCGGGTCGGCGACCGGTTCGATGAATGCCGCCGGGGTGCCGATCGGCAGCGGGACACCCAGGGCGTCGCGTAATCGAGCGGCATCCTCGATCGCGGCCCACCACACCTCGCCCGCATAGGACACCTCGAGTGCGCGCCGGGCTCCGGCCAGTTCGGCGAACCAGTCCGTGGGATCGGCCCGGCAGCGTTGCCGGGCTTCGGCCGCCGTGATCGGCCCGAGCAACCGCAGCAGATCCGCCAGGCCTTCCATATCCCGCGCCTGCCGGTCCGGCGTGCGGCGCTGGAGTTCCGCTTCGACTTCGGCGATGACCTCGCTGTCCAGCAGCTCCCGCAGTTCGACCCGGCCGAGGAGTTCGGCGAGCAGTGCCGAATCCAGGGACAGGGCCGCGGCCCGGCGTTCGGCCAGGGGGCTGTCGCCGTCGTACATGAACTGGCCGATGTAATCGAACAGCAGCGCGCCGGCGAACGGTGACGGGGTGGCGGTCTCCACCTCGACCAGCCGCACCTGGCGACGTGCCACCCCGGTGAGCAGATCCCGCAGCGCGGGCAGGTCGTAGACATCGCGCAGGCATTCGCGAACCGTTTCCAGCAGGATCGGGAACTCCGGGAATTTCCTGGCCACATCGAGCAATTGGGCGGACCGCTGGCGCTGCTGCCACAGCGGTGCGCGGCGGCCGGGGTCGCGGCGTGGCAGCAACAGGGCGCGGGCGGCGCACTCCCGGAAACGGGAAGCGAACAGAGCCGACCCACCGACCTGTTCGGTGACCAGTTCGTCGATCTCGTCCGGTTCGAAGACGAACAGTTCGGCGCCCGGCGGTTCGTCGGTGGTGTCGGGGAGCCGCACCACGATGCCGTCGTCGGAGGCGTTCGGGGCGGCGTCGACTCCGAAACGTTCCCGCAGCCGGGCCCCCACGGCCAGCGCCCAGGCCGCATGCACCGGCAGGCCGTAGGGCGAATGCAGGACCAGTCGCCAGTCGCCCAGCTCGTCCCGGAAACGTTCGACCACCAGGGTCCGGTCGGTGGGCAGCCGACCGGTCGCGGTGCGCTGATCCTCCAGCAGTGCCGAAAGATTGGCGGTGGCGTTCTCGTCCAGTCCGGCGGCGCTGGTCTGTTCGGTCAGGGCCGCGGGCGAGGTCTGCGAACCGGCACGCCGGACGAATTCGCCCAGCGCGGCACCGAGTTCGGCCGGGCGCCCGAGGGAGTCACCGTGCCAGAACGGCAATCGCCCGGGCTGTCCGAACGCGGGTGTCACCAGTACGCGGTCGTAGGTGATGTCCTCGATCCGCCAGCTCGTGGCGCCCAGGGCGAAAACATCCCCGACCCTGGATTCGTAGACCATCTCCTCGTCGAGTTCGCCTACTCGCGAGGCCTTCTCACCGACCATGTACACCGCGAACATGCCCCGGTCGGGTATCGCGCCGCCCGAGGTCACCGCCAGTCGCTGGGCGCCGGGACGGCCGGTGAGGGTGCCGGCGTCGCGATCCCACACCAGACGTGGCCGCAGTTCGGCGAATTCGTCGGAGGGGTATCGGCCCGCCAGCAGATCGAGTACCGCCTCGTAGGAGGAACGGGGCAATGACGCGTAACTGCCGGTGCCGCGCACCGTATCGAACCAGGCGTCGACATCCAGTGTGTCCAGTGCGCAGGCCGCGACAGTCTGCTGGGCGAGGATATCGAGCGGATGCGCGGGTATCTTCAGGGCTTCGATCTGCCCGGACAGCATCCGCTGGGCCGCCACCGCGCAGTGCACCACATCGGTGCGGTGTTTGGGGAACAGGACGCCTCGCGATATCTCACCCACCTGGTGCCCGGCCCGGCCGATGCGCTGGAGCCCGCTCGCGACCGAGGGCGGGGCCTCGACCTGGACCACCAGATCCACCGCTCCCATATCGATACCGAGTTCGAGGCTGCTGGTGGCCACCACGCAGCGCAGCCGGCCGCTCTTGAGGTCGTCTTCGATGAGGGCCCGCTGCTCCTTGCTCACCGAGCCGTGATGGGCGCGGGCCAGCAACGGTTCGGCGCCGTGGACGACTTCGGTCGACGGCCCGAGCTGGGCCGGCGGGGCGTGGGTCGTATCGACGGACGCACCGAGTCGCTCCGCATAGGTTTCGTTCAGCCGCGCGGTCAAGCGTTCGGCGAGCCGGCGCGAATTGGCGAAGACGATCGAGGAGCGGTGGTCGAGGACGAGTTCGACGATCGCCTCGTCCACATGCGGCCACAGCGATCCGGGCTGGTCCGAATCGCCCGGCTCGGTCATATCCGGCACCGGGACCCGTACTGAGAGGTCGAAGGTTTTCGGCGCGGGCGGGGAGACGATGGTGATCGGTGCCGACCCCACCAGGAACCGGCCCACCTCGTCCGGCGGCCGGACGGTCGCGGAAAGCCCGATCCGCTGCGCCGGCCGTTCGGTGAGTCCGTCGAGCCGCGCGAGGGAGAGCGCGAGATGCGACCCCCGTTTGGAACCGGCGATGGCGTGTACCTCGTCGACGATGACGGTGCGGACGGTACGCAGTGTGTCCCGGGCCGCGGAGGTGAGCATCAGGAACAGCGATTCCGGCGTGGTGATGAGGATATCGGGCGGGGTGCGCTGGAGTCGGCGGCGCTCCGCTGCGGTGGTGTCACCGGAGCGCACGCCGACGCTGATCTCCGGTGCCGGCAGACCGAGGCGGCGCGCGGTCTGCCGAACCCCCACCAGCGGTGCCCGCAGATTTCGTTCCACATCCACGGCCAGCGCCTTGAGCGGGGAGACATAGAGCACCGAGGTACCCGAATCCGCCGGATCGTCCGTGGCCAGCCGATCGATGGCCCACAGGAACGCCGACAGCGTCTTGCCCGACCCTGTCGGCGCGATCACCAGGGTGTGCTCACCGGCCGCGATCGCCTGCCACGCTCCCAGCTGCGCGGCCGTCGGCGCAGGGAAGGCACCGTCGAACCACTGCTGGGTGGCGGCGGAGAACTCGGTCACGGGTCCCAGTGTGCACCGGGGCACCGACACCGGACCGGACGCGGAACGTACCCGGCCGGCCCGGGCCGGCCGGGTACGGGAATGTTCAGGCCGGGGCCTCGTCGACCAGATGGGGGCCGGTGAGACCTGGATCGGCGAATTCGGTCTCGGCGAGGTCGGGGGAGAGCAGATCGGGGGTGTGTTCCTCGCCGATCAGTCCGGCCAGCCGGATCAGGTCCGCGGTGGTCACCCCGCCGACCGGCCGGAACTCCCGGCTGAGTCTGCGACGAAGGAACTCGGTACGGGAAATACCCAGGCCATTGGCTTGCCGGTCGATCTCGTCGATGACCGCACCGGGAACGGCGCGGATCAGAATATCTGTCATCCTCGATCACCTCCTGCTGGCAGCGGGGCACGATGGGGCCGGGAACCGGTGATGAAGTGCGAACCGGCTACCGGTGACAGTCCGGCATTTCTATGCTTCGACGGTGCCTGGTGTGCGAAAACTCGACTTGATCTCCCACGGCGTCACCGAGGCGTCGCGGGTGGCGCGGTTTCCGGCCGACGAACCGCTCACCCCGGCGGGGCGAGCGGCGCTGGCGGACCGGGCGGCCGAACCACCTGCGGGCGCGCTGGTGCTCGCGGGCCCGGAGCGGCGGACCAGAGAGACTGCCCGATTGCTGGGCTTGGATGCCGCACCACTGTCGAGATTACGCGATCTCGACGCCGGGACATGGCGCGGTACGGAACTGGGCCTGCTGGCGCCGGAGAAAGTGGGGCGCTGGCTCACCGAGCCCGGGTACCGCGAACACGGTGGCGAGTCGATCCTGGACCTGATCGAACGGGCCCGCGGCTGGTTGGACGAGGTGGTCGGCGCGGCACGGCCGCGTACGGTCGCGGTGACGCATCCGGCGGTGATCCGGGCCGTACTGGTCGTCGCGCTGGGGGCGGCACCGGAGTCGTTCTGGCGATTCGATGTGGCACCGGGCGCGCGGGTCCGGTTGCACCATCGCACCGCGTGGACGCTGCGGCTGAACTGATCGGTCCGTGGCTACTGCGCGTTCACGGCGACCGTGGTGCCGAAGGACAGCGGGAAATCCCGGAAGGTGATGCTCGCCGGCGCCGATCCGGCCGGTACGCCGTAGACCAGGTGGGTGCCCAGCGATTCGCCCGGCGCCAGGTTGCGCGGCGCGGCCGCGGCTGCCGCACGCTGTGCGGTCGCGGTGATATCCGGGCCGTATTTCGCGCCGGCGCTATCGTTGAGTTCCTGACCGAGTGGCAGATAGGTCTTCGTCTGGTCCGCGATATTGCGGACGGTGAAACTCACCACCACGAAGGTTCCCTCGGCGCGTTCGATACCGACGGCGCCGACCCCGGACTCCACATTCAGCACCGTGAACTCGAAACTGCCGTCCCGGACCGGGGCGCCCGCCTCGGCGACGGTCGCGCTCGCCGGCCCGTTGTCACCGCTGAAGAACCGGATCGACCCGGCGCCTTCGAACAGTGCGGCCACACAGCCGCCGATCAGCAGCAGCGGCACCACCACGAGCACGATCAGCCACAGCAGCAGCCGGCGCAATCTGCTCTTGCGGCGCCGCGGTTTTCCCGCACCGGTGCGCTGGGCGGGGCGACCGGGCGGCGGTCCCGGATAGTGGGGTGCGGGGCGGGACGGGGCGATCGGACGGGCGGTGCGGCTGTGCGGTGCGGGTCCGGCGGCCGGCGCGGGGCTGCCGTCGTGGCCCGGCCGCATTCCTGTCTCCAGGCGGGTGTACGCACGCGTCTGTGGGTACGAGGGCGGATGCGGCGCCCCGGCCGGTGCGTGTCCGGTGTAGGACCGGGTCGGCCGGTAGGTGTGGGGCGGCACCGGCTCGCCGGGGCGGTGTTCGGTATAGGCGCGGGTTCCCGGCCGGGCGGCGGGTGCGTCGGGCCGGTCGTCCAATTCGTAGTGGCGGGTTCCCGGGTGTTCGGCCGGGTCGGCAACGGTCGCGGCCCCCGTCAGCGCCGCTGTGGCGGCCCGCGCGAACTCCCCGGCGCTCTGATAGCGATCACCGGGTTCCTTCGCCATCGCGCGTGCGACGACCCGGTCCAGTTCCACCGGAATCCCAGGAACCAGAGCGCGCACACTGGGCGGACTGGTCGTGAGATGGTCGTGCATCTGCCGGGCCGGATCGGTTTCGCCGAACGGGCGGACACCGGCCAGGCATTCGTAGAGCACACAACCGAGCGAGTAGATATCGGCGCGGGCGTCGGTATGCCCGGTGAACCGTTCGGGAGCCATATAGGCCCAGGTGCCGACCGTCATGTTCGATGCCGTGAGGGCCGGGCTGTCGGCGCCGCGGGCGATACCGAAATCGATGAGGTAGGCGAAACCGTCGCGCCGGACCACGATATTGGACGGTTTCACATCGCGGTGTACCGATCCGGCCCGATGCGCGGCATCCAGGGCGGCCGCGGTCTGCGTGACGATATCGATGGCGCGGGCGGGTGGCAGGGCCCCGCCGGTCCGGAGGATCCGGCCGAGATCGTCGCCTTCGACGTATTCCATCTCGATGAACAGCCGGCCGTCCAGCGTGCCGTGTGCGTGGATGGGCACGATATGGCTGTCGTGCAGGCGCGCGACGAGTTCGGCCTCGCGTTCGAACCGTCTCCGAAAGATCGGGTCCGCGGCGAGTTCGCCGGGCAGCAGCTTCAAGGCGACCCGCCCGCCCGGACGGCCGTCGGCCGGGTCGGCGTGGGCGAGCCACACCTGGCCCATCCCGCCCTGGCCGAGCAACCGCTCGAGCCGGTAACGGCCCAATCGCTGCCCGGTCATAACGCACCCTTCCCAGTCACCGCCGGCCCGCGGTCCGGGCGGTCGCGGTGGTCCGGGACCCGCCCGGGGCCGGACTGTACCCCGACCCTAATGGGCGCGGCCGGTGAAGCCCATCGGTGATCCACATCCGGGTACCGGGCCGGGCGGAGTCACCCCTGGCCCGGCCGGTCGGGGCGGACCGGTGTGACCGCACCGGTCGCCACGCGACGGTGCCCCGGAAGCCGGATATGAGAGCTGCCGTCGGGCTGTGCCAGGGTGGTCGAGTGGAGGCGATCGAGATCAACGCAGGCGCATGGTATCTGCGTGCCCTGCGGGCGGACGAGCGGATCGACGACCGGCCGGCCCTGGCCGCGGGCGGGATCACCGATCCCGATCATGTGACCCGCCGGGCCGCGCAGTGGGCCGACGAATCCCATTTCTCCTGGGCGGTATGCGAACCGACCACCGCCGAACTGGTGGCCGAGATCGGTGTGACCCCGCGCCCGGACGGGACCGCCGCGGTCGAGGGCTGGGCCCGTCCCGGCCACGGTGCGGCGCTGGCAGTGGCGGCGACGGCGGTACGCCGGTTCGCCGAGGGCGCGCTGGGCCTGCGTCCCGACCCGGGCTGACGGCTTCGGGTGGGATCGGTCAGCGGAGGGCGGTGAGTACCCGGTCCAGTGCGGCCACCGCAGCGGTCAGTTCGTCGGGTTCCACGGTGAGCGGCGGCCGGAACCGGATGGCGCGTTCGCCGGTGCCGATCATCAGCACCCGTTCGCGCTCGCGCAGAGCGGTGAGCACCGCATCCCGGAAAGCGCTGTCGGGCAGTGTGACAGCGCACATGAGTCCCCGGCCGCGCGGTTCGGTGACCGCGGAATGCCGGTCGGCGAGTTCGCGCAGCAGATCCAGCAGCAGCCGGCCCAGTTCGGCGGCCCGGTCGACCAGTCCGTCACGTTCGATCACTTCGAGAATCCGGGTCGCCCGCACCATATCGGCGAGATTGCCACCCCAGGTGGAGTTCAGGCGTGAGGACACCGCGAACACATTGTCGCCGACCTCGTCCACCCGGCCACCGGCCATGATCCCGCACACCTGGGTCTTCTTCCCGAATGCCACCACATCCGGTGCCAGCCCGAGTTGCCGGTAGGCCCAGGTGCTTCCGGTCATTCCGACGCCGGTCTGTACCTCGTCGACGATGAACAGCGCGTCGTTGGCGTGGCACAGCTCTTGGACGGCCCGCAGGAACTGCGGCCGCATATGACGGTCGCCGCCCTCGCCCTGGATCGGTTCGGTGATGAAACAGGCTATGCCGCCGGGTCGGTCGGCGAACGCCCGGACGGCCTGGTCGAGCGCGCGCCGCTCCGCCGCTTCGATATCGATACCGGTTCCGAGGCAGGGCGTTTCGATCCGTGGCCAATCGAAGGCCGGGAACCGATCGGTTTTGACCGGGTCGGTATTGGTCAGCGACAGGGTGTATCCGCTGCGCCCGTGGAACGCGCCGGTCAGGTGCAGGACGCCGAGCCCGGTACCGGGAGGCGTTGTGCGCCCGTTCATCTCGTTGTGTCGGCTCTTCCAGTCGAAGGCGGTCTTGAGCGCGTTCTCCACCGCGAGGGCGCCGCCGTCGATGAAGAACAGGTGCGGCAGCCGGGGGTCGCCGAGGACGCGGACGAAGGTCTCTACGAAGCGCGCCATCTCGACCGTGTAGATATCGGAGTTGCTCGGCTTGTTCACTGCGGCCGTGAGCAATTCGGCGCGGAAGCCGGCGTCCTCGGCCAGCGCCGGATGGTTCATGCCCAGGGCGCTGGAGGCGAAGAAACCGAACATGTCGAGGTAGTCGGTGCCGTCGCGCGCGTCCACCAGGTGCCGGCCGTGGGAGGCGCGTAGGTCGAGTACCAGATCGAAACCGTCGGTCAGCATATTGGCCGACAGCGTCTCGAAGACGCGGGAAGCGGGGACGCGGCCGTTGGTTCTGCCACCGTCCGTGCCGGAGTGCTCCAGTTCGATGGTCACACTCCGACGGTACGGGACCCGACACCGGCTTGTCAGGAAGATTTTCTGACAAGTGCGTAACTAAAGGGATTTGTTACGGTATCGACTACTTTTCGTAGAATGTCTGCAGGATTATGGTGCTCCGGGTTCGGACATTGGCCGTCGCCCGGATCTGCTGCAGCAACTGTTCCAGATGCCGCGGTGAGGCCACCCGGACCAGCAGGATGTAGCTCTCGTCGCCCGCCACCGAATGGCAGGCCTCGATACCGGGCATATTCTGCAGTGCCGCCGGAGCATCGTCGGGCTGGGAGGGATCGAGAGGAGTGATCGCCACATATGCCGACAGGAGCTGTCCCAGTGCCTCGGGGTCGACGTTCGCGGTGTAACCACGGATCACGCCGCGCGCCTCGAGCCTGCGCACCCGTGACTGCACGGCGGATACCGAAAGACTCGCCTTCTCGGCCAGATTGGACAGTGTCGCCCGTCCATCGGCCATCAGTTCCCGGATCAGCAGGCGATCGATCTCGTCCAGGGATGGTTTTGCCGGTGTTTCCGCCATCAGCGAAGGCTAACGTAGCGGACACACCGCCGGAACCGTGTTGTGAACGTTCATTCTCCGGCCCTGCTCTTCGCACAGTGCATTTCGTCCGGCCGACCCCGAGGAGTTCCCGATGACCGAGACCGACCGTGAGACCGTGACCGCCGGATACGCCGAGCGGATCGGCGCGGTGCTGCGTGCACTGGAGGTCGATCCGCCGGCCCCCGGGGAGATGCGCGTGCACTGCCCGATCGACGGTGAAGTGCTGATCGGTCTACGGCCCGATACACCCGCCGAGATCGATACCGCCCTTGCCGCGGCCGCCGCCGCATTCGGCTCCTGGCGCCTTGTCCCGGCGCCGCAGCGGGCGGCCGTGGTGCGTGAACTGTCCGTCCTGCTGCGCCGTCATCAGGACGAACTCGCCGAACTGGTCACCCTGGAGGTGGGCAAGATTCCCGCCGAGGCGCGCGGCGAGGTCCAGGAGATGATCGATATCTGCGAATTCGCGGTCGGACTGTCGCGCCAGCTCTACGGCTACACGATGGCCTCGGAGCGACCCGGCCACCGGCTCATGGAGACCTGGCATCCGCTGGGCGTGGTCGGCGTGATCTCGGCCTTCAACTTCCCGGTCGCGGTCTGGTCCTGGAACACCGCGCTCGCCCTGGTGTGCGGCGATACGGTGGTGTGGAAGCCGTCGGATCGGACCCCGCTGACCGCGCTGGCCTGCCATACGCTGCTGCGCCGGGCGGCCGATACGGTCGGCGCCGATCGGCGGATCCATCAGCTCGTCCTGGGTTCGGCGCAAGCCGGCGCCCGGCTCGTCGACGACGAGCGGGTCGCGCTGGTCAGTGCGACGGGTTCGGTGGCGATGGGGCGCGCGGTCGCGCCCCGAGTAGCCGCCCGGTTCGGTCGCTGCCTACTGGAACTGGGCGGAAACAATGCCGCGGTGATCGCCCCCTCCGCCGATCTGGATCTGGCGGTGCGGGGCATCGTCTTCGCCGCGGTCGGTACCGCCGGACAGCGCTGCACCAGTCTGCGTCGCCTCATCGTGCACTCCTCGGTCGTGGACGAACTGCTCGACCGCCTGATACGGGCCTATCGGCAGTTGCGAGTGGGCAACCCATTGGACCCGGGCGTCCAAGTCGGACCGCTGTACGGGCCCGATGCCTGGGCCGGTATGTGGGACGCGCTGGCCCGGGCCCGCGGCGACGGCGGCGAAGTGCTGTGCGGTGGCGAGCGAGTCGAACCCGCCGGAGTGGGTCCGGCTGCGTTCTACGCGGATCCGGCGATCGTCCGGATGCCCGCCCAAACCGAGGTGGTGCGCGAGGAGACCTTCGCCCCCATCCTCTACGTCCTCACCTACGACGATTTCGATACGGCCTTGGCCCTACACAACGGCGTCCCGCAGGGGCTCTCGTCGGCGATCTTCACCACCGACCAGCGGGAGGCCGAACGCTTCCTCGCCGCCGACGGCTCGGACTGCGGTATCGCCAATGTCAATATCGGCACCTCCGGCGCCGAGATCGGCGGCGCGTTCGGCGGCGAGAAACATACCGGCGGCGGCCGCGAATCGGGTTCGGACGCGTGGAAGGCATACATGCGGCGCGCCACGAACACGATCAACTACTCCACCGAACTACCGCTGGCCCAGGGCATCCGTTTCGACTGACCCGCGACCGCCGCACGCGCGCGGCCACCGACCTCCCGCTCCGCCCATCGCGGAACGGCCTTCAGCGCGTGGCCGAGGTGAGGGCGTCGTCCATCGATGCCGGCAGGCGGAGGGCGGCGGTGAGGTTCCCGGGGGCGATGCGTCGGCCCCTCGAGCGCCTCGAACCCCCGCCGAATCATCCGAGATCCGGCGGGTCAACAGGGCCCCGACGCGACGCCGGAAGCGGAGCAATCGGACCCAGCGAAGAAATCGGCCACCACGCGACGCCCGATCTCCATTCCCCGCGCGAGAATGCCGGGATCGGTTTCGACGCTGCTGATATCCGGCGATCCGGCCGGCGGATGGATCTGACACGCTGCCGCGCCCATCCCGGCGATCACTCCGTCCTCCAGCGCCTGCTGGCCCGGTCGCAACTTCCACGCCCGGTAGGCGCCGGGCGCGATGAACCGCATATAGGTGCCGCCGACCACATCGTGCAGCCAGGGTGGCGGTGGGCGGCGTTCGTCGGAGCGCCGGGTCCGCAGGATCAGCGCATGGGTGGCCCCGGCCTTCAGCGCGCTGCGTATCGGAACCGTTTCCGAGAGCCCGCCGTCGAAGTACCGGCGCCCGCCGAGTTCGACCGGGGGACCGGCCAGCAGCGGCAGCCCGGACGATGCCCGCAGCGCGGTCTGCAGCGTCGCCTTGTCGACGATGAACGGGTGCAGATCGACCGGTGCGCCGGTGCGGATATCGGTGGCGATGGGATGGAAGGTGGTCTCATTGGCCAGGATGGCCGGGAAATCCATCGGATGCAGTCCGTCGTACACCTTGTGGACCAGATAGTTCAGATCGAACGCGGGCCGGCCGCGCAGCATGCGGACCGGATCGATCGCCCGGCGCATGATCGCCGCGTCGGTCCAGGCCTTCAGACCCTGTCCCGCCCGGCCGCACAACAGCCAGGCCGCGTTGATCGCGCCCGCCGAGGTGCCGTACACGGCGTCGAATACCTCGGCCAATCCGAGCTCCTCCAGCGCGTGCACCATGCCGCTGGAGTACACCCCGCGGCTGCCGCCGCCCTCGACGACGAGGACGAGCCGACGACCGTCGGCCCGGCTACCGGATGCGAAACGGTCGCGGATCACCTCCGCGACCGTCGGCTGTACTGGAATCACCAGGTCACCATACGCCGGAGCGGGTGGCGGCCATCGGCCGCTCACCCGCTCCGGAGCACTGTGCATCTACTGTTGGCTCGCTGGTCGGCATGCTGTCGCATACCGGTCGCGGCCCACAGCGAGGCGGCCGCGACGCCGAGCCGGTTACTTGATCTCGGCGAGAACGGTGCCCTGCGTGATCGCGGCGCCGGCGGCCACACTCAGGCCGGTCACCACACCGGCCTTGTGCGCGTTGACCGGGTTCTCCATCTTCATGGCCTCGAGGACCACGATCAGATCGCCCGCCTCGACGGTCTGGCCTTCCTCGACCGCGACCTTGACGACCGTGCCCTGCATGGGCGCGGTCACGGCGTCACCGGAGGCCGCGCCGCCACCGGCGCCGCCGCGCGTGCGCGGCTTCGGCTTCTTGCGCACCGCGCCGGCACCGGCCACCGGAGCGCCGGAACCGACGGAGAACTGGCCCGGCAGCGAAACCTCGACCCGCCGGCCGCCCACCTCGACCACGACCTTCTGCCGCGGCTCGTCGTCCTCGTCGACCGGGGCGCCGCCGGTGAACGGCTCGACGGAGTTCTTCCACTCCGTCTCGATCCACTTGGTGTAGACGTCGAACGATTCTCCGTCGCCGATGAAGGCCGGGTCCTCCACGATCGCCCGGTGGAACGGGATGACCGTGGCCAGGCCGTCCACATGGAACTCGGCGAGCGCGCGCCGCGCCCGCTCCAGGGCCTGGGTCCGGTTTTCACCGGTAACGATCAGCTTGGCCAGCATCGAATCGAACTGACCGCCGATCACGCTGCCCTGCACCACACCGGAGTCCACACGCACACCCGGGCCGGTGGGCTCGGAGTACTCGGTGACCGGGCCGGGGGCGGGCAGGAAGCCGCGGCCGGCGTCCTCGCCGTTGATCCGGAACTCGAAGGAATGCCCACGCGGGGTCGGATCCTCGGTGATCTCCAGCTGTTCGCCGTTGGCGATCCGGAACTGCTGGCGGACCAGGTCGATACCCGAGGTCTCCTCGGTGACCGGGTGCTCGACCTGCAGGCGAGTGTTCACCTCGAGGAACGAGACGGTATCGCCCTGCACCAGGTATTCGACCGTGCCGGCGCCGTAGTAGCCGGCCTCCTTGCAGATGGCCTTGGCCGAGGCGTGGATACGAGCCCGCTGGTCGTCGGTCAGGAAGGGGGCCGGAGCCTCTTCGACCAGCTTCTGGAAGCGGCGCTGCAGCGAGCAGTCACGGGTGCCGGCGACGATCACATTGCCGTGCTGGTCGGCGATGACCTGAGCCTCCACATGGCGGGCCTTGTCCAGGTACTGCTCGACGAAGCATTCGCCGCGACCGAAGGCGGCGACCGCCTCACGGGTGGCCGACTCGAACAGTTCGGGGATCTCCTCGATGGTGTGCGCGACCTTCATACCGCGGCCACCGCCACCGAACGCGGCCTTGATCGCGACCGGCACGCCGTACTGCTTCGCGAATTCGACGACCTCGTCGGCGTTCTTCACCGGGTCCTTTGTGCCCGCGGCCATCGGCGCCTTCGCCCGTTCGGCGATATGGCGCGCGGTGACCTTGTCACCGAGGTCGCGGATCGACTGCGGCGACGGGCCGATCCAGATCAGCCCGGCGTCGAGGACGGCCTGGGCGAAGTCGGCGTTCTCGGAGAGGAAGCCGTAACCCGGGTGGATGGCGTCGGCGCCGGATTTGGCGGCGGCATCCAGGATCTTGTCGAAGACCAGGTACGACTCCGCGGAGGTCTGGCCGCCGAGGGCGAAGGCTTCGTCGGCGAGCTTGACGAAGGGCGCGTCGGCATCGGGTTCGGCGTAAACCGCGACACTGCCGAGACCGGCGTCCTTGGCCGCCCGGATAACGCGCACGGCAATCTCGCCTCGGTTAGCTACGAGTACCTTCGTGATCCGCGCGCTGGCATGGCTGGGCACTGAGCCTCCTGTGTGCAATCTCTTTGTTCGATGTGCGGGATGGGCCGCGCTTCGGCTCCGCTCCCGCGGATCGGGGTCCGCTGTCCGGCTTCCGAAGGTTCGGATCGCTTGGTGGGGCTCCGGGTCCGTGGGTTCGGATCCGCTACGCGGGCTCCGCGCCCGTGGTCGACACTAACTGTCTCGGGGCGAGTGTAGGCAGTCTGCCAACAAAGGCGGAACTCGGATAGGGCTACCGGGGAGTAGGTCCCAGATCACAATGCCCTCGGAGTGGGTATGTGGCACACTCCACGGCCCTCTGACGCGCTGATGGTTTCCGGTCGGCTCGGTTTGCCGGTTCGGGTGGGTCGGTCGGAGAGACGCACTGGGCGCGGCCGGGGCGAAGGGGCGGGCCTGCTCACGGCGGTCGATGGGGGGTTGGTGGTGGTGAGCGGCGGGTTGCTGGTGCGAGCTGAGAGGTGGGCTGCCAGGGGGATGGTGGGGCTGCTGATCGAGGCGAGGCGTGCGGCTGCCGCTGGTGGTGAGGGGCGGGTTTGCCGGCTGAGGTGAGGTTGCTGATCTCGGTGAGCGGTCGGGCCACCCCCTCGTGGTGAGGGGTGGGTTCGCTCGTGGAGGTCGGGTGAGGTTGCTGGTCTGGGCGGTGTGGGTCTGATCGAAGAGTGGGGGAGGTGCTCGTGAAGAGGGAGGTGGGTTGCTGGTGGAGGTGGGCTGCTCGTGACGGTTGAGGGGGTTGCTGGTGGAGGTGGAGTTGCTCGCGAAGGTGCTGTGTTTTCGGCGCGCGGGGTCGAGGGGCCCCTGATGTCTCGCCGTTCAGGCCTCGAGACTCGCGCCTGCGGCTCATGCGACGGCGGTCGGCCATCCGGGGAATGCAGCCGCCTGAGCACCTTCGCCCAAGGGTGAGATGGGCCTCCACCGTTTGCGGTGTCTCGTAGAACTCGACTCGGCGGGTGCGTCGGCGTACGAGGTCCGGGTTTGTATGGGTCGGTGCGCCGGGGGTGCTCGGTGAAGTCGGCTGTGGGGGGTGCGTGAGTTTTCGAGGTGGGTGGATGGGTCTCGGCGCTACGGTCTGCCGGTGGCTATCGGCATGCGGACCGAGTTGCCCCATTCGGTCCAGGAGCCGTCGTAGTTGCGTACGGATTCGCGGCCCAGCAGGTATTTCAGGACGAACCAGGTGTGGCTGGATCGTTCGCCTACCCCGCTGTAGACGGTGAGCGGCCCGGGGGTGATGCCGCCGTAGATCTCGTCGAGCGCGGCGCGGTCACGGAAACGGCCGTCAGGGGTCAGCGCGCTGGTCCAGGGAATGTTGACGGCGCCGGGGATATGTCCGCCGCGCAGGGCGGTACCGGGTCCGCCCTCGCCGGGGTCGCCGGCGTATTCGTGTGGTGAGCGCACATCGACCAGTGGTTCGCCCAGACGGTCGAGAACATCCTCGCGGAAGGCCCGCGACGTCGTATCGTCGCGTTCGTTGCGCGGGTACCGGCTGCGGGACGGTTCGGGCGTCTCGAAGACCATATCGCGACCCTCGCCGATCCACGCGTCGCGGCCGCCGTCGAGCAGGCGGACGTCGGCGTGCCCGAACATGGTCAAAACCCACAGCGCGTGCGCGGCATGGGAGTTACCGTCATTGCCGTACAGCACGACGGTGTCGTCGTGTTCGACGCCCTGGGAGCGCATGAGTTCGGTGAACCGCTCGCCATCGATATAGTCACGGGTCACCGGGTCGTCGAGGTCGCTGCGCCAGTCGAGCTTGCTGGCACCGGGAACATGGCCTATGCCGTAGAGGAGGACGTCGGCATTACATTCGATGATCTTCAGACCGGGCGTGCCGAGGTTTGCCGAGAGCCATTCCGTGGTTACCAGACGGTGTGGGTAAGCATAGGAAGCGAAGGCGGGGTATGGGTCCGGGGCGACGGGCACGTTCGGATTCCTTCACAGGAGGCGGGCAGTGCTGACGACAGGTTCGAGCCGCACAGTGGATAGTAAGTGTGACTTGACGTGACCTTGTTGCTGAGCACAAAGTCGGTGCAATGGGCGATTTAGTCGCACAACTCTCCGATAAAGTCTCCCCGAAGGAGGGGTGAGCTATGTCTGATTCTTGGCCGCGGCGGCGCCTGCTCGCGATCCTCCGCGGCGCGAGCGAGCCTCTCGACGCCCAGCAGCTGGCGCAGATCACCGGCCAGCATGTCACCACCGTGCGATTCCATCTCGACATCCTCACCCGGGAGTCGCTGGTCCGGCAGTTCCAGCAACCGCCGCGCGGTCGCGGGCGTCCGCGGATCGGGTACAAGGCGGTCCAGCGGACCATCGGATATCAGGATCTGGCCCAGGTGCTGGCCGATCAGCTGGGACCCGATGCGGAACGGCAAGCGGCCGCCGGTCTGGCGGCCGGGCGAGCCTGGGGAGACAAACTCGATACGGCCGGGGAACCGGTGGAGTCGGTGCGCGATACCAAGGATCGCATCGTCTCGTTGATGTCGGAGCTGGGTTTCGCCCCGGAACGGGACGGGCGCGAGAACGGTGCCCGCGATCCCGAGGAGGGCGCGGTCGTCCGGCTGACGGCCTGTCCGCTGCGCGATCTGGCGCGGACCCACACCGAAGTCGTCTGCGGGGTGCATCGCGGGCTGCTGGCTGCGCTGCTGGAGCGATCCGGGGCGCAGGGGCGGGTGGAAGCCGAATTGGTGCCGTTCGTGGGCGAGGAGATGTGTGAGGTGCGTTTACGGCGTATCGCTGCGCCCGCTGATCGGGCGCCGGCCGCGGAACCGGCCGAATCCGCCGTGACCGCCGCCCGTCGGCGGCCGCAGCCCGGCCGGATCGATCCGGCCGCGGGACAGGCCGCGCGGTTGTCGCGGGTCTCGGGTCAGACGGTGCCGCCGGGCAGTCAGCTGCCACCGGCGTCGGCCGCGCTGGATTCCGACCCGCTCCCGGCCGCTACCGGACCGCTGGCTTCGGCCGCCCGGCAACAGGGCGGGCAGGGGTTGCGCGGCGCTCCTCCCTCAGGGGCGGTCGGCCCACAGCTGGGCGACGCCAACGCCCACTTCCTGGAGCAGTCGGCGCAGCAGTGGTAGGCCGATCCCGACGACACTGGACGGATCCCCGTCGATCCGGTCGACGAACCAGCCGCCCAGCCCGTCGAGGGTGAACGCGCCCGCCACCTGCAACGGTTCGCCGGTGGCGATATAGGCGTCCAGTTCGGCGGGATCGGGCTTACCGAAGTGCACGGTGGTGGCGCTGCAATCGATCGCCTCGGCGACGACGGTGCCGTCGCGCAGGCGGAGCACACAATGCCCGGTGACCAGATCGGCGAAATGGCCTGCCATCGCCTGCCAGCGCGCGAGCGCCACCTCCGGCGTATGCGGTTTGCCCTGTAACTCGCCATCGATCAGCAGCATGGAATCGCAGCCGACGACGACGAGATCGGAGTCGCCCTCGGCGGACACTCCGCCGAACGTGGCCGCCACGGCCCGGGCTTTCGCCCGGGCCAGTTCGACGACCACTTCCCGTGGTCCGGTACCGGCCGGAAGGGCCGCCGCTACGGCGTCCTCGTCCACATCCGATACCCGGACGACGGGTTCGATCCCGGCGGCGCGCAGCACCGACCGGCGGGCAGGGGACGCGGACGCGAGTACCAGCCGGGTCACGTCTGGGGATCTCCTGTATTCGGTGTCAGAACCGCAGATGCGACAGCTGCGGATAGGAGTACGGCGAGAACGGGGAGTTACCGCGGTGCAGCAGCGTCGGCTTGCCCCACAGATCCTGCGGACCGGACTCGGCCGATGCGGAACCCGCGGCGGCGGCAGCGGTGAACACACAGACCAGCGCGGCGATCTCCGCGTCGGTGGGTGCGCCCTTCTCGATCACGAGGAAAGGCTGCTCCCCGTTCGTTGCGGCGGCAGTGCCCACGGCAGCTTCGGTCGCGGCATCGGCCGGCACATCCCTGGTCACGAGGTCCAGTTCCGCTGCGGCCAATACTTCTTCTTCTGCCACAATCGTCACAGTGCCAGATCCTCTCTCTTGCCTCGAGCCGGCTCGCGCTGTTCAGCGAGCCGATCCTCGCTCACCGATCGCATACCCGGAATCAGTGTGCGGCCTACTGAGCGTATCGCCGGATCACAGCGGGATGTTGCCGTGTTTCTTGGGCGGCATGGTCACCATCTTCCGCTCGAGCAGCCGCAGCGCGGAGACGATCTGGCCGCGAGTGTGCGACGGCGGGATCACCGCGTCCACGTAACCGCGCTCGGCGGCCACGTACGGATTGACCAAGGTGTCCTCGTACTCGTTCTGCAGTTCCAGACGCAGTTTGTCCACGTCGGACCCGTCGCGGGCGGCGTCGGCGAGCTTCTTGCGGTACACGAACCCGACCGCGCCGGAAGCACCCATCACGGCGATCTGAGCGGTGGGCCAGGCCAGGTTCACATCGGCGCCCATATGCTTGGAGCCCATTACGTCGTAGGCGCCACCGTAAGCCTTGCGAGTGATGATCGTGATTTTTCCCACAGTGGCCTCGCCGTAGGCGTAGAGCAGCTTGGCGCCACGCCGGATGATGCCGTTGTATTCCTGGTCGGTACCGGGCAGGAAGCCCGGGACGTCCACCAGGGTGATGATGGGCACATTGAACGCGTCGCAGGTGCGCACGAACCGCGCGGCCTTCTCCGAAGCGTCGATATCGAGGCAGCCGGCGAATTGGGTCGGCTGGTTGGCGACGATGCCGACACTGCGGCCGTCGACCCGGCCGAAGCCCACGATGATGTTCATGGCCCGCTCGGCCTGGATCTCGAGGAATTCGTCGTCGTCCAGCAGCCGGCGGATGACCTCGTGCATGTCATAGGGCTGGTTCGGCGAATCCGGGATCAGCGAGTCGAGTTCGAGGTCCTCTTCGGTGAGCGATTCCTCGATCGCGCCGGTGATCGGATCGGAGGCCGGGAAGCGCGGCGCTTCGGCGCGGTTGTTGCTCGGCAGGTAGGACAGCAGATCCTTGACGTAGTCGAGGGCGTCCTGTTCGCCGGAGGCGACGTAGTGGGCCGAACCCGACTTCACCATGTGGGTGTGGGCACCGCCCAGTTCCTCCATGGTGACCTCTTCGCCGGTGACCGTCTTGATGACGTCCGGGCCGGTGATGAACATCTGGCTGGTCTGGTCGACCATCACCACGAAATCGGTGAGGGCGGGGGAGTACACGTGCCCACCCGCGGCGGCACCCATGATCAGCGAGATCTGCGGGATCACGCCCGAAGCCTGGATATTGCGGTGGAAGATCTCGCCGTACAGGCCGAGCGAGACGACACCCTCCTGGATACGGGCACCGGCCCCCTCGTTGATGCCGACCAGCGGACGACCGGTCTTCAGCGCCAGGTCCATGACCTTGACGATCTTCTCGCCGTACACCTCGCCGAGGCTGCCGCCGAACACGGTCACGTCCTGGCTGAAGATGCACACCTCACGGCCGTCGATGGTGCCGTAACCGGTCACCACGCCGTCGCCGAGGGGACGCTGCTTGTCCAGGCCGAAGTTCACACTGCGGTGCCGGGCCAAGGCGTCGAGTTCGACAAAGGAACCCTCGTCGAGCAGGGCCAGAATGCGCTCGCGCGCGGTCATCTTGCCCTTGGCGTGCACCTTGTCGATCGCGGCCTCACCCATCGGATGCTGGGCTTCTTCCAGCCGATTCCGCAGGTCAGCCAGTTTGCCGGCGGTGGTGTGGATATCGGGCGCACCTGCCGAATCCGGCGTGGGCTGCTGCTGGACACTCGTCATGGGTCGGAGTGTAACCAGAGCCTCGGCACGCTGTTAACCCAGATCTGGCTACTGGTGAGTAGACCCTGGTCGAGAAAACCCCAGGTGGGCAAGTCGTCGCCGGTTCATATGTGTACCGCGAATCGCGGCGACCGTCCACGCGACACGCGTGGTGAATCGTCACAAGACTAACCCCTCCCGGGCGCGGGCGCGCGCCCGGGAATCAAATCGCTTTCGCACAACTGGCCTGGGCAATATCCTTGCAGCAGGCCACTTTTGGAGCACAGAAGGGGGGTGGCCTGTTATGTGGCACTGGACAACTCGAACCGGAGAATTCCCGGAGGCCGTCGCGTTCACCCGGGTTACCGAGCCGGAACCCACCGTCACCGAGACCGAGGCCGAAACCGAAGAGATCGAAGCCGGGGGAAACGACGCGGAGTACGGGGGCTCGCGGACACTCGGTTACGACCTCGCCGGCTAGACCCGGGGGTCACCGCACCCGCCGTGCGGTGACCCCCGGCCCGGCCGGATAACCTGCCCTCGTGCAGAGGCCACCGTTGGACGTCGAACATCTGCGGCGAGCGCTGACCGGGACCCCGGAACTGGCGTTCTACACCGGAATCGACGTGATCGAATCGACCGGATCCACCAACGCCGACCTGATCGCGCGCGCCGCCGACCCCGAGGTGGATCGCGTGGTCCTCGTCGCGGAAGCACAGGAGAGCGGCCGCGGGCGTCTGGCCCGCCCCTGGGCGAGCCCGCCGCGCGCCCAGATATCGCTGTCCCTGCTCATCCGGCCCGACGGCCTCGATCCCGAGACCCTCGGCTGGCTACCACTGCTCACCGGAATCGCGGCGGTCGACACGCTCACCACGACCGCTCGGGTACCTGCCGCCCTGAAGTGGCCCAACGACGTCCTGATCGAAGGCCGCAAGGTCGCGGGAATACTCGCCGAAGTCGCGGCCGGGGGCCCCCGGCCGGCGATCGTCGTCGGCATCGGCATGAACGTGAGTCTCACCGCCGACGAACTCCCGGTCCCGCACGCCACCTCGCTGCTCCTCAGCGGAGCCACCGAAACCGACCGCACCCGTCTGGTACTGGCATTGCTCACCGAATTCGCGCGCCGCTACACCGACTGGCGGGAATCGGGCTGGGCAAGTGGACTGCTCGCCGACGCCTACCGGGAACGCTGCGCGACACTGGGCTCCCGGGTCCGGGCGGAACTGCCGGGGGGTGGGGTGCTCACCGGTATCGCTCGCGATATCGACTCGGCGGGGCGGCTGCTGATCGACGACAAGGCGGTGGCGGCGGGGGACGTGACGCACCTGCGACCCGGGGACTGACCGAGGTCCCGGCGGGGTCGGGTGGGTTTCTGGATCGGTAAGTGAGGTCCCGGGGGTTGTTTGCGGAGGAGGGACGGGTTGCTTGTGGAGGGCGAGGGTGGAGGCGCTTGTGGAGCTGCGGTGGAGGCGCCTGTAGAGGTGGGGGCGCGGTTGCTCGTGGGGGTGAGGGGTGCGGTTGCTCGTGAAGGCGCTGTGTTTTCGGCGCGCTGGCGCGCGCGGGGTCGAGGCCCCCGAAGTCTCGCCGTTCAGGCCTCGAGACTCGCGCTTCGCGCATGCGCTTCGAGGCCTGAACGGCGAGACTTCGGGGGCCTCGAAGCGCATGCGCCGCAGGCGCGAGTCTCGAGGCCTGAACGGCGAGACTTCGGGGGCCTCGACCCCGCGCGCGCCAGCGCGCCAAAAACACAGCACCTTCACCTGTGGGTCCGCATCCCGCCCGCCACCGGCAAGCCCAACACCCCACCCGCCACCGGCAAGCCCACATCCCGCCACACCAACAAACCCACCTTCCCGCCACACCAACAAACCCAACACCCCACCGACACGAGTCGAGCCCACCTCCGACGCCCGCGAGCGCCCCGGTCGGCCACGAACACCCCGCCCGACCCGCACCCCACGAACACCCCGCCCGACCCGCACCTCCACGGGCGCGCCGTCGGCGACTCACCCGACGGCCCACACATGCTCGACCGACCACAGGGTTACCGACCGGCAAATACCACCGCTGCGGTGGTGTGATCGCCCGGAACGCGCGGCATGTCCCGACCCCGCCAGCGGCCGGGTTCGGTGGGTTGTACGCTCGGCCAGTGTGAGCGTCGACATAACCGCATCGGCGGCATGGCAGAAATTGCGCGATCATCACGATGCGATCGCTGCCCTACAACTGAGGGATCTGTTCGCCGAAGATCCCCCGCGCGGTCGCGATCTGACGCTGACCGCGAGTGAGTTGCGGATCGACTACAGCAAGCATCGTGTCACCCGGGAAACACTGCAGCTGCTGGTGGAGCTGGCCCGGGAGGCGGGTGTGGAGCCGCAGCGCGACCGGATGCTGCGGGGTGAGCACATCAACACCTCCGAGGACCGGGCGGTGGGGCACACCGCATTGCGGCTGCCGAAGGGTAGTTCGCTCACCATCGACGGCGAGGACGCGGTCGCCGCCGTCCATCGGGTACTGGACCGGATGGGTGCTTTCGCCGATGCCGTGCGCTCGGGTGAATGGCGCGGTGCGACCGGGCAGCGGATCCGCACGGTGGTGAACATCGGTATCGGCGGTTCGGATCTCGGGCCCGTGATGGTGCATCAGGCGCTGCGCCACTACGCGGATGCCGGGATCGGTGCCCGGTTCGTCTCCAACGTGGACCCCGCCGATCTGGTGGCGACACTGACCGACCTTGATCCGGCGACCACGCTGTTCATCGTCGCCTCCAAAACCTTTTCCACCCTCGAGACGCTCACCAACGCGACCGCGGCCCGCCGCTGGCTGGTCGACGCGCTCGGCCCGGACGCGGTGCCGAAACATTTCGTGGCGGTGTCCACGCATGCCGGGCGGGTGGCCGAATTCGGTATCGACACCGACAATATGTTCGGCTTCTGGGATTGGGTGGGCGGCCGGTACTCGGTCGATTCGGCCATCGGCCTGTCGGTGATGGTGACGATCGGCCCGGTCCGCTTCGCCGAATTCCTGGCCGGTATGCACGATATGGACCGTCATTTCGCCACCGCACCGCTGTCGGAGAACGCGCCGGCGCTGCTCGCTCTGCTCGGTGTGTGGTACGCGAATTTCTTCGGGGCGCAGTCGCGCGCGGTGCTGCCGTATTCGAACGATCTCGCCCGGTTCCCGGCCTATCTCCAGCAACTCACCATGGAGTCGAACGGGAAATCTGTTCGCGCGGACGGTTCCCCGGTGACCACCTCTACCGGCGAGATCTTCTGGGGTGAACCCGGCACCAACGGCCAGCACGCCTTCTACCAGTTGCTGCATCAGGGCACTCGGTTGATCCCGGCCGATTTCATCGGATTCGCCCGGCCCACCGACGATCTGCCCACCCGCGACGGCACCGGCAGTATGCACGACATCCTGATGAGCAATCTGTTCGCGCAGACCAAGGTCCTGGCGTTCGGGAAGACCGCCGACGAGATCGCCGCCGAGGGCACGCCACCGGAGCTGGTGCCGCACAAGGTGATGCCCGGAAACCGGCCGAGCACCACGATTCTCGCGCCCCGGCTCACTCCTTCGGTGCTCGGGCAGTTGATCGCGCTCTATGAACATCAGGTGTTCGTGGCCGGGGTGATCTGGGGTATCGACAGTTTCGACCAGTGGGGTGTGGAGCTGGGTAAACAGCAGGCTCTGGCGCTCGCGCCGCTGCTCACCGACCCGGCGGAACCCGCACCGCAGGATGATTCGTCCACCGATTCGCTGATCCGCTGGTACCGCGCCAACCGCTGAGCCGTCACCAGGGCCGGATCGGCAGACCGACCCGCTGGGCGGTCGTGGTGGCGAGCCGGTGCAGTGCGCCGGTGTCGGGTATGTGTTCCGGGTAGAGGCTCGCGAGGGTCAGGATGTAGTCGTCACGGAACCGGCACAGGTAGCCCGACAGCCGGGTTCGCGGCCGGTTCGCGAGGCGGAGGCCGGGGTGCAGGGCGCGGGTCGCGATTCCGGTGCACTCGTGCGGCCCGAGCACCGACAGCGCCGGCGGAATGGGGCCGATATTCGAGCAGAGGATGTCGCGTTCGCCGGCGCCGCGGGACAGCAGATGCGCCACCTTGTCCGGCACCAGGTACAGGAATTCCTCCGGCAGGCCACCGGGGCTCGACATCCGCCGCTCGTAGGCGGCTCGGCTCTTCGCGCGGATATCGGCCGGACCGTCGGGCGGGGTCACTGCGATCTCGGTCACGGCGAGATCGTTGTCGATCCGGGGTTCGTCCCGGGTGTCCACCGGCAGACTGGCCGTGATCTCGGTGGCGGGGAAACCCGCGGCCCACAATATGTTCGCGACCGACCAGATGAACAGACTGTTCGCGGTACCGCCGTACGCCGCGGCGATCCGGTCCCACTCCGTGACCGGGCAGCGCAGTATCAGCGCGGGCTCGGACATTTCGCCGTGCCCGGCTCCGGCCGATCCGGCGGTTGCGGGTGGTTCGATGTCCGTGGATTCGGACCGCGGCTCCCGCAACGGATCCGGAGCCACCGCGGGCTGTCCCGGGGCCCGGCCCCCGGATGGGTTCCCCACGTCGCCGCGGCCGTCCGCCCCGGATTCCGGGTTCCGCACCCCGCGCGGTATCCGGACCGCGGCGGCACGGATACCACCGAGCGCGACCGTGGCCCAGATCTGCGCGGCGTCGGCCCAATCCGAATCGTGTGCGCCGGCGGATTCCGGAACCGGCGCGGCGGGCGGGCGCGGCGTATCGGTGTCGGCTCCGGAAGCCGGCTCCCGGAGCGCGCGTTCGACGGCGATGATCAGCCCTCGCGCATCGGCGAGGACATGCGAGCAGGTGAGCGCGATGATCGTGCCGCCGTCCGTGAGCGGCGAGGCCGACAGGCGCCAGCCCGGGCCGTATTCCGGATCGAGGTCCGCGCCGCGGGCGTCGGCCCAGCGCGCGATCTGTTCCGGTGCCAGAGCCGCGCGGTGGAGTTCCAGCGGATGCGCGCGATCGTTGTGCTGCCAGCGGGATCGCGCGCCCGGTATCCGCGGACGCACCACGCGGCGGGCCAGCGGCCCGGTACGCAACCCTTCGTGCAACCGGGCGAGTTCCACCGGGTCCACCGGCTCCTCGGTCCGCCAGAGGCCCTGGAGTGCGATCGGGGTGCCGAGCCCGCGATGGGTCCGCAGAAAGATCTCGTCGACAACGCTCAAGCGGCGCATCCGCACAGGCTAGCCGTTGATTCCGGGGCGCCGGCGCAGCCACCTACCAGACGCCCACCGCCGATACCTACCGGTCGTCATCCCCGCCGTTCCGCAGTGTGACGTAGGACGCATAATCGATGGATGCCTACGCACGAGGTCTTCAACCAGGTTCCGCCGATCACGCCGTTCGACGCCGCCCGGGATCCCTCGTTGCTGACCGGACTGCACCGGGAGGGTGCCGGATGGGCGGAGGCGGAGGTGCGCGAACTCGGCGCGCTCGCCGGGAGCGAGCAGGTGCAGGAGTGGGGCCGGCTCGCCGAGCGATACCCGCCCGTCCTGCACACCCACGACCGGTACGGCAACCGCGTCGACGAGGTGGAGTTCCATCCACACTGGCACGACCTGATGACGGTCGCGGTCGAACACGGCCTGCACGCAGCCCCCTGGACCGACGACCGGACCGGCGCGCATGTGGCCCGGGCCGCGAAGTTCTATGTCTGGGGCGGGGCCGACGCCGGTCATATGTGCCCGATCTCGATGACCTACGCCGCGATTCCGGCACTGCGGCACAACCCGGAATTGACGGCCGCGTACGAACCGCTGCTCACCTCGCGCTCCTACGAGTTCGGGCTGCGTGAACCGTCCACCAAGGCCGGGCTCATCGCCGGTATGTCGATGACGGAGAAACAGGGCGGTTCGGATGTGCGGGCCAACACCACCACCGCGACTCCGCAGCCGGACGGGACCTATCGGCTCATCGGACACAAATGGTTCACCTCCGCGCCCATGTCCGATATGTTCCTGACGCTCGCGCAGGCCCCGGGCGGACTGTCGTGTTTCCTGCTGCCGCGAGTGCTGCCCGACGGGTCCCGCAATCCGATCCGGCTGCAACGGCTCAAGGACAAACTCGGCAACAAGTCGAACGCCTCGGCGGAGATCGAATACGAGAACGCGATCGGATGGCCGATCGGCGCGGAGGGCGCCGGGGTGAAGACCATCATCGAGATGGTCAATATGACCCGGCTCGACTGCGTCATCGGTTCCTCGGTCGGGATGCGCGCGGCCGCCGTCCGCGCGGTCCACCATGCCCGGCACCGCAAAGCCTTCGGTGCCGCGCTGGTCGATCAGCCCGCGATGCGCAACGTCCTGGCCGATCTGGTGATCGAATCCGAGGCGGCCACCACGGTCATGCTGCGGCTGGCCGGGGCCACCGACCGGGCGGCCGGGGATCCGGGCGAAGCGGCGCTACGCCGGATCGCCCTGGCAGTCACGAAGTACTGGGTGTGCAAACGCGCGTCCGTACACGCGGCCGAAGCACTGGAATGCTTCGGCGGGAACGGCTACGTCGAGGAGTCGGGGATGCCCCGGCTCTACCGGGAGGCGCCCCTGATGTCGATCTGGGAGGGTTCCGGCAATGTCGCCGCGCTCGACGCGCTGCGCGCGATGGGTACCCGGCCCGACACTGTGGAGGCCTACTTCACGGAAGTATCGCGGGCGCGCGGGGAGAACCCGTACCTGGATCACGCGATCGACCTGATCGGCAAGGAACTGGCCGACCACAGCGATATCGAGTACCGCGCGCGGCGGATCGTCGAGCTGATGGCCTTGGTACTGCAGGGTGCGCAGCTGGTCCGGCACGGCCACCACGCAGTCGCGGACGCCTTCTGCGCGTCCCGCCTGGGCACGGACTGGGGTGCCGCGTTCGGCACACTACCGACCGGGGTGGATACGACGGCCGTCATCGAGCGGGCGTTCGTCTGAGCCGGATCAGTCGACCGGGAGCTCCTTGGCCAGGAAGGCGAGGACGAGGTCCATCCCACCCGAGCTCTCCAGGTTCTCGTGCCCGGCGTTCAGCCATCGGGCCTGATGCTGGGTGCCGTGCAGCACGAACTTCCCCACCATCGCGAGGCTCAGCGGTAGCGGCACGACAGTGTCGAAGTTGCCGTGCACGATGAGGATAGGATCCTGGTATCCACTGACCGGAACGGACATGTAGTCGCGCATCACCGGCGCGAACTCGGGATCGTTGAGCGGCCGGGTCAGCATTGCGCCGATCTCCACGCTGGACAGCATCTTGCGCGCCTGCGAATTGCAGCCGGTGCTCAGCCCCGCGATGAACTGGCGCCCCTGCGGGGTCAGGAAGTCGCCCACCTCGGGCCCCAGCTGGGCGCCCGTCATCCCCGCGAGCACCAGGGGCACGGACCGGCCCACATATCCGGGCATCTCGGGCTGATCCGGGCGCGAACGCAGGAAGATGTCCTCCAGGTTGGTGACCGGAGCCAGCGCGGCGGTGCCGCGGAAATCGAGTTCGGGAGCATATTCCGGAGCGAACCGGCCGGTACCGAGCGCGGCGTGGCCACCCTGCGACCACCCGGCCACCGCCCAGCTCGACGACAGCTCGGTGAACGCCGCACGGGCAGCGCGCACCGCGTCGATGGTGGCCGTGGCCTCGGTGCTGGTCTGCAGATACGGGTGCGGGCCCGGGGAGTTGGGGCTCAGTCCGATGTAGTCGGGAGCGACCACCGCGTACCCCGCATCGGTGAGACGCTGCACGGTCGGGCCGGTGTGCTGCTCCAGTTGCGCCGACCCGGTGAGCCCGCAGTCCTGCGCCAGGCCGGAGGTGCCGTGATCCCAGGCGACCACCCGGCGACCGCCCTCCGGCACGGGTCCGCCGGGGATACGCACGAGAGCGGCGGCGGGAACGAGTTTGCCGCCGGGTCCGGTGGTGATGTATTCGATGCGCTGCACACCGTCCAGGCCCGACCATGCGCGGCCCAGTGGCGCGGCCGCCAGCAGTCGCCCGGGATACCAGCCCTCGTCGGCTCGCGCGGCCGACGGCAGACCGGCGCAGAGCGCCGCCATCAGCGTGACGATCCCCACGATTACCCGGACGTGGCGAACCATTACTCTCCTTTTCCGTGCGGTTGTCGTTTCCTCGATAGCGGCAGCGGTCGCGATCTGCGCGCTCCGGAAACGTATGCGGCGAACCGGCGGACCGGTGTTCACCTCGTGGGCGGAGCGATCCGCCAATGCTGCTCGAGTGCGCCCGCGATATCCGGAAGCACCGTAATGGGAATCCGTTTATGCCGCAACATATTGCGTATCTCGTTTATTTGCTCGCGTTTACGCAGGTCGTATGCGCCGGATATCGGTCCGTCGACCGGCGGAATCGACAACAGGACGAGTTCGCCGTGCAATTCCGCACCGCCGGAAAGATCCAGCGCAAGCGACCAGCGTGACTTCTCGTCGAGGCCGAAACGCCCGGCCACCACCCGATCCCAGTCGATACTGGTCACCGACCAGGGCGTACGGCGATGGATCGCCTGCTCGGTGAGGACCACGGCATCCCGGGTGAACAACGCGAACAGCGCGGCGACCGCGAGCAGCGCACCCAGCACGATCCCGGTGAACACCCGGGCCGGACCGAAGAACAGGACAGTCGGAACGGTCACCACGACGACCACCGCGACCCCGGCGAGGCTGTATCCCAGCACCCGGCCCGGGGGCACGACACCCGCGTGCACCATCTGCATACCGACTCCGTTCAACCGCACTCCGGTGCTCTCGGCCACACGCTACCGGACGGTGAGTGACCGGCCCGGTGACGCTGGTCACCGGCTCAGAAAAGCGCGACGGCGGCCTCGGCGGAATACACGTGGAAGGTCATGCTCTGCTGGAAATACAGCTGCACGGTCTCCGCGTCGTGTGCCAGATAACCGATGGACAGGTCCTGGCCCAGCGTGAGGTCGAAATCTCCGCCGCGGGTGGTGAGCACGAACGCGCCGTCGATGGCCGGGGCCCAGATGATCTCGCCGTCGGGAACGAGGCGTTCCAGATGGGTGCGCAGCGGATGTCCGTGGTTGGAGGTCTCACTCACCTTCGTGTACAGATCGGCGCTCAGCAGGACCGAATACGGTCCGTCCACACCCGCCAGCCGCAGTTCGCTCACCGCCAGCGCGATCACTTCGGGCACACCGAACACATCCTCGGGCAACGCGATCGCCCTGTTCGACGAACCGGAGCGGATCCCGGTGATACCCGCCGCCGTATACCCCTCGAACACCGCGCGATCCTCCGCGAAGGCGATATTGCGGGCCGCGTCCTTCACCGGATCCAGATCGGTGTCCTGGGCGCCGCGCTCGACATTGTCGAGTTCCTCCCGCGACAGCGTGAACGGCACCCGCAGCTCGACTAGCGGTGCCACCACGCGCTGGCGCGCCTGCACCCCGTCGTGCGGGGCGGCGATGGGTGTCGTGTGCCCGAGGCCCCGGGCCGAATAGTCGGTACCGTGCGGGCCGGACAGATCCACCACGCGACGGCCGGCGTTGTGCCGCTTGAATGTCCGCGTGGCCTCCTCTTCGATAACGGCCCAGGCCGAATCCGTGATCGGCGCGAGTTCGCGATGGAGGTTGTTCATACCGTGCTGCTCCTTTTCAACGTGCCGATACCGAGGGAACCGTCCGCGACCGGCGCCGGTTCCGGATCCGCCGCCTCGGCCGCGTCCGGTGGGGCGGGCAGATCGTCGAAGAAATCCTGTGGCGGAACGAAGAACAGCGTGCCGGTGACCGCGGTGGAGAAATCCAGGATCCGATCGTGGGTGGCCTCGTCGGTCCCGAGGAACATCCGCTCCAGCATTATCTCGGTAGTACGGGGAGTCGCCGAATAGCCGACGAAATAGGTACCGAATTCGCCGTCACGGACACTGCCGAACGGCATATTCGCGCGCAGGATCTCCCGTTCGGTGCCGTCGGGTTCGATCACCTGGTTCACCGCGATATGCGAATCGGCGGGTTTCACCGCGTCGTCGAATTCGAAATCCTCGAGTTTGGTGCGGCCGATCACCCGCTCCTGTTCCGCGACCGGCAGTGCCCGCCACCCGGCCATATCGTGCAGGTACTTCTGCACGATCACATAGCTGCCGCCGGTGAAATCCGGATCTCCGGCACCGATCAGCGCGGCCCGGCCGGCGGGCGTATCCGGGAACCCACCCTCGGGGTTCTCGGTGCCGTCGACGAAACCGAGCAGGTCGCGCTGTTCGAAATAGCGGAAGCCGACCGTTTCGTCGACGATCGTGCCGATACCGGCCAGGCGGTCACCGATCGCCATGGCCAGCTCGAAGCATGCGTCGTGTACCTGGGCACGGATGTGGAACAGCAGGTCGCCCGCCGTGGCCGGGGCCTGGTGCAGCGGACCGTCGTAACCGGGGAACTCGTGCAGTTCGGCCGGACGGGGACCGCCGAACAACCGGTCCCACGCAGCCGAACCGACCCCGGTGATACAACCCAGCCCGGCCCCCGGCAACCGGAAGCCGACGGACCGGCGGAGGCCGGGAAGTTCGGCGAGCAGATCTCGCGCCGCCGCCTCACCACCGGGCTCGATGGTGGCGACGAGGAAATACGCGGCCGGTGTGAGCGGTTCCAGGATCGGCTGCGGCTGCCCCATGAACGATCACCCTACCGGCGAACCGCCGGCGACCACGTGACCCGGTGGGGTCTACTTGGCGACCGTCAGTAGAAACGCCACGTCGTCGATGGCCTGCACACTGTGCCGTGCCTTCGGCACCACCAGTAGATCCCCGGCCGATCCCTTCCACTCGTTGTCCCCACTGTGCAGCGTGAGCGTGCCGGACAGGACCAACAGGGTCGCCTCGCCGTTGTTGTCGTGCTCGGCCAGGCTCTGCCCCGAGCACAACCCCACCACGGTCTGGCGCAGGGAGTTCGCGTGGCCACCGTAGATCGTCTGCGAGCTGCGGCCACTGGTGACGGTCGCGGCCAGCTTCAACTGCTGCCGGGCCACCGCTGTCAGCGATTTCTTGTCCATGGACAGCCTTTCGCCTCCGCATACCCACGACCGGGCTGTGATCGCGGGACGTACAGCCGAGTATGCCCGACCGGGGGCCACCGTTCCGGCGTTTTCCGAGGCTGGTCCGGTATCGCAACCGCCCAGCGGCCGGGGGCCGCTCAGCGACGGGTGAAACGCCTGATCCGATACCGATGGCCGCCCGCGGAATCGAGCCAGGCCGCCGAGTCGGCCGACGACCATTCGGGCCCGAGCGTCGGGGCGTAGGCGTCCCCGTCGACCTCGGCATCGACCTCGGTGATCAGCAATTCGGTGGCCCGCGGCAGGGCGAGGCGATAGATCTCGCCGCCACCGATAACCCAGGTCGCGGCCGGGGCCGCGAGTTCCAGTGCGGCCTCGACCGAGGGCGCGGATTCCGCACCTTCGCCGGACCAGTCCGGCTGCCGGGTCACGACGATATTGCGGCGGCCCGGCAGCGGCCGGAAGCGGTCCGGCAGCGAATCCCAGGTCCGCCGTCCCATGATCACAGGATGGCCGGCGGTCGTCGCCTTGAAACGGGCCATATCCTCGGGGACCTGCCACGGAATCGTATTGTCCACCCCGATCACCCCGTCGGGGGTCTGCGCCCAGATCAGGCCGATCACGCGGGCGGAAGCCACCGCGGTCACACCGCCACCGGAGCCTTGATAGCCGGATGATGCCGGTAGTCGAGCACCCGGATGTCCTCGTAGCGGTAGTCGAACAGCGAGGCCGCCGGCTCGAGTTCGAGTACCGGGAACGGGTACGGCGGCCGGGTCAGCTGCTCGGCGACCTGGTCGTGGTGGTTGTCGTAGATATGGCAGTCCCCGCCGGTCCAGATGAAATCGCCCGGCGCCAGACCGGCCTGCTGGGCGACCATCATGGTGAGCAGGGCGTAACTCGCGATATTGAACGGGACGCCGAGGAACAGGTCGGCACTGCGCTGGTAGAGCTGGCAGGACAACCGACCGTCGGCGACGTAGAACTGGAACAGCGCGTGGCAGGGCGCCAGCGCCATCCGGTCCAGCTCGGCCACATTCCAAGCCGATACCAGCATCCGCCGCGAATCGGGGTCGGTGCGCAGCGTGTGCAGCACCTGGGCGATCTGGTCGATATGGCGGCCGTCGGGGGCCGGCCAGGAACGCCACTGCACCCCGTACACCGGCCCGAGCTCACCGTCGGCATCGGCCCATTCGTCCCAGATGCTGACCCCGTGCTCCTGCAACCACCGCACATTGGAATCACCGCGCAGGAACCACAGCAGTTCGTACACGATGGATTTGAGATGCACCTTCTTCGTGGTGATCAACGGGAATCCGGCAGCGAGGTCGTACCGCAGCTGATGACCGAACACACTGCGCGTGCCGGTACCGGTGCGATCCGCCTTGGCGGTCCCGGTGTCCAGGACGAGCCGGAGCAGATCTTCGTACTGGGTGTCCGGAGCGTGTCGCGGGTCCGGGACCTGACTTTTCGCTGCGCTGACCACGCGCCGAGCTTACTGCGCACCCGGGCGCGCTGCGGGGCCGGGCGGGTGCTGTGATGCCGGGTGCTATGCACCGCGGCGGAAGACGCTACCGGTGTTTCACCGCCCATCGTGCGGTGGTGGTGGCCACGGCGGTGCCGGTTCGTCGGAATTCTCGACCGGTGTGAGAAACCGCCCTTCCGGACGATCGGTGCGGTAGACCGTCACATCCGACCCGTAGAAGCCGGTGACCTCGTCGATGCGGTGCCGTACGACCGACAGCGGGCCCTGTTTGGAATCCACATGGATCGCGCCGGAATATCTGCCCGCGACCACTCCCGAATGCTGGACCTCGCCGCCCTTCCGATAGACCACCACATCACCCGGCGCCACGGCGTCGAGGCTGTCCATCCGGCGGAACCCGTTGTCGGCCAAGATCCCGTCCACCAGGCGGCCGGTCATGAAACCCGCTGCACCGTCCCGGCTGAAGGTGTATCCGTGACAGTTGTAGTGCGGGATGATGGGACCGAGTGATTCGAGCCGATCGAGCCGCACCCCACCGGCGATGTTCTGGGCGAACAGTTCGCTCAGACCGGCCCGGCTGATGAAGAGATCTGTATCGACCGGGGCGTTGGACACGGACTCCATGAGGGTTCTCGGCGGTATCAGCCCTCCCCTGTCGGTGGTATGTGTACGCAGCATCATCGGTCCGGTGGCCCATCCGGTTCGAGCAATATGCGCGGCCGTCGCCTCGGGTGCCGGCATCGGACCGTCGCCGGCCGCGAGCTCGCTCTTGCGCCCCGCCCGGCGCCCGCGATCGTCCGGCGACCCCGGGACCCCGCCGATCGGTTCGGCTCCTCGCCGACGCAGCAGTTTGGCGCCGGCGGCTGCCGTGTCACTGCGCCGACGCCAGCTGCCGGCCAAATGCGCGCTGATATCGGTCAAGGTCTCTGACAGTGAATGCGCGATGCCCGCGACCTTGCGACTGGCCCTTTTCGAAAACAACCCTTCTCCTGCACGGCAGCCACACCGGTGCGGACGCGAGAACATCCATGTCGGCGTGCTCTCGATCGACAGCCGTGAACGGTACCGATACCGGCGATCGCGGAGGTCACCACCGGTGACAACCCGGCCCCACCGACGCCCGGTGATCCGGCCTGCCAAGCTGACCTCATGCGCACGCTGTATGTGATCGGTATCGGCGCCGGCGACCCCGACCAGGTGACCATGCAGGCGATCAAGGCTCTCCGCGAGGTGGATGTCTTCTTCGTGATCGGCAAAGGCGCCGAGAAGCGCGAACTGGTGGAGGTACGCACCGCGATCCTCGGCGAATACGCCGACCGTCCGCACCGGATCGTCGAAATACCCGATCCGCCCCGCGACCGCACACCCGACGACTACCGGGGCACGGTGCTGGACTGGCACGAACGGCGTTCGCTGCTGCTGGAAGAGGCCTTCGCGGCGCATGACGGAGTCGGCGCGATCCTGGTGTGGGGTGATCCGGCCCTCTACGACTCCACCCTGCGGATGGTGGAGCGGGTGCTGGCCCGGGGCGTACTGAGTTTCGACTACACGGTGATCCCGGGTGTCACCAGCGTGCACGCACTCGCGGCCCGGCACCGGACCGTCCTGCACCGGATCGGCGAACCGGTGCACATCACCACCGGACGCCGCTTACGCGAAGACGGTCTCGGACCGGGTTCGACCGTGGTGATGCTCGACGCCGACTGCGCGTTCACCACTGTCCCCGGTGACACCTTCATCTGGTGGGGGGCCTATCTCGGAATGCCCGACGAAACCCTGTTCGCCGGGCGGGTCGGCGAGATCGGCGGCGAAATCGTGCGGCGCCGCGCGGAACTGCGCGAACGCAAAGGCTGGATCATGGACATCTACCTGCTGCGCCCGGCCGAATGAGCAGGTGATCGGCCCCCGGGTCGTAGCATGGTCGGCATGACCGAACAGGACATACTCGGGCGGATCAAAGATCTCGTCGACGACGAGCACGACCTGCGGTCGCGGGCCTCGCGCGGGGAGCTCGACCCCGATGTGGAGCGGCGCCGACTGGCCGAAGTGGAGGTCATGCTCGACCAGTGCTGGGATCTGCTGCGACAGCGACGCGCCCGGATCGAGAGCAACGAACCCCCGGAGGAGGCCCAGCCGCGATCGGCGGGCGAGGTCGAGGGCTACCTACAGTAAGGAGCCCGATGCCCGACAGCGACCGTGGTGCCGCCGAGGCAGGTGGCATCACCGAATACGACGTCATCGTGCTGGGCGGCGGCCCGGCAGGCGAGAACGCGGCCGATTACGCCATTGCCGGTAGCGACCGCACAGCGGCCATCGTAGAACCGGAAAAGGTCGGCGGTGAATGCTCGTACTGGGCCTGTATCCCGAGCAAGGCACTGCTGCGGCCGGGCCATGTCATGGGGGCAGCGCTGGGTCTGCCCGGTATCGAGGCATCGGGTCCCGATATTGCCGAGGTGCTGCGCCGGCGGGACGAATTCGTGCACTCCCAGCACGGCGACCACGACGATTCGAGCCAGGTCGAGTGGGCGACCCAGCAGGGCATCGAGGTGATCCGCGGTACCGGCCGGCTCGACGGCGAACGCCGGGTACGCGTCGGTGACCGGATATTGCGGGCCCGCGCAGCGGTGGTGCTGGCCACCGGCACCCACGCCGCGGTTCCGGATGTTCCCGGCCTGCGCGCGGCCCTGCCCTGGACGTCCCGGGACGCCACCAATCTGCACGAGGTCCCGAATCGGGTCGTGGTGATCGGCGGCGGAGTGGTGGCCTGTGAGGCCGCCACCTGGTTGTCGGCGCTCGGTGCGGAGGTGACCGTGCTGGTCCGCGGTGAGCGGTTGCTCGCCGGGGTGGAGCCGTTCGCCGGTGAGTACGTCGCCTCCGCGCTCACCGCGCAGGGAGTTCGGATCCTGTTCGGGACACAACCGCAGCGGGTGTCCCGGCCGGACGCCGCCGACCACGGCGAGGGCCGGATCCACGGGGGCACCGTGACGGTGCACGCGCAGGGGCCCGGCGGCGCGACCACGCTCGTCGCCGACGAGATCGTGGTGGCGGCCGGACGAGTGCCGAACACCACCGATATCGGCTTGGAGACCGTCGGTCTGGAAACCGGTTACGTCCCCGTCGACGATCAGTTGACCGTATCGGGGGTCGGCGGCGAGTGGCTCTACGCCGTGGGCGATATCAACCACCGCGCCGCGCTCACGCATATGGGCAAGTATCAGGGCCGGGTCTGCGGCGACGTGATCTCGGCCCGCGCCGAGGGCCGGTCGCTGTCCGCGCCGCGCTATCGGGCCTGCGCCGACCACCACGCCGTGCCACAGGTCGTGTTCACCGATCCCGAGGTCGCCGCCGTCGGCCGCACTGCCGCCGCCGCCCGCGCGGCCGGATACGACATCCGCACGGTCGAACTCGATATCGCCGTCGCCGGTTCGGCACTGGCCCGCGACGATTACACGGGCCGCGCCGCACTGGTGATCGACAACGCGACCGACACACTGCTCGGTGCCACCTTCGTCGGGCCCGAGGTCGGCGAACAACTGCACGCCGCGACCATCGCGGTCGCGGGTCGCGTCCCGCTGGACGCACTGTGGCACGCAGTGCCGGCTTTTCCGTCGATCAGCGAATTCTGGTTACGACTGTTGGAGACCGATCGGTCGTCGTTACCATCGCAGGTATGAGCGAGTCAGGCCCGGAGGCGGGAGCGGAGCGTAGCCACGGAGGGCCCTCGCACATACCCGATGGACAGGTGAGCACTACCGGGCAGATCACGACCACCGACGGTATCGTCCGAGGTCGTCGTGGTCGCCGCGTGCTGCACTGGCGGTCGCTGCCCTACGCCGCCCCACCCGTCGGTGACCTACGGTTCCGGTCGCCACAGCCGGTTCGGCCGTGGACCGACGTGCGGGACGCGACCTACTTCCGTGCCGCCGGGATCCAGCCGCGCTTCGGCGTACGCCTCGGTCCGCGCAAGATCCAGGAGATGAGCGAGGATTCACTGACACTGAATGTCGTGGCCCCCGCCACCGCTTCGACGCGACCGCGTCCGGTGATGGTGTTCATCCACGGCGGCGGCTATCTGTTCGGTACTTCGGCGCTGCGCCTCTATTCGGGTGTCCAGCTGGCGGCCGACGGCGACGTGATCGTGGTATCGATCAACTACCGGCTCGGCGCGTTCGGGTATGCCGATTTCTCCGAATTCTCCACTCCGGACAGCCCCTACGACTCCAATCTCGGGCTGCGCGACCAGATCGCCGCACTGCGCTGGGTCCGGGCCAATATCGCCGCATTCGGCGGCGACCCGGAAAATGTCACGATCTTCGGTGAGTCCGCGGGCGCGCACGCGGTACTGAGCCTGCTGGCGACCCCTTCCGCGGAGGGACTGTTCCATCGCGGGATCGCGCAGAGCCCGCCCGCGGACTGGGGTCTCACGGTCGCCGAATCCCGGGAATTCGCCCGCCGCATCCTCGACCGGATGGATATCCGGCCGCAGGACGCGAATCGTGCCCTGCGCGAAGCAGATCCGCACGATATCCGCCGGGCGTTCAACCGGGCGTCGAATGCGGTGATGGCGGAGTTCCCGGGCTTTTTCCCGGCCGCGCCGGTGGCCGACGGCGATTTGCTGCCGCGCACCCCTATCGATGCCTTCACCGGAGGCCACACCCATCGGGTCCCGCTGATCATCGGCACCTGCCGCGACGAGGGTGCCCTGTTCAACAGGTTCACCGATACGCTGCCCACCCGGCCGGAACGCCTGAAGCGGGCGCTCTCGGTCGCCGGTCCCGATATCTATCCCCGGGTGTTCTCCACCTATCCGGGCTTCCCGGCCGAGCGGGCGGCGATCCGCGCCGGTGGGGACTATTTCTTCTGGCGTCCGTCGGTCGCAGTGATGGAGGGGCACAGCCGCCACTCCCCCACCTACGCCTATCGCTACGATTTCGCGCCACGGGCGTTCCAGCTGTACAAACTGGGCGCCACCCACGCGACCGATCTGCTGCCGACCTTCGGCGCGGTCTACGAACCGTGGAGCCGGGCCCTCACCGCCGGTGGCAGCCGGCGCGGTCTGCTCTCGGTGACCCGCCGGATCCAGAACAACTGGCTGCATTTCGCCCGGACGGGCGAACCGCTGGCGTCCTGGCCGCGCTACACCGAACACGAACGCAGCACACTGATCATCGACGCGCCTGCCCGGGTGGACAACGACCCGGACAGCGCCCGGCGGAAATTGTGGGCGGGGGTACGCGCACCACTGCTGATCCCGGCGGGGATCGGTGGTAGCGGAACCGTTGTCGAGGACACGACGGCGGCCGATCCGGTCGGCGACGGATCACTGCTCGACGCCGTCGCGGCCGAATACCCCCTGGCCGCCGCCGCGGCCGATGCCGCCGTGAACGTGACGGACGAACTCTCCGACGGCGACGAGCGCTCCGAACCCGCCAGCGGCACACCCGGACCGAAGCATACGGACTGAACCGGTTCTCTTTCGGGCGCAGCCGCTTCCCCTCGCCGGGCAGTCCGCTACATTCGGGTCGTGCAGCGCCGAAACGGTCGGACCTCTCGTCGGCGTGACCTGTCCCGAGCCGATGTCCACGGCGCCGGTGCCGCTCCCGGGGCGGTACACGGTCCGCTGTCACGATGATCCGCCGTATCGCCGATCAGCTCCGGCAGCGCCTGCTCGCGAGCCTGGGCCCGGGACGGGCGGACGCGTCGGCCGCCGACCTGATCGAAGGTAATTGCCGGCAGGCCGGTGCACTTGCCCGCGAAGGGGCCGGGGTCACGCAGACCGCTGAAGAGGTAGGCCGGGCCCGCCTGTGCCTGCCACCGCCGGACCGGGCGACCTTGGCGCGGACGCGGCAGGATCTCGACCGGGAACTGCGCCGACGATTCGGTGACCGGGGACCGGATGAAGACGGTTGGGGCGAGCTGATGAAGGAGGATTGGCCGACCCTACGCCAGTATGCGGTGATCGATCGGCAGATCGACGACGTGGCGGTCAGGTTGGGCCGCGACAGCGATGCGGTGCGCGCGCAGATGCGGGAGGAACTGCGAATCGCGCTGGCCGGCAAGCCGATCGCGATCCGGGTGCGGGACAGAGAGCTGGTGAAAATCCTGGACGAGGGCCGGATCCCGGCTCCCGCAACCCGAACGGGCCCCGCGCCTACGCCGAAGAACAGTGGTTCGGCCCGGGCGTGCACAAAAACCCACCCGTATACGGATATGTCGCGGTGGACGGAGTGCGGCCCTCGCAGAACGAACTGCTCGACGCGCTGTCGGAGTTGAATTACGGCGACAACTAGATCTACCTGAAACCGGACGTGCGCTCCCGGACGACCGTGACAATGGGTGATTCGATAGTCGAGAAGGACCGGGCCATCCCCTCACCCGTGGACGATCCGTCGCAGTATTCCTATGGTGCCGGGATGACTCCCCGCAGCGTCGGGCTGATCGACCGTGACTACACCGGCGCCGAGTTCCGCTCATTGTTTTTCGTCGAAGCCCAGATGTTCGACATCACCGTCGCCGATATCGATTTCATCGGGCTGCATCGGCCACCGGAGGGGGCTCTGCGGCAGGCGCTGGACCGATTGGGAGTCGAATGGCGCGTGCTGACCAATCGCGCGATAGCCGCGGAGGGCAGCGACTCCGAACGCGCAGCCGCCATAACCCGGACGAGCCAGGATCTGGCCTGCCTGCGGGCGGCGAAGCAGCGGCATTCCTGGCTCGCGGACGAACCGACGGAAGCGGAACTGTCGGCCGATCTGCGTGTACTGCGGGAAGCCGTCGAGAGGAGCGGCGCGGACCCCGGCACCGCCGCGGCCCAGTAGCCCGCACGGCCGAACCCCGGCGACAGGTGTATCCGGGCGGCGGCCTATTTGAGCAGTCGAGACATCCGGCGGTCGGCGAGGACCTTGCCGCCGGTCTGGCAGGTGGGACAGTACTGGAACGACCGGTCGGTGAACGCGACTTCGCGAACGGTGTCCCCGCATACCGGACAGGGCTGACCGGTGCGTCCGTGCACCCGCATCCCGGAACGTTTCTCCCCTTTGAGCCGGGCCGCGTCCTGCCCCGCCGAGCGGGCGACGGCATCCAGCAGAACGGCGCGCAGCGCTTCGTACAGGTCACCGACCTTCGCCGGCGGCAGCGTCTTCGCCGTGGCGAACGGCGAGAGCTTCGCGGTGTGCAGGATCTCGTCGGAATAGGCGTTACCGATCCCGGCGAGCACGGTCTGATCGACCAGGACGTTCTTGATCCGGCCCGGTGCGGCGGCCAGGAGTCCGGCGAACTCTTCCTCGGTGACCGCCAGCGCGTCGGGCCCGAGGCGGGCGATTCCCGGGACCTTCGCGGGATCGTCGACGATATAGACGGCGAGCCGCTTCTTGGTGCCGGCCTCGGTGAGGTCGAAGGCCGGGGTGTCACCCTCCCGGGTGAAGAAGTGCACCCGCAGCGCGAGCGGGCCGCGACCGGGTTTGGGTGGGCTCACGGCCGGATTGTCGGTCCAACGCAGCCAGCCCGCCCGGGACAGATGCGTGATCAGCCAGAGACCGCCGCAGTCCATCCCGAGGAATTTCCCCCACCGGCCGGCTCCGGTGACATCGCGCCCCGACAGGGCCGTGACCGGCGGTTCGAAGGTTTTGATCGCGCTCAGTGCCGCAATATCGATACGCCCCACCACCGCGCCGACCGCGTGTTCCCGCAGGAACTGCGCCAGCGCTTCCACCTCCGGTAGTTCGGGCACACGATCAGGCTACCGGGGCTCTCCGACATCGGGGTGATCCAAACGCCGGGTGATCCCGGTGGTGGTGACCGCCAGCAGGGTGCCGATCACCACCAGGTCGAACGCCATCTGGACGGTGGTCGCGATCCGCGCGGCCTGGCCCACCGCGTGGACGTCGCCGAATCCCACGGTGCCCAGCGTGGCGACCGTGTAGTAGAGGGCGTCGTTGCGTGTCCGCAGATCGGCGAACTGCCCGGGTTGGTGCAGTTCCAGCACGTAGTAGAACAACGAGAAGAACAGCACGACCAGCGAGATCAGGAAGAGCAACCCGTCGACCCGGTGGCCGGTATCGTCGCTCTGTGCCAGGAACTGGCCGATACGCCGGTAGGCCAGCCACGACAGTCCGCCCACCCCGGCCACGAAGGCGACCACGGTGACCACCCGGGTGGGCCAGAAGCCCGGCAGTTCCAGGCCGACCGGAACGAAGTAGTAGAACAGCAGCGCGCACAGCACAGTGCCCACGTTGCGCCACAGATGCGCCCGGCCGCTGATACGTCGAGATGCCATGCGGCCATGATCGGCCCGCGGCACCTGTCTCGCGGGCCGGGCGCGCCGAGGAGGCAGGCAGAACTCGCCGCGAGCGGGAAATCGCTCGCAGCCGGGGGTGTGCGCTGCTAATTTGCGGCAGTGGACCCGTTCTCACTTTCGTGGACAGCGTTGCGCACGGCGGTCGCCGGACTCTCGGACGTGGATTTCGCGCAGCCGTGCGGGTGCACCGGCTGGCTGGTCCGTGATCTGGTGTGCCATCTGATCATCGACGCACAGGATGTGCTGATCACCCTCGTCACGCCCACCGAGAAGGAGCCGACCCGGAGCGCGGCGACCTACTGGGATATCGCCGAGACACCACCTACCGGAGCCGATCCTCTCGACGCGCTGATCGTCCGGCTGGCGGCGGCGTACGGCGAGCCGCGCCTGCTGGAACTGCATCTCGACGATGTCGGCTCGGCCGCCGGGCGCGCTGCTGCCCTGGCCGATCCGGATCTGCGCGTGAGCACCCGGGACGAAGTCCTCACCGTGAACGACTATCTGACCGCCTATGTCCTGGAATGGACCCTGCACCACCTCGACCTGGTCGCGAATCTCCCGGATGCGGCACAACCGCCGGATGCGGGACTCACCCGCTCCCGCGAACTACTGGAGGACATCGCGGGTATCGCTTTCCCCGCTTCGTTCTCCGATCGCGACGCGCTACTGGTCGGCACCGGCCGACGCGCCCCGACCGACGCCGAGACCGCGGCGCTGGGCGAGCTGGCCACGAAACTACCGCTCGTACTCGGATGATGAGCCGGGTCCTCCGGACAGAGCGAACGCTGCTGCGTCCGTTCGGTATCGAGGACAGCACCGAACTGCACGCGATCTTCGCCGACCCGGCGACCCACACCATCGGCGACGGCCCGTTCACCGCGCCGGAACAGACCCATAGCTGGATCCGGCGGCGGATCGAGAGCCGGGAGCGGACGGGGCTGCTGTGGTACGCGGTGCGGGAGACCGCGACCGACCGGCTCCTGGGGAACTGCGGTCTCTTCGCCGGACGAACCGGTGCCGACGAACCGGAGATCGGGTACGAGATCCGCCGGTCGCATCAGGGGCGAGGATTCGCAAGCGAAGTCGCGCGGGCGGTGCTCCAGGAGGCGGCGGCCGGTGGCATACCGCGGGTGTGGGCGACCGTCCGGCCGGAGAACGCCGCCTCGCTACGTGCCGCGGCGAGAGCCGGATTCACCCGCCACCACATCGGTGCGGACCACCGGGGGCGACTGGTCTACCTGGTGTCGCCTCGGTTCGCGGGCCCTCGAAGCGGGTGGGGTCCCGGCCGACCATGAGGTGCGAGCGACCGACCCGGCAATCAGTTGGTGTAACCAACAACAATCGGGATATAGTTGGATCAGCCAACATTGGTTATGCCAACTAAAGGTTCGAGCCGATCGACGGCCCGGCACCGACCGAAGCCCTGGAGTCACAGCCATGATCGCCCCCTTCCACATCGATATCCCCCAGGCCGACCTCGACGATCTGAACGACCGGCTCGCCCGCACCCGCTGGCCCAACGAGATCACCGACGCCGGAAACGACTACGGTTTCCCCCTCGCCCGCCTCCAACAACTCGCCGTGCACTGGCGCACCCGCTACGACTGGCGGAAACACGAAACCGAACTCAACGAACTCCCCCACTACACCACCGAGATCGACGGCCAGAACATCCACTTCGTGCATGTCCGATCAGCGAATCCCGACGCCCTTGCGCTCATCCTCACGCACGGCTGGCCCGGATCGTTCCTCGAATTCCTCGACGTGATCGAACCCCTCGCCCTCGACTTCCACCTCGTCATCCCCTCCATCCCCGGATTCGGTTTCTCCGGGCCCACCCACGAACGCGGTTGGGACGCCACCCGCGTCGCACGGGCCTGGGCCGAACTCATGCACCGCCTCGGCCATGAACGCTACGGCGCGCAGGGCGGTGATTTCGGTTCGGGGATCTCCATCGCGCTCGGCGCCGTCGACCCCGGACACGTGGTCGGCGTACACGTCAACTACCTGCCCACCCGGCCGGATCCGACTGCCGATATCGAACTGTCCGATACCGACGAGGCCCGGCTCGCGAAGGTCCGGCAGTTGATGGCGAACCGCCCGCCGTACCAGGCCCTGCAGGCCCTCACTCCGCAGACCATCGGCTATGCGCTGACCGATTCACCGGTCGGCCAGCTCGCCTGGATCGCCGAACGCTTCGCCCAGTGGACCGACCCCCGCACCCCGGTCGACGACGAACGAATCCTCACCGACGTCTCCCTGTACTGGCTGACCGCCACGGCGGCCTCCTCGGCCCGGCTGACCCGGGAAACGCAGCGGGGCAGCACAGCGTGCCCGGTGCCGGTCGGGGTGGCGGTGTTCGCGCACGACATCACCCAATCGATCCGGCCTCTGGCCGAACGGCTGTACGACATCCGGCACTGGTCGGAATTCGACCGCGGCGGGCATTTCGCCGCGATGGAGGTACCGGACCTGTTCGCCGCGGATGTCCGGGACTTCTTCCGCGTCCTGCCCCGGGACACCGGCACCGCCACTCGCTGACGAGACCACCGGCAGGCCGCCGCCGATACTTCTCGCGCGGCCCGGCCCGCCGCACCGGCACACCGATCGCGACGCCGCCGCGAGTTCGGTGTGCCGGCTCGGGACTATTCGCCCGAGGTGTCGCCGAGCCGGGCCGCCAGCCACGGCACGATCACCGCGAACGCCGCCGCGGTGGTCATATCGTCGTGCGTCGCGGGCACCGCGTATTCGGTGACTTCACCGGCCACATAGGGCAACCAGTCCTCGGCGCGCGGACCCGGCTGCCGCGCATCGGGGGTCGGCACCTCGGCACGGAAGAAATCGATCACACCACGGTAGGTCCGGGGCCGATACTCGGCGATGAGCTCCGCCGAGCGCGCCGCGGCCCGGTACACACCGCGCAACCGTTCCACCGGCAGTGTCAGCAACTCCGGCGGGATCAGCTGATGCAACCGGGACAGTTCCGCATCGCTCAGTTCCCCGACACCCCGCTCCGCACCCGGTTCGTCGGTCACGATGCCCTGTTCGACCAGCGCCGCGCGGAGCAGGGATTCGAATACGCCCGGATCGACATCGGGATGGCTGTCCAGCAGCGCCAGCATCTCGACCCGTTCACCCGCCGCCTGCAATTCGGTGGCCACCGCGTGGGCGAGCACGCCGCCGAGCGACCAGCCGAGCAGCCGGTACGGACCGGTCGGCTGGATCCGCCGGATCTCGGACAGGTAGCGGTCCGCGATCTCGGTGAGCGAGGCGGGATCGTAATCGGCTTCGGAATACGCGGGCGACTGGATACCGTAGATCGGCTGATCCTCCGGCAGCAGCCCGGTCAGTGCGGCGAAACTCCAGGCCAGACCGTCGCGGGCGTGGATGGCGAAGATCGGGGTCGCGGTACCGGTCTCCCGGATGGGCAACACCACCCGCAGTGCCGCTTCGGACAGTTCGCCCGCGGCGGCCGGTTCGGCGATCCGGGCGGCGAGCCCGGCGACCGTCGCCTCGGTGAACAACCACTGCACGCTGATCTCGGCTCCGGTGACCGCGCCGAGCCGGGCCGCCACCTTCGTCGCCAGCAGCGAGTTGCCGCCGAGCGCGAAGAACGAATCGTCGACGCCGACCCGCTCCACCCCGAGGACTTCGGCGAAGACCTCGGCGACGGTCCGCTCCAACGGTGTGCGCGGGGCGCGGTAGCCGGCGTCGGCCGCGAAAACCGGTTCGGGCAGGGCATTGCGATCCAGCTTCCCGGCCGGGGTCAGCGGGATCTCGTCGATCACGGTGATCGACGACGGCACCATATGGGCGGGCAACCGGTCCGCGATATACGAGCGCAGCTCCGCCGGATCGATCGACCCGCCCGGTCCGGCCACCACATACGACACCAGCGCGTCCGCGCCCACCGCGGTCCGGTGGCCGAGGGTGACCGCGAAGTCGACCGCGCCGAACGAGGTGAGCGCGGCATCGATCTCGCCGAGTTCGATCCGGAAGCCACGAATCTTGACCTGGAAGTCGTTACGCCCCACGTATTCCACCGCGGGATCACCGACACCGTCACGCTGCCAGCGCACGATGTCGCCGGTGCGGTACAACCGCGCTCCCGGCGCGCCGAACGGATCGGCCACGAAACGTTCCGCGGTCAGACCGGCGCGTGCGTGATAGCCGCGCGCCAGCTGGATCCCGCCGACGTACAGTTCGCCGGCCACCCCCTCGGGCACCGGATTCAACCGATCGTCGAGCACCAGTGCCCGCATACCCCGCACCGGGCCACCGATGGTGACCGGGTCGCCCGGCAGCAGCACCCCGCTGATATTCGTGGCGATCGTAGCTTCCGTAGGCCCGTAGGCATTGTGGAAGCGGCGCTCCACCCCGCCCGCTGCGACTGCCGACCAGCGGGTGACCAGCTCAGCCGAGATCGCCTCGCCACCGGCGATGATCACCCGCATCCCCGCCAGATCGGCCGGGTCCAGCGAGGCCAGCACCGACGGCGTGATCAGCCCGACCGTCACCCGCTCCCGGGCGATGAGTTCGCCCAGTTCGGCACCGCCGTAGGTACCCGGCGGAACCACCACCAGGGCACCCGCCGACCCCACCGCGAGCAGCAGTTCCAGGATCGAGGCGTCGAACGACGGTGACGCGAACGCCAAGGCCCGCGAATCCGGAGTCAACCGGTAACGCTCGACCTGTTCGGCACTGAAGTTCGCCAGACCCGCGTGCGTGACGACCACGCCCTTGGGCACACCGGTCGAACCCGAGGTGTAGATGACATAGGCGGTGTTCGCCGGAGTCAGCGGCCGGATCCGGTCCGCGTCGGTGACCGGCTCGGCGGAATACTGCGACAGCGGAAGCTGATCGAGCACCAGCCAGTCCACCGAATCCGGCAGGTCCGCCCGCACCGACGATACGGTCACCCCCACCCGCGCCCGCGAATCGCTGAGCATATGCGCGATCCGGTCCGACGGATACGTCGGATCGATCGGCAGGAACGCCGCACCCGAACGGGTGACCGCCCATTCGGCCAGTACCGAATCCGCCGACCGCGGCACCGCCACCGCCACCAGATCCTCGGCACCGAGACCACGGGCGATCAGCACCCGTGCCAGGCGGTTGGAACGCTCGTCCATCTCCCCGTACGACAGACGCTGATCCCGGAAGACCACCGCCGGCGCGGAGCGGTTGTGGGCCACCGCCGCCGCCAGCAGATCCGGCAGCGTACCGGCCGGCACCGCCGGCCCGCCCGAACGCGAACCCAGTTCGGCACGCTCGGCCGCACTCAGGAATTCCAGCTCGCCCACCGGCAGTCGCGGCGCGTCGACCAGCTGATCGATCACCCGCAGCAACCGGGTGGCCGTCGCCTCGATCGTGGGGGCGTCGAACCGGCCGGTCTGGTACTTCAGTGCGATCCTGACCGTACTGTCGGCGGTCACCACGAGAGTGAGCGGGTAGTGGCTGTTGTCCCGGGTACCGACTCCGGTGATCGCCATCCCGTCGATATCGGTGGTCGCCGCGACCTCGGCGGGATCGGTGGGATAGGACTCGAACACGAACAGGCTGTCGAACTGGACGGCGGTACCGGCGGCCCGCTGGATATCGGTCAATCCCAGGTAGTGGTGTTCCAGGAGTGCGGCCTGTGCGCTCTGCAACCCGGTGAGCAGTTCACCGGTGGTCGCCCGGTGGTCGATCCGGACCCGGACCGGCAGCGTGTTGATGAACAGGCCGACCATGGATTCGATGCCCGGCAGTTCCGCCGGACGACCGGACACCGTGGTGCCGAACACCACATCGTCGCGGCCGGTCATCCAGCCGAGCAGAACACCCCAGGCCGCCTGTACCAGCGTGTTCATCGTGATCCCGAGATCGGCGGCCCGCGCGGACAACTGCCGCGTCCGGTCGGGATCGATCTCGGCGACCACGGTGTCGATCTCGTAGCTGTCCACGGCCACGGGTTGTGGTGCCAGCAGTGAGGGTTCGGTGAACCCGGCCAGTTCCTCGCGCCAGGCCTGCCCCGAGGCCACCCGGTCGCGATCGGCCAGCCAGGACAGGAAGTTCCGGTACGAGGCCACCCGCGGCAGCGCGGAGCTATCGCCGTGCAGCGCGTACAGCACCAGCAGTTCCCGCATGAGCAGCGGCATGGACCAGCCGTCGAGCAGGATGTGGTGGCTGGTGATCGCCAGCTGCCAGGTGTCCTCGGCGATCCGGATGAGATTGAACCGGATAAGCGGCGGCACCGACATATCGAAATGCTCGGCCTGATCCGCGGCCAGCACCCGGCGCAGTTCGGCCGCGCGTTCGTCCGCCGCGAGACCGCGCAGGTCGATATCGCGCCACGGCACCGCAACCCGGTCGAGGACTACCTGCACCCATTGACCGGAGGTATCGGCGACGAACGCGGTCCGCAGGTTCGGATACCGCCCGATCATCGTCTCCGCGGCCCGGCGCAATCGGACCGGATCCACACTGCCGGCCAGGTCCACCGACGACTGCATGGTGTAGACATCCACGCCGTCCTGGATGAGCTGGGCGTGGAACAGCAGGCCGGACTGCAGGGGCGACAGCGGCCACACCTCGGTCAGCGCCGGATAGGTGCGCTCCCACCGTTCGATATCGCGCTGCGAAACCCGCACCAGCGACATATCGGACGGGGTGAACCCGCCCGCTTCCGGCGCCCGGACATGGTCGGCGAGGGCGGTGAGCGCGGCGATCCACAGGTCCGCGAACTCACGAGCCGCCGGCTCGGTGAGCAGCCCGCCCGGGTAGGCGAAGACCGCGCTGAGCACCGGACCCTCGGCACCGGAGTTGACGATGGCGTTGATATCCAGCACCGCGTTCGCGGGCATATCCCGGTCCGCGTCCGCGCCGATCGGACCCAGCTCGGCGGTCGGCATCCAGCCGAGTTCGGCAAGTTCCGGCGAGACCTCACCGGTGGATACGCGGCCCAGATAGTTGAAGCTGATCTGTCCCGGCACCCGGTCCGGCAATCCGTCGCCGGTCCCGGGATTCAGATACCGGAGCAAACCGTAGCCCAGCCCCTTGTCCGGGACCGCGAGCAGCTGTTCCTTCACCGATTTCACCAGGACGCCGAAAGCCGGGCCGCCGGCGAAGGCATTGTCGATATCGATTCCCGGCAGTTCCAGGCGAACCGGATGCACGGCGGTGAACCAGCCGACGGTGCGCGACAGGTCGGCCCCGGGGACCACGGTCTCCTCGCGACCGTGACCCTCCAGTTTCACCAGCGCCGCCGCCGACGGACCGTCACCGCGCCAACGCGCGACCGCCAGGGCCAGCGCGGCCAGCAGGGCATCGTTGGGGCCACCGTGGAAACGCGCACCGGCAGTGGTCAGCACCGCCTCCGTGATATCGGCGGGCAGCGAGACCTCGAACCGTTCGACGGTCGCATTCGTATCGACAGCCGGGTCGAAGGCCCGCGAACCCAGCAGCGGATCCGGAGTGGACGCGACCTTCTGCCAGTACGCCAGCTCCGCGACCCGGTCCGGATCGGCGGCCGCCGTCGCGAGACCGTGCGCCCACCGGCGCAGTGAGGTGCCGACCGGCGGCAACGCCGCCGCCTCCCCGGCCGCGAGCTGCGACCAGGCCAGCGCCAGATCCGGGATGATGATCCGCCAGGACACCCCGTCGACGACGAAATGGTGTGCCGCGAACAGCAGGACATCGCGCCGGTCACCGTCGAAGGAGAACCAGACGAACTGCGCCATCACGGCGGCGGCCGGATCCAGCCGATCGAGCGCGGCATCGAATTCGGCGGAGGCGAGGCGGACCAGGTCGTCCTCGCCGACGGCGTCGTCGAGGACGACCTTGCGGATCAGCGCATCGATATCGATCGCGCCGGGAGCGAGCGCTTCCAGCTCCGGCACTCCGTCCACGACCCGCAGGCGGGTGCGCAGGGCGTCGTGATGGTCGAACACCGCCGTGAGGGTTGCGGCGAGGGCCGCGCGGTCGATACCCACCGGCAGCCGCAACAGCATCGGCTGCGAGAAGCGCCGGTACGCACTGTTCGCGCCGAGAATCTGTGACATGACCGGCAGCACCGGCATCTCGCCCACCCCGCCACCGGGCAGTTCCGCCAATCGCTGCTCGCCGGCGTCGCCGCGCCCGGCGGCCTCGGCGAGAGCGGCGACGGTCCGGCGTTCGAACACATCTCGGGGGGTGAAGACCACACCGCGCGCCTTGGCGCGCGACACCAGCTGGATGGACAGGATGCTGTCGCCGCCGAGCGCGAAGAACGAATCGTCCACACCCACCCGCGCGACGCCCAGCACATCGGCGAACACCTCGCAGATGATCGATTCGACCTCGCCCACCGGGGCGCGGAACGACTGCGCCGCCAGCACCGGTTCCGGCAGGGCCTTGCGGTCCAGCTTGCCCACCGGAGTCAGCGGGATCTCGTCCAGGACGATCACCACCGACGGAACCATATGCGCCGGCAACCGCTGCGATACGAATTCGGTCACCGCGTCGGTGTCCACGCTGTGCCCCGGCACGGCCAGCAGGTACGACACGAGAATGGTCGCGCCCGCGCTGGTGTCGTGGCCGAGGGTTATCGCGTACTCGACATCCGGATGCGCGGCCAGCGCGGTATCGATCTCACCCAGCTCCACCCGGAAACCGCGGATCTTGACCTGGAAGTCCGAGCGGCCCACATAGTCCAGTTCCCAGTGCACCGTCGGCAGCGCCTCGTTACCGGCCCGCGCACCCGGGGTCGCGTACCAGCGCACCACATCACCGGTGCGGTACATCCGCGAACCTTCGAAGCTGTACGGGTTGGCGACGAACCGGTCCGCGGTCAGGCCCGGACGGTTCCGGTAACCGCGTGCGAGCGCGCCACCGGCCAGGTACAGCTCACCCGCCACGCCCGGCGGTACCGGTCGGAGTCGCGCGTCGAGGACCAGTGCGGCCATACCGTGCACCGGATCACCGATGGTGACATGCTTCCCGGCCGACAACCGCGCGTACGACGAGATGATGGTGGTCTCGGTCGGGCCGTATCCGTTGAAGTACTTGCGGCCCGGCTCCCATTTCGCCAGCAGCTCCGCTGTGGTCACATCGCCACCGACCGACACCACTTCCAGCGCGGCCAGACCGGCCGGGTCCACGGTGCCCAGCACCGCCGGTGTGATGACAGTGTGGGTCACGGCTTCGGTCCGCAGGAGTTCGGCCAGTTCGGGTCCGCCGATGATCTCACCGGGAACCACGACGAGCGTTGCGCCCACGTACGCGGTGCACACCCATTCCAGGACCGACGGATCGAAACTCGGCGAACAGATGTGCAGGAACCGGTGCCGGGACTCGAGGCCGTACAGATCCGCCGCGACATCGGCGAGGCCGCCGATTCCCGAATGCGTCACCACCACGCCCTTGGGCAGACCTGTCGATCCGGAGGTGTAGATGACATATGCCGGATGCGTCATCGCCAACGGTGCGAGCCGGTCGGAGTCGGTGACCGGGCTGTCCGGCTGCGCCGCCGTCTGCGCCAGGAACCCGGGATCGTCCAGCATCGCCCACTGCACGTCGCCGGGCAGCTTGTCGATGTACTCGCTACTGGTCAGGCCCAGTACGGCACCGGAGTCGGAGAGCATGTGCCGGATCCGCTCCGGCGGATAGTTCGGGTCCACGGGAACATGCGCCCCGCCGGCTTTGGCCACCGCCCAGAACGCCAGCAGGATCTCGTAGGAACGCGGGAAGGCCGATGCCACGATCCGTTCCGGTCCGACCCCGCGATCGATGAGCACCCGCGCCAATCGCGACGATTCCGCGTCCAGCTCCCGATAGGTCACCGATCGGCCCCGGTAGCGAACCGCCACACCGTCCGGATTCACCCGGACACCGGTGGTGAGGATTTCCGGCAGCAGCCCGGTCGCCATCACCTCGTCCCCGTGGACGTGGGTCAGCAGGCGATACTCGGAGTCGTCGATGATCGGCAGATCACCGATCGGTGCCTGCGGGTCCCGGGTGATCGCCGACAGCAGATGCAGGAACCGGCGCGCGAAGACCCCGATCGTGTCCTCGTCGAACAGATCGCGGGCGTAGGAGAACGCGGCCGCCATACCCGCATCGGTTTCGGTGATACGCAGCGAGAGATCGAATTTCGCGGTGTCGACATCGAAATCGACGGCACCGACGCGCAGCCCGGGCAGTTCGAAATCGCCCTGGGGCAGATTCTCGAACGACAATGCCACCTGGAACAGCGGATGCCGGGCGGTCGAGCGCTCCACGTCGACCAGTTCCACCAGTCGTTCGAACGGCACATCGGCATGCGCGAACGCCTGCAGGTCGGATTCGCGGGTCGCCGCCAGGAACTCGCCGAAGCTCATCTCGCCCCGCACATGCGACCGCAACACCAGGGTGTTCACGAACATCCCGACCACATCGTCGAGTTCGGCCTCACCGCGGCCCGCGATCGGGGTACCGACCGCCACATCGTCGGTGGCGGACAATCGCGCGAGCAGCAGCGCCAGGACCGCGTGGACCACCATGAACACTGTCGCGTTGTGCTCGGCGGCCAATCGCGTCACCGCCCGGTGCACGTCGGCGTCGATCCGGAACGGGACCGTGCCACCGGCCATCGACCGGACGCTCGGACGCGGCCGGTCACCCGGCAGGTTCAGTTCGTCCGGCAATCCGGCCAGCGCCCGGCGCCAATACTCGGCCTGCGCGCTGACCAGGCTCTCCGGATCGTCCTCCGAACCGAGCACCGCACGCTGCCACAGGCTGTAGTCGGCGTACTGCACCGGCAGCGGTGTCCACGCCGGAGCCGAACCGGCGGTACGCGCAGCGTAGGCGAGCATCAGGTCCCGAGTCAGCGGACCCATCGACCAACCGTCGGTACTGATGTGGTGCACCACGAAAACGAGGACGTATTCGCCACCGCCCGGATGGAAAAGCGCCACCCGCACCGGCACCTCGGTGGTCACATCGAAACCGGTCGCGATCACCTCGGTGATCCGGTCGCGCAGTTCCGCGGCGGACACCGGGACCGGCGTCGCGTCCGGAACGGCCCGGCCGACGGGCAGCACCTGCTGGTACGGCCGCCCGTCGTGTGCGGGGTAGACCGTCCGCAGGGTTTCGTGCCGGCTCACCACATCGGCGACCGCCTCCTGGAGGGCCGCGATGTCGAGATCTCCGGCCAGCCGCACGGCGACCGGGATGTTGTAGGCGGCCGAAGCGGTATCGAACTGGTTCAGGAACCACATCCGCTGTTGCGCCAGCGACAGCGGCACCCGCTCGGGCCGCTCCTGCCGGGCCAGCACCGGCAGATCCCCACGCCCGGTGGCTGTTTCCGCGGCGGCCGCCAGCGCGCTCACCGTGGCAGCCTCGAACAACGTCCGCACCGCGATCCTGGTGTCCAATGCCGCGCCCAGGCGGGCCGCGACCTGCGTCGCGATCAGCGAGTTACCACCCAGAGCGAAGAAATCATCATCCGCACCGACCCGCTCCACCCCGAGAACATCGGCGAACACACCCGCCACGATCTCCTCGATCGGGGTCGACGGCGCCCGGAACTCCCGCGCCTCGAACACCGGCGCCGGCAGCGCCTTACGATCCAGCTTTCCCGAAGTGTTCAACGGGAACGCATCCAGTTCCATCACCGCGGCCGGGATCATGTACACCGGCAACACATCACGCAGCGACTCCAACAATCCCGCGGACTCGACCTGCGCGCCGGGTGCGGGCACCACATACGCCACCAGCTGCTCACCCAGATCCGACGCCGCAACCGTCACCACAGCCTGGCTCACCACCGGCTGCGCCAGCAACGCCGACTCGATCTCACCCAACTCGATCCGCTGACCACGGAACTTCACCTGGAAATCGGTACGACCCAGATACTCCAACACCGGAAGAACCTCGGTACGACCCTCGACCACAGTCTCGGCACGGCTCCACCGCACCAAGTCACCCGTGCGATACATCCGCTGACCGGCATCGAACGGACTCGCCACAAAACGATCAGCACTCAAGTCCGGACGCGTCACATAACCACGCGCCAACTGATCACCCGCCAGATACAACTCACCCACCACACCCGCAGGAACCGGGCGCAACCGCGAATCCAGCACATACACCCGGCTGTTCCACTGCGGAACACCGATCGGCACACTCACCGACTCATCACCCGTGGCCTGCCAATACGTGATCGACACCGCAGCCTCGGTCGGACCGTACAAGTTGTGCACCGCAGCATCGGAAATCGCATGCATCGCCGTGACAGTCTCCGGCGGCAATGCTTCACCGATCACGAACACATGCTCGAGACTCCGCAAAGCCTCCGCCGGAGTATGCGCAGCGAACACACCCAACATCGACGGCACGAAATCGGTCACGGTGACCTGGCGCTCGGCAATGATCTGCGCGAGATACTCGGTATCCCGATGACCATCCGGAGTCGCCACAACCAAATGAGCACCCGCCGCCAACGGCAGGAAGTAACCCCACAAAGAAACGTCGAACGTCGTCGCCGTCTTCTGCAAGTACACATCATCAGCACCCAACGGGTACTGCGCCAGCATCCACGCGACCTGATTTCCGATCGCCGAATGCGGAACCGCCACACCCTTCGGACGACCCGTCGAACCCGACGTGAAGATCACATAGGCAGTATTCGACGGACGCACCGGCGCCGACCGATCGACATCGGTCACCTCGGTATCGAGGTAACCCGACACATCCAGTGTGTCCAATGCCAGCACCGGAACACCCGAATCAGCGGGCACCCCACCGGAATCAACCTCGGTCGTCAACACACACAAGGGCGCCGCCGTATCGAGGACGTAGCCGATCCGCTCCGCCGGATGCGCCGGATCCAACGGCACATACGCACCACCGGCCGCCACCACCGCATACATACCCACGACCAGGTCCAGCGACCGCGACATCAACAGCCC
>NZ_JBSFDZ010000031.1:0-64138 GCF_053594175.1 Nocardia sp. NPDC001965
CGATCAGCCTGAAGATTGCACTCCGCCGCCGTATCCCGGCACTGCGTCGCGAACTCCTCACCACCGGCCCCACCCAACACCGCACGACGACCATCGGCCCTGGCCGAAAGAAACTCCGCCCCCCGGCGCAGCCGTTCCGCCTTCGCCGACAACTCATCGGCCTCACGGCGCATCGCATCTTCCCGAGCCTCCGGGAAATGCCCAGCAACAACCGCTAAAACCTCAGGCGGTAACCACCACGGCAACAGCAGAGACAAACTTCACCCCTGCCCGTAGCAGCGGGAGAGCCGAATAGGCCGGCTCTGCTCTGCGCTGGATACCGCGCACGTCGATGAGAACCGCACCGCCTGGGCCGGCAGAGCGGCGCGGAGTTCGGAGGGCAGTCCGCGCTACTGACTCAGCGATTCGCCCTGGTTCCGTCACGAAAGCGTTCATCTCGCCGGGACAGGGCAAGAGTGGCCGATTCACCACCTACTCTTCCCTTTCCGCGCACCAGCCGATTCCGAACAGTGTGCGCGAGGTCCACCGGTATCGCATTTCCGGACCTTCCTGCCCTTGGCAAGAGGGGTCTACATCGGCACAGAGCTCCCCGTCGTCCTCCGGTACGCCGGTCGGACGAGTATTCGCGGCCGCACCGTCAATACGGGTAGTCCCGGAACGTCATGACACCGCCGACCAGGACAACTATCACCGTGAGGATGTAGACCGTGACACGGAACCACATCGGCCCGAAATAGCTGACCGCCAGCGATGCGCCGAGCGCGACGAGAATCATCACCACTCCGTAGAACGGCGTGCGTTGCTCTCTGTCGACCATTCCTCCAGTGTCCGCCCGAGGTCTGCGGGTAGCAACGCCGGAGATCTCGTCGCGGACGCGGGACGTGACCGCCCTCCGGATATGTATCGATGGTGGTGGATATTGTCCCCGCGTACTGACGCCGCGAATCTCGCGGTCGCGACCCGCGCGGCGCACCCCGAGTCACTCTCGGCCCACGACTCACGGAGGTGCGTCGATGGCCGTGCCCGGCTCGACGTCCCCGTTTTCCAGGCGCTCGATTCGGCTTAGGATCTCGAAGGTGGGACTGCTGTTCGCGACACGCGCGTCGGATTCGCCGTGGGTCGAATCCGTGTGGACCTGCCGCAGCGACGACGTCTCGGAGATGACCTCGGTAGCCTCCGAGACCTGGGGCCTGGTGTTCTGGGAACAGGACGGGCGGGCACACGCGGCGATCACCGGTCCGGAAAGTCGCTCCGGGACCGCACCGGTTCCGGAGGGGGCGGGTTTCGTCGGTATCCAGTTCGCGGTCGGGACCGCACTCCGTGCCACGGCCACCCCGGCGCTGGTGGACGGTGGCGTCGTCCTGCCCGAGGTGACCGGCCGGACCTTCTGGCTCGACGGCGCCCACCGGGAGACACCCCGGCCCGACGATGTCGAGGCGCTGGTCGATCGGCTCGTGCGGGAGGGGGTCGTGGTCCGTGACCCGCTGGTCGCGGCGACGCTACAGGGATCGGCGCCCGAAGTGACCGAGCGGACCCTCGAGCGTCGTTTCCGGGCGGCGACCGGGCTCACTCAGGGCGCCATCCGGCAGATCGGACGTGCCCGGACCGCCGCGCTGCTGCTGACCTCGGGTGAGACATCCGGTGACGTGGTCGACAAGCTCGGGTACTACGACGAGCCGCATCTCGCCCGCGCGCTACGCCGGTACGTCGGGCGGACCGCCCAGCAGCTGCGCACCGGGACCGGTGGCGCGATCGCGCTCGATCCCGGTCAGCGCACGACGGAGTAGACGAGTTTGGTCACGCCGTTGGAGTAGGTCGCCGACTCGCGCACACGCAGCGACTGCTTATCGCGGTCAGCGCGGCTGAACAGGCCCTTACCCGCGCCCAGCAGCACCGGGAACACGAGCAGGTTGTAGCGGTCGATCAAATCGGCGTCCGAGCAGCGCCGGGCCAGTTCGGCACTGCCGTGGATGTAGATCGCGCCGCCGTCGGTCTGCTTCAGTTTCGCGACGTCGTCTTCCGAACGCAGGATCGTGAGCGGACCCCACCCGTCGATCAGCGCATCGTCGGCGAGGCTCGACGAGACGACGTACTTGGGCAGGTCCTTGTACACGGCGTGGTCCTCGGAGTCGCGCCATATCGGGGCGAACGCCTCGTAGCTGCGGCGGCCGAACATCAGCGCGGTCGTATCGGCGAGCTCCTCGCCCTTGAGCGAGTATGCCTCGGGCACGAACTCCGTCTCCATCACCCAGCCGCCACTACGGTGCCCCTCGACCTTGCCGCCGGGCGAATCCACGACGCCGTCCAAGGACATGAAGCCGGTGTAGACGAGTTCGCGTGTCATCAGTTCCTCCTGAGGCCGGGCACCGGATCGTGCCTGTGCTCAGCAGCCTAGGAAACGATCGGCGCCGGTGTCTTGGACGAAACCGACACGGGTCCGGTCGAGCCTCAGCGGCGCCGATCTCGCCCACGCGCGGCGAGATATTCCTCGAAGGTGATCCGCCCGTCCGCCCGCTCCGGCGCGAGCTGGAGTCCGGCGCGGAAATCGCGCATCGCCCGGCCCGGCAACGGAACCGCCAGTACGGGTCGGCGACGGCCGACGGCCCGCAGATACGCGCGCCCCAGATCGGTGGCCGTGCGCACCTGCGGGCCGCCGAGATCCGGTACCCGTCGCCGGGCGGGGCCCGTCGCGAGCGCGACGAGCCGGTCCGCCACCTCGGTCACATCGATCGGCTGGACGGACACCTTCGCCGGCATCGCCAGAAACGGCAGCATCCGCTGGACATCGCATATCTCGGCGATCAGATCGTGGAACTGGGTCGCGCGCAGGGTGGTCCACGGGAGGCCGGATCCCTCGATCAGCTTCTCGCACTCCACTTTCGCGCGGTAGTAGCCGAGCGCGTGGTCGTCGATGCCGACGATCGACAGATACACCAGGTGCGGACGTCCCGACGCCTGCGCGGCCTCGATCAGCGCGCGGGTCGCGGCGATATCGCCGCGACCGTCGGTCGTGGCCAGGTGGACGATCACCTCGGTATCGGCCACCGCCGCACGCAGACCGCGCCCGGTGCCCAGGTCCGCGACAGCCCACCGATGAGCCGCGGGCGGGCGTTCGGAACGCGTCAGTACCCGCACCTCACGACCCGTCGCGAGCAGGCGCGGGACGAATACGCGTCCGAGGCGGCCGGTGCCGCCGGTGACCAGTATCGGTTTCGTCATCGGTACCTCCGAGTCGCGCGACGAATTCACTCTGCATTTGCGGTAACTCACGACGGCCGGTGACGGCGGGTTCCGGCGGCAGGCATCCGCGGGCGGATACGCTCGGCGAATTCCGGAAACCCAGCCGGGACTCTATCGTGCGGGCCGGCCGTTTCCAACGATCTCGGCGATCCCCGGCCGGCGACCTTCCCGCTTCGCCGCCGACTCCGAGTAGCGCCGGGCGATGCTCACTGTCCCCGGGCCGGGGATTCGAGGTGTTCCGCGTCCGAGCCAGCCGGGGCGGAGGAGCCGCCCGGCCGCGATCGAGCGCTGTCGCGCCGGTCAGGGAGCGGGCACTAGGCTGGCGACGCAATAAAGGTCGAGCGGAAAGCAGCTGAAGTGAGCACCTATCCGGGCGGCCTGCCGCCGCACCAGAACCAGGGCCCGAACCGTCGACTGCTCGTCATCCTGACCCCGTTCCTGGTACTACTCGTAGCCGCCGCCGCGACGGGTATCGGATTGCTGGTCCGCACCGCGGCGGCCGACGAGATCCCCGGGTACCGCGACAGCGGTGGATGGTGGCTCCGCCCCCGCCAATGTCCTGGCCGACGGCGCGGTCCGGGTCGGGGATCCGGACGCGAAGGTCACTGTCCGGGTCGTCATGGACCTGCAGTGCCCCGCCTGCAAGGCATTCGAATCGGCCAACGGCAAGGTCCTCGAGGACGCGGTCCGCGACGGCACCGCCGTGGTCGAGTACAGCGTCATCACTTTCCTCGACCGCGCCAGCACGACCGAGTACTCCTCCCGCGCCGGTAACGCATCGTTCTGCGTCGCGGACTCGGGCGTGGACAACTACCAGGGCTGGCTCGCGGATATGTTCGAACAACAGCCCGAAGAGGGCGGCGACGGGCTCCCCGACAGCACCCTGATCGATATCGCCGAATCTGCCGGATACACCGATCCCGCGGTGGCCCGGTGCATCACCGACCGGCAGTACGACAGCTACCTGCGCACCGAAACCGATCAGGTGCTCGACAGCGGCGTGAACTCGACGCCGACCGTTGTCGTCGACGGCGAGCAGGTCACCGACGCCGGCGCCCTCATGAGCCCGAACGGGCTCGCCGCGGTGATCGCGGCAGCGCGCTGAGCACAGCCGGCCCGGCGCAGATCACAGCCGCGATCGCCGCTCGATGCGGCCATCCCGCGATGACGCCCGGAAACGAGTCGAATTCCGCCGAAGATCGCTGATACCTTCACTCTTCGCGCTGATACCGCGGCTGTTTCGCACCACCCGGCGAGCATCCGCCCGGTTCGGCCGCACGAAGGAGAGCATCGGATGGACACGGCGGCGATCGGTTCGGCGAGCAGGCGAACGCGCAAAGTCTGGTGCACGGTACTCGTCGTGGTGGTGCTGACCGGGATAGCCGTGATCGTCCAGTGGAACCGGCGACCGCAGGAGCGGCCGGAAACAACCGTGCTCGACAGCCGGTTCCTGGTTTCGGCCCGGCTCGACTCCGCCCCGGTGCCGCGCTGGACGCTGCGCGCCGCGGATCTGTCCGACGAACCGGGCGCGATACGCGGCGACCACCAGACCGATTTCGAGGTCACCGATGCGGCGGTGCGGGACGGCGTCGTATCGGTGACCGGCCGGACCGAGGACCGGATGACGGCCGTACTCACCCGCGGAACCGTTTCCGATTTCGACGCGACCTGGCGGCGCACCTATCCGGTCCCCGCTGCCGACGACGCGGCGAACCCGAGGATCGATGGGCGCGCCCGGGACTACGTCCTGGACGGTCACGACCGCAGCATCCGGGTCTACGACCTGCGCACGGGCGATCCGCTGTTCACCGGTCCCGTTGCCCAGACCTTCGCCGGTGGCATCATCGCGACTCAGGTGATCGATCGCGGTCGGAGTGCGGGGCGGGTCGCACTCGTCGACCGCACCGGCCGGCAGATCGTCGAAGTCGGCAATGCGAGCTTCCTCCTCGATCGGCACCCGATCGCGACTGCCACACCCGCACCGATCCTCACCGGGGAGAGCGCTTACGAGCAGAGCACGGGCCGCGTCCGTTGGACGAACCCACAGCTCGGGATCGACGAACACACCGGACGGGCGAGCGCGGTGGAGGGGGTGGTGGGCAACACCGTGATCGTCCGATCACCCGGCGGAGCGGAGTTGGTCGGCCTCGACCTCGCGGACGGGCACCCGGTCTGGCAGCAGCCGACACCGTTCTCGAATACCTTGCACTACGACGGCGTAACCGACGCGAGCCACCTCACCCTGACCGACGGCGAAACCGTATCCGCGATCGATTCCGGCGACGGCTCGTCCACCTGGTCCGTGCCGCTACCACCTGGCGGCCGGCCCGGCTTCCGGACGGCGGTGAAGGCGATGGGCGGGCAGCTGGTCACGGTGACCGCCCACGAGTTCACGGGATACAGCCCGGCCTAGCGCACCCGGATCACCGGACTGGCCGACAGTATGTCAGTGGTCGTGTCAGCACGGCGTCAGGCCCGTATCAGCCCGGCCGCCGACAGTTGCCTCCATGAGCACTACAGCGATCGCGGCCTCGGGGCTGCGGAAAGCGTACGGGGACAAAACCGTCCTCGACGGTATCGATCTGAACATCGGCGCCGGCACCATCTTCTCCCTGCTCGGCCCCAACGGCGCGGGCAAGACGACCACGGTGAACGTACTGACCACTCTGTTGAAAGCCGATGGCGGGACAGCGCGGGTCGCCGGGCACGATATCGCCACCGAGACGAAGGCGGTGCGCGCCTCGATCGGGGTCACCGGTCAGTTCGCGGCGGTGGACGATCTGCTGACCGGCGCGGAGAACCTGGAGCTGATGGCGGATATCCACCGCCTGAAAGGCGCCGAACGCAAGCGGGTGGTGGCCGAACTGCTGGACCGGTTCGATCTGACCGGATCGGCACGGAAACGCGCGGCCACCTATTCCGGCGGTATGCGGCGGAAACTGGATCTGGCGATGACGCTGGTGACCCGGCCGGAGATCGTTTTCCTGGACGAGCCGACCACCGGGCTGGATCCGCGGAGCCGGCGCACCATGTGGGAGATCGTGCGCGGGCTGACAGACCAGGGAGTCACCATCTTCCTCACCACCCAGTACCTCGAGGAAGCCGACCAGCTCGCCGACCGGATCGCGGTGCTCGACCAGGGACGGATCGTCGCCGAGGGGACCGCCGACGAGCTGAAGCGCCGGGTACCCGGCAGCTATGTCCGGCTGCGTTTCACCCAGGGGGCGGAACTGGACGCGGCGGCGCGGGTGCTGCCCGATTCCACCAGGGACGACGAAACGCTTTCCCTGCGGGTTCCGGGCGACGGCGGTTCGAAATCGCTGCGTTACGTCCTGGATCGACTCGACGGGGCCGCGCTCGAGGCCACCGAGGTTTCTGTGCACACCCCCGATCTCGACGATGTCTTCCTTTCCCTGACCGGCCATGCGACCACGGAGGTCGACGCGATATGAACACGATCACCGCACCGCTGACCGATTCGTCGATCATGCTGCGCCGCAACTTCAAACATATCGCCCGCAACCCGGTCACCATCTTCAACGCGGCCTTCATGCCGGTCGTGATGATGCTGATCTTCGTCTACGTGTTCGGCAGCGCTTTCGATGTCGGCGGCGATTACATCGACTACGCGACCCCGGGGATGCTGCTGCTGGCAGTCAGTTACGGACTGTCGGGCACCGCGGTGGCGGTGAGCTCGGATATGTCGAAGGGCATCATCAACCGGTTCAAGGTCATGGACGTCTCCCGCAGCGCGGTACTGACCGGGCACGTGGTGGCCACCATCCTGACCAACGCTGTCGCCATCGTGGCGATTCTCGCGGTGGCGTTCGCACTGGGATTCCGGCCGCCGGCGACCGGTGCCGACTGGTTCGGCGCGCTCGGCATCCTGGCGGCCACGTCCTTCGCGGCCTCCTGGCTCACGGTCGCGCTGGGTATGGCGGCGAAAACTCCGGAATCCGCGGGTATGGGGGTGGTGCCGCTGATCATGCTGCCGTTCGTGAGCACCGCGATCGTGCCGGCCGAGAAGATGGGGCAGGGGGTCCGGCAGTTCGCGCAGTATCAGCCGTTCACCCCGATCATCGAGTCGCTGCGCGGTTTCCTGGCCGGCAACCCCTCCGGCGGTCACACCGCGGCGGCACTCGCCTGGTGTGCCGGGTTCGCGGTGGTCGGATACCTGTGGTCCCGGGCCACTTTCAACAAGCGAGCGTGACGGCGGCCAGCTCCTGCCAATCCGCCTGCGCCCCCTCCCGCGTCGCCTCGGTGAAGTCCGCTTCACCGAGGCGTTCTCGCGCTGTCCGCGCGATCCGCGCCGCGTCCGGCTGGGAGAGGTCGGGCGCCCCGTGCACCGCGACACTCACCGCGAGCAGCCGCGCGGCCTCGGCGTTGCGGTCCGCCCGCAGCGCCAGATCCGCGATTCCGACGACCACCTGCGCGACGAGAATCGCGTGCCCGGCCTCGGTGGCCGCCCGGAATGCCGCGGCATGGTGTTCCCGGGCCTCGTCGAGATCGGTCGCGAGATAACCGAGCACAGTGTGGATCGCCGCGGCCAGTTGCGGCATCTCGGCTTCGCTGCCCAATACTGTTGTCGCGATACCGATCTGCTCGTAGGCCTGCCCCGTATCGCCGCCCCACCGGGCCAGCTCCGCTTTCGCCAGGGCCAGTTCGGCGAGTGCGACCGGCCAGGCGACCCGTCCCGCGTAGCGTTGCGCTTCGGCCACCGCGGCCGCGCTGGCTTCGGTATCGCCCGCCAGCCAGTACAGCTGGGCCTGCCGGGAGAGCAGTCCGAGGATGTCCTCGGCCGCGCCGATCTCGGTGACCACGGCGACAGCCTGCTCGAAAAGCTCACATGCGGCGGCGAATTCGCCGCGGGTGGCATGCCGGTTCGCCGCCTCGGACAGCGCGAACGACATCCCCCATCGCTCGCCCAGGGCCCGGAACTCGGCCAGCGCGCCGTCGAGATAGGCGCCCGCTTCCGGACCGTCGCGCCCCAGCACGATCCGCATCTTGCCCATCTGCAACCGGGCCAGGGCACGCACCCAGGGGTCGGCATCGGTGAGCAGCGGTTCGAAGGCGGTCGGCAGAGCCTCCGGCCCGTGCAACATGCTCTCCAACGCGGAGATGAACGCCAGAGCGGGATGCCCGGCGCGAACATCGCGGCCGGTCGTGTAGGCCTTGCGGATCCACTCCTCCACCTGGTTCGCGTCGTTACGCCCGGAACTCAGGAAATGCACGACCAGCGCGTATACCAGGGCACGGGTTGCGTCGTCCACCTCGGCGGGCAGATCGGCGACCGTTGTGACGAACTCCAGGCCCTCGGCCTTGTGCCCGCCGAGCCACCAGTACCAGCCGGCCGCCGCGGCCAGTCGCAGCGCACCGGCGGCGTCGCCGGCCGCGAGCGCACCACGCATCGCGGCACCGATGTTGTGGTGCTCGGCCCCGAGCACCACCAGCCATTCCAATTGTTCGGCGCGGCGCAGATGCGGTTCGGCGGTTTCGGCGAGTCGGGTGACGTAGCCGAGATGTGCTCGGCGGGCCGAATCCGACTCGCCGGCCGCCGCGAGCCGTTCCTGTGCGTACTGGCGGATCGTATCGAGCATCCGATACCTCGGCTCGGTTCCACCGGCGGTACGCAGTAGCGATTTCTCGGTCAGCGCGGTCAGTAATTCGAGCACCTCCCAGCGTTCGACCGTCGGATCCCCGCCGCTGCCCTGGCCCTCCGGGTCGGCACAGACCTGTTCGGCCGCTTCCAGAGTCGCGCCGCCGGAGAACACCGCGAGCCTGCGCAACACCATTCGTTCGGCGTCGCTGAGCAGCTCCCAGCTCCAATCGACCACCGCGCGCAGCGTCCGGTGCTGCGGAATCGCGGTGCGGCTGCCACCGGTCAGTAGCCGGAACCGGTCGTCGAGGCGGTCGGCGAGCTGGTCGAGGGACATGGTCCGCAGCCTGGCCGCAGCCAATTCGATCGCCAGCGGTATCCCGTCGAGTGCCCGGCAGACGCGGGCCATGGTCGTGAGCGAGTGGGCGTCGGCGGTGAGGTCCTTGCGCACCGCCCCCGCGCGGTCCCGCAGCAACTGGACGGCCGGGGAGGCTGCGATCTCGGCGAGGTCGGCATCCTCGGCGGGTGAGGCCAGCGGTTCGACCTGCCACAATGCCTCACCGGTGATACCCAGCGGTTCCCGGCTCGTGGCCAGGATCCGTAACCGCCGGCACTCCCCGAGCACCCGGTGGGCGAAGGCCGCCACGGCTTCGATCACATGCTCGCAGTTGTCCAGGATCAACAGTGTCTCGCGGTCGCGGATCGCCGCGACGAGGCGGTCCACCGGCTCCGCGTCCGGAGTGCCGCCGAGTAGTGCGTCCCGCAGGCCGAGCGCGGCGATCGCCGATTGCGCCACGTCACCGCTCGCGTCGATCGAGGCCAATTCGACCAGCCAGGCCCCATCCGGCAGATCGTCGAGCAGCGTCTGCGCGGTCTCCAGTGCCAGCCGGGTCTTCCCCGAACCGCCGGGCCCGGTCAGGGTGGTGAGCCGGTGTTTCGAGATGAGGTCACGTACGGCGGCGATATCGGCGTATCTGCCCACATATCCGGTGAGCTCGGCGCGCAGATTCGTCCGGCGATCGTCGGTGTCCGCGCCGACTTCACCGCGCAACAGCGCGATATGCAGCGCCGACATTTCCGGCGAGGGATCCACACCGAGAGTGTCGGCGAGCGCTTCCCGCGCATCCTGGTACACCACCAGCGCCTCCGAACCGCGCCCGGCGGCGGCGAGCGCCCGCATCAGCGAGACCACCAGGCGTTCGCGGACCGGATAGCGGGCCACCAGATCGGTGAGCTCACCCACTCGGTGCGCGCCCCGGCCCAGCCGGAGCTCGGACTCGTAGAGGTCCTCGGCCGCGGTCAGGCGCAACCCCTCGAACCGGGTGATCAGCGCGTCGACGGCCTCACTGTCGCGCACATCCACGTCCTGCATCGGCGCCCCGCGCCAGAGGTCGAGTGCCTCGCGCAGCAGGCGGGCCCGGTCCGCGTCGTCCCCACCGCGGGCCTGTTCCAGGAGCTGCTCGAACCGGGTCGCGTCGACCGCGCGGGGTTCGACCGTGAGCCGGTATCCGCCCGCCTGCCCCTCCAGCGATCCGTCCGGTAACAGCCGACGCAGCCGCGAGACCAGCGCCTGCAGGGCGTTCGCCGCGTCGGCGGGCGGCTGCTCACCCCAGATCCAATCGACCAGCGTCGACTTCGCGACCGCACGACCGGGTTCGAGGGCCAAGGCGATCAACAGCGCCCGCAACCGGACACCCGGCACCTCGATAGATCCCCCATCGTCTGCTCGGATATCGAGCGGTCCAAGCAACGCGATCTGCACCGGACCATTCTGCCGCAGCCGGCCGAGGGCCGCCGGGCCGCCTTTCCCCAGCTGACGATCTTGCCGCTGACCTGGTCGAACATACCGTCAGCGCGGGTGTCAGGACGATGTCAGCCCGATATCAGCGGCACCGGCGACAGTTCTCGTATGAACAGCCCAGCACTCGCGACAGCCGGTCCGGCCGGTTCCGTCGTCCGGCCGGAAGGGAAACCGATGGAACTCAGTGTCGACCGGGAACGCTGCATCGGCGCGGGTATGTGCGCGCTGATCGCGCCGGAGATCTTCGACCAGGACGAGGCCGACGGCCGGGTGCGCCTCCTCGATTCCACTCCCACGGCCCCGCATCACCCGACCGCCCGCGAAGCCGCGCAGAGCTGCCCCGCGGCGGCGATCGGCCTCCGGGACCGATGACCCCCGGCATTCCGCAGCCCGGCCACCGACCAGACCATGAACAGGAAGAACCGATGAGCGATACCGCCTCCGTCCCGCACGGCCTGCCCACTGCCCGCGATGCGGGCCCCTTCGACCCGCCCCGCGCGATCACCCGGCTGCGCGAGACCCGCCCGGTCAGCCCGTTGATCTTCCCCGACGGCCACGAAGGATGGCTCGTCACCGGCTACGAAGAGGTCCGGGCGTTGCTGGCCGATACCCGCTTCAGCTCCCGCCAGGACATCGGCGTCCTGCACGCGCTGGACGCGAGCCCGGATATGCCCGTCCAGACCGAACCGTCCCCGCAGATCCCGGGTGTCTTCGTCGCCATGGACCCGCCGGACCACACCCGGTTGCGCCGCAAGCTCATCGGCGCTTTCACCGTACGGCGGATGAAAGAACTCGAAGCGCATATCGAAGAGGTCGTCGAACGGCAGCTCGACGAAATGGCGGAGCTGACACCGCCGGTCGATCTGGTGCGGGCGTTCGCGCTGCCGGTGCCGTCGCTGGTGATCTGCGAACTGCTCGGAGTCCCCTACGCCGACCGGGAAACTTTCCAGACCAACTCCGCCAAGTTCCTGCTCAGGGACCAGCCGCTGGAGGAGAAGATGGGTGCCTACGGCGCGATGATGGGTTACCTGGCCGAACTGGTGACGGCCAAACGCGCCGCGCCCGGTGAGGACATCCTGTCCGATCTGGCCCGGGACGACGACCTCTCGATCGAGGAACTGACCGGTATCTCCTTCCTGCTGCTGCTCGCCGGCCACGAGACAACGGCCAACATGCTGGCGCTGGGCACTTTCGCGCTCCTGGAGAACCCCGGGCAGCTTGCCGACCTGAGCGCGAACCCGGATCTGGCACCGGACGCGGTCGAAGAGCTGATGCGCTATCTGTCGGTCGCCGATATCTTCTACCGCTACGCCACCGAGGACCTCGAACTCGGCGGCGAAACGATTCCGCAGGGCTCCACCGTCGTCGTATCCCTGCTGGCCGCCAATCACGACCCCCGGCGTTTCGACGATCCGGACACCCTCGATATCCGCCGCAGGGCCCGCGGTCACGTCTCGTTCGGCCACGGTGTGCACCAGTGCCTGGGTCAGCAGCTGGCGCGCATCGAGATGCGCGCCGGTTTCGTGGGGCTGCTGCACCGCTTCCCGGCGCTGCGGCTCGCCGTGCCCGCCGCGGAAGTACCGCTGCGGACCGATATGAACATCTACGGCGTCCACGAACTCCCGGTCACCTGGACCGACTCCAGCCGTTGACCCCGACGCCCGGCCGCGCTCGACGCGGCCGGGCGGACCGACCGCATCCGCTGCCCCGCATCCGAACCCGACTCAGATTCACGGAGACCGCCATGCCCACCTACTCGACCCCGGAACCGATCGCCGTCACCGTCGAAGTGCTCTCCGGCGCAGTCACGGTGGTGGCCTCCGACCGCGCCGATACCGTCGTCGAGGTCCGGCCGGCCGACGCAGCCAGGAAGGGCGATATCCGCGCCGCCCAGCAGACCCGGGTGGATTTCGCCGCCGGGGTGCTGACCGTCACCACGCCGAAGGACTGGCGGACCTATTCACCGTTCGGCGGCAATCCGTCGATCGAGGTGACGATCGAGGTTCCCACCGGCTCCCGGCTGCGGGGTACCGCCGCGGTGGGCCGCTTGCTGGCCATCGGCGGACTGGGCCGGTGCGAACTCGAAGTGGCCGCCGGCGACATCATCGTCGAGGGTCCGCGCGATTCGGTCACCGCGAAAGTCGCCAAGGGCGATATCCGCATCGGCGAGGCGGCGCGCGGTGTGCTGCGACTCGAGACATCCACCGGCGAACTGGAAGTGGGGATCAGCGCGGGCAGCGCGGTGCACCTGGAAGCCGACGCGCTGCACGGCACGGTGCGCAACGACATGGGGCCGGCCGGCACGGGGACCCGCGGTGGCGAGGTCGTCCAGGTGCGGGCCCGTAATTCGTTCGGCGACATCATCATCCGGCACGCCGCCACGGTCGGATAACGAGCCGGATCCGCCGCTGCCGCAAGGCCGGACACCGTCGCCGGGTGTCCGGCTCTACGCGTTTTCCGGCCCGCGTGCCGAGCCGGTGACCACAGCGGGGTTGCACATACCCCCTAGGGGTATTAATGTCTCCCATGTCGAAGCGACCGACCGAGGAGAACGAAATGAACGCCACCGCGCACACCCACCAGCACGCCCACCACACCGGCGGCGGAGACCACGGCGGCCACGCGACCCACGCCGCCACCCTCCCCGGCGGACTGCAGATCACCGAAGCCGGGTACACCCTGGATCTCGAGACAGCGATCACCGAACCCGGCGCGACCGATCTCCGGTTCCGGATCCTCGGTCCGGACGGCGCCGCGGTCACCGACTTCACACCGATCCACGAACGCGAACTGCACCTGATCGTCGCGCGCCGGGAACTGACCGGTTTCCAGCACGTACATCCGGTGCGGGACGAGCACGGCACCTGGTCGATCCGGATCGATACGAGCGAAGCGGGCGCCTACCGAGTGTTCACCGATATCGCACCCACCGCCCTGGGCCGGACCATCACACTGGGCGCCGACCTCGCCGTAGCGGGACCCTATGAACCGCTTCCCGTTCCGGCCCGGGCCGATACCGCCGAGGTCGGCGGCTACCGGGTCACCCTGACCGGCGAACTGGCCACCGGCGCGGGCGGCGCGCTCACCTTCACCGTCGAGAAGGACGGGAACCCCGTACACGACCTGAACCCATACCTGGGAGCCTTCGGCCATCTGGTGATCCTGCGCGCCGGCGACCTGGCCTATGTCCACGTCCACCCTGGTGGTGAGCCGGGCGACGGCGTGACCCCGGCCGGGCCCGCGATCGGTTTCCACGCGGCCGCACCGGGCCCCGGAACCTACCGGCTGTTCCTCGATTTCCGGCACGAGGGTGTCGTGCGTACCGCCGCCTTCACCGTCGCGGTGGATACCACCCGGCACTGACCGGACTCCAGCGCACCCCACGCCGGCTCACGGAAACGCCCGTGCCGGCATATTTTTCCACCTCACAGATACCCTACCCGGGTAGAGTTTTCAGGAACGGATCGGAAATGCCATGAGTACGCAGACACGTCCCGCCACCCGTAAGTGGTGGGCACTGGCGGTGATCGCCGCCGCCCAGTTCATGGTCATCATGGACACCTCGATCATCGGGATCGCGCTGCCGCGGATGCAGGCCGATCTCGGTTTCTCCCAGGAGAATCTGACCTGGGTGTTCAACGCCTACGTCATCGCGTTCGGCGGACTGTTGCTCCTCGGCGGACGCCTGTCGGATCTGCTCGGCGCGCGCCGGGTGTTCGCGGCGGGCTGGGTCGTACTGCTGGGCGGTTCGGTGCTCGCGGGTGCGGCCACAACCGTGGGCGCCGAACTCACCGGACGCGCGATCCAGGGTGCCGGTGCGGCACTCATCGCCCCGGCGGCGCTCACGCTGCTGATGATCCTCTTCGGATCGTCACCGGGCGAATTGACCAAAGCCCTGGCGGTCTACGGTGCCGCGGCACCCGCCGGCGGCACGGCCGGAGTATTCCTCGGCGGTGTCATCACCGAATACATCAGCTGGCCGTGGGTCTTCTACATCAATGCTCCGATCGCGGTGCTCGCACTGCTCGCCGTACCGGCACTGATGCCCGCGGCACCGGCCCGCCGCGGCTCACTCGATCTGCTCGGCGCTGTCACCGCCACCGCCGGGCTGGCCGCCGCGGTATACGGAATCGTCCGCGCACCCGAGGTCGGCTGGGGCTCCGGGCAGACCTGGGCGGTGCTGACCGCGTCCGCGGTACTCCTCGCCGGATTCGTGTTCCTGCAATCGCGCCGCGCGCAACCGCTGATGCCGCCGGCAATCTTGCGGGCACCCGATCTCGCTGCCGCCAACCTCGCCCAGCTACTCCTGGGTGCGGCCTGGGTGCCGATGTGGTTCTTCCTGAACCTCTATCTACAGCAGGTACTCGGCTACAGCGCTTTCCCGTCGGGTGCCGCGCTGCTGCCGATGACCACCCTGATCATGCTCGGCATGATCGTGGTCGCGCCCCGGGCGATGCAGCGATTCGGCGCGAAGCCGATGATCGTGACCGGCCTGGTGATCCTCGGCCTCGGCTTGGGCATCATGTCGCTGGTGCGGCCCACCGGCACCTTCTGGATCGACGTACTGCCGGCGTCGCTGGTCGCCGCGGGAGGTATGGCGCTGGCCTTCATCCCCTCGCTCGGCACCGCCATCGGCGCGGCCCGGCCGGAAGAAGGCGGGCTGGCCTCCGGAATCGTCAATGTGAGCTATCAGATCGGCTCCGCGCTCGGCCTGGCCGCGATGACCGCGCTGGCCACCGCGTTCGGCACCGACGAACTCGGCGACCTGCCCCGGCTCACCGACGGCTACTCCGCCGCCTTCCTCGGCGCCGGCACGGTCGCCCTGGTCGGCGCCGCCGTAACCGCCGCGACCATGTCCTCGCCCGCCCGGCGATCCGCATCCGCGGCCGAACGTCCGTCCTGAACACCGCAACCATCGAAAACCCGACCACTACAGGAGATCCCATGAACACCAGTCACATCACCGTCACCGGAATGACCTGCGGTTGCTGCGCCGACTCGGTGCGCGACGAACTCGGCCGGATACCGGGCGTCACCGCGGTCACTGTGAACCTCGGCACCGGCGCGGTCGGGCTCGACAGCGCCGCACCGATCGACCGGGAGTCGATCGACGCGGCCGTCACCCGAGCCGGCTACTCCGTCGCCGAATGAGCCGAACAGCGACCTACCAGGGCGGGTCCCTTCCTTTCCGGAAGGGACCCGCCCTCGTCGTGTCACATCGTCGTGGCACCCCGCCCGGCATCGCTGCTGGTGGAGTGGATTCGCGGCCCACGGTCCGGCGGTGCTCGGTCCGTATCATTGCGGCATGGAGAACGTCGAGTCGACCGGTGCCGCCGCAGGGCTGTGGGATATTGCGGTCCCGGCGCGGCCGGCTCGCCTCGCGGGGGTCGAGATGGCCGGATTCCGCGGCCGAACCGCGGACCTCGTCGATATCCGGGTGATCCCACACCCGGCCCTCACGATGTTCATCGACTTCGGAGACGGCAGTCTCGTCGACGATACGAACGGCCGGCACCTACGTGGCGGCATCTTCGCCGGATTCCTGCCCGGTAGCGTGCGCGGGCTCGGCGCCGAAATCGATTGCCTGCAGATCCGGCTTTCCCCGGCAGTCGCCTACCGGGTGCTGGGTACCTGCGCGGAATCGGGATCGACAATGGTCTCACTCGACGATTTGTGGGGATCCGAGGCCGAACTGCTCCGCGGGCGGTTGCAGGCCGCCCGCTCCTGGAACGAGCGATTCACGATCGCGGAGGCCGCCCTCGCCGGCCGCCACGAAACCGGACGAGCGGTGGACCCCGAGGTCGGGTTCGCGTGGCAGCGGATGGTGCGCAGCCGAGGGCAGATCCGGATCGAGCGGCTGGCGGCCGAGGTCGGCTGGAGCCGCAAGCGGCTCTGGTCGCGATTCGGCTCCCAGATCGGGCTCACCCCCAAACGCGCCGCACAACTGGTCCGCTTCGACCATGCCGCGCACCGACTCGCCGCCGGACACAACGCCGCGCTCGTGGCCGCGGACAGCGGTTACGCCGATCAATCCCATCTCAGCCGGGATGTGGTGGCTATCGCCGGAATAACTCCGGCGGCGGTGGCGACCGCTCCCTGGCTCGCCGTCGACGGAGACGCGTGGGCCGGGAGTGTCCACACACCCACCCACTGACACCGTCCGCCCCGGCCGGAACATTCGTCCAATACATCCCGCGCTGCCGCGACGATGCTTGCGGTCGTAACCGGAAATATCGGTGGGAGAAGCCCTTTTCGGGCCCGCCGGACGATATGTCGAGCGCTCGTCACTCGACCGCGGGGCCAGGAGCACCATGACCGATATCAGCGAGACGGCGATGAACACTGTCGAACTCGCCGAGATGAACCGGCGCGACCGATCGGACACCCCGGCGGTACCGGAGGCGAACCCGGTTCGGCTACTGCGCCCCTTCCTGGGTGGTTTCGGCGCCGTGATCGTACTGCAGATCATCGGCGCGGTAGCCGGTCTGGCGCCGCTGCTGGCGGTGGTGGAGCTGGGCCGGACCCTGTTGTCCACCGGGCCGGTCGAGCACGGGCATATCCGGCTGGTGGTGATCGCGGGCGCGAGCGGTCTGTTCGTACAACTGCTGTGCACCGCGGCCGCATCCGGGATCGGGCATCTCCTGGACGCCCGGGTGCAGCTGGCGTTCCGGCGGCAGCTGGCCGGACAGCTGGCCCGGGTACCGATCGGCTGGTTCTCCCGTCGCCGAACCGGTGAACTGGCGAAAGTGGTGGGTGAGGACGTGGCCGCCGTTCATCCGTTCATCGCCCACGCCCCCGGTGAGCTCGTCGCCGCGTTCGTGGTGCCGCTGGTATCGCTGATCTACCTGGGCACCGTCGACTGGCGGCTCACCCTGATCACACTGATCCCGGTGGCACTGGCGGTGACACTGGTCCCGCTCATGATGCTCCCGGCACGGCTGCGTGAACAGGAGGAATTCGATGCGGCCACCGGCCGGATATCGAATGCCGTGATCGAATTCGTCCAGGGCATCTCGGTGGTCAAGGCATTCGGCGGGACGGCACGCGCGCACCGGGAATTCAGTGCGGCGACAGAGTCTTTCGTTGCGGTCTTCCTGCGCTGGGTACGCGGGCTCTCGGTGCCGGCCGCGGGAATGCAGCTGGTCCTGTCACCACCGTTCGTGCTGGCGGTGGTGCTGACCGGCGGTACCGCGCTGATCACCTCCGGTGCGCTGGCCCCAGCGGATCTGCTGCCCTTCCTGCTGCTCGGCCTCGGCCTGACCGCCCCGGTCGCCGCCCTCGGGCACGGTTTCGACGACGCCCAGGCCGCCCGGCGCGCGGTCGGCCGGATCCGCGAGGTACTCGACCGGCCGGCACTTCCGGAGCCCATTCGGCCCCGTACTCCGGCGGGGCACCGGGTGGAGCTGCGCGATATCCACTTCGGCTACGAGTCCGGCCACGAAGTGCTGCGCGGAATAGATCTGGTCCTGGAACCGGGCACAGTGACCGCGCTGGTCGGGCCCTCGGGCAGCGGAAAATCCACGCTTGTCCAGCTGCTGCCGCGCTTCTTCGACCCGGATCGCGGCGCGGTCGAGCTGGGTGGGGTCGATCTGCGCGATCTCACCGCGCACGACCTCTACCGAACGGTTTCCTTCGTTTTCCAGGATGTGCGGCTGTTGCGCGCCTCGGTCGCGGACAATATCGCGCTGGCGGTTCCGGACGCCGGCCCGGACCAGGTGGTCCGGGCCGCGAAATCGGCGAATATCCACGACCGGATACTCGAGCTGCCCTCCGGATACGAGACCGTCCTCGGCGCCGGAACCGGGCTGTCCGGGGGTGAGGCACAGCGGATCGCGCTGGCCCGCGCCCTGCTGGCGGATACCCCGGTGCTCGTACTCGACGAGGCGACTGCTTTCGCGGACCCACATACCGAGCAGGCCGTACGCCGGTCGCTGGCGGCGCGGCGAGGCGAGGTGACCGTGCTGGTCATCGCACACCGGCCGGAGACGATCGCCGACGCCGACACCGTCGTGCTGCTGGACAACGGTGTGATCGTCGAACGCGGTACCTCCGCCGAGCTGCTGGCCGCGGGCGGAAGATTCGCCGCGTACCAGCACTCCCGACATCCCCTGGAAACCGAGACCGACAGTGAACTGCCACGAGGAGACAGCGCGCGATGATCCGGATGCTGTTGCGGGTGCTGGGCCCAGAATACGCGCGGCCGGTACGTCGCACCGTGGCACTGATGACGGTTACCGCGGTCGCCGAAGGCCTGTCCTATGCTCTGCTGGTCCCCGTCCTGCGAGGATTGTTCGGGAGTACGCCCGGCGACGCCCGACCCTGGCTGATCGCCTTCGTGGTCGCCGTCGGATGCTACGGCGCGCTGCGCTATCTCAGTGACCTCGCCGGCTTCCGGGTCGGGTCCGCGTTACTGCTGGGCCTCTACCGGCGGTTCGGCGATCACCTGGCGCGGCTCCCCCTCGGCTGGTTCGGCCCGAACCGGGTCGGCCAGGTATCGGCACTGGCCGGACGCGGGATTCTCGAGGCGATGAGTGTGATCGCGCACCTGCTCGCGCCGTTCGTCTCGGCCTGCGTCACCCCGCTGACCATCGTCGTGGTCATCCTCGCCTTCGACTGGCGGATGGGACTGGCCGCGCTCGCGGCGGCGCCGGTCGTAGCGGTGGTGCAGATCCGGACCGGGCGTGCGGCGGCGGCGACAGATGCGGAAAGACACGCCCGTGACGCGGAGGCCACCGCGCGGGTCGTCGAATACCTGCAGGCCCAACCGGTTCTGCGCGCAGGTGGCCGGAGCGCGGAACGTTTCCGGCTGCTCGACGATTCGCTGCGCGCGGTCGAGACGGCGAACCGACGCGCCACGCTGGCGGCGCTGTCCGGTGCGGTGGGCTCGGCGATCACGGTGCAGGCGATTTTCACCACGCTGCTGGCGCTCGGCGCCTACCTCACCATGGGCGGCGGAATCGGTGCAGCGGAATTGCTGACGATTCTGGTGCTGGCCGCTCGCTGCGCCGATCCGCTGCTGTCGCTTTCGGAGATGGGCGGCAAACTACGCAGCGCCCGTTCGGTGCTGACCCGACTCGACGATCTGCTGTGCACAGAGCCGCTACCGGAGGCCGCCGAGCCGGAGCATCCGGACGGCCATGACCTGGAGCTGGAATCCGTCGTATACGCGCACGGGAACCGCACGGTGATCGACCGGGTGTCGCTTTCGGTCCCGGAGGGGCAGCGGCTCGCCATCGTGGGCCCGTCCGGTGCGGGAAAGAGCACACTGCTGCAGTTGATGGCCCGCTTCCACGATGTGGACGCCGGGACGGTGCGCCTCGGCGGCATCGATGTGCGTGCCGTCGACACCGCAGTGGCCATGGCCCGATTCGCCGTCGTATTCCAGGACGTCTACCTGTTCGACGGCACCGTCGAGGACAATATCCGTCTCGGCCGGCCCGATGCGACCGACGCCGAAATCCGCGCGGCGGCCACGGCGGCCCGCCTGGACGAGGTGATCGAACGCCTACCCGGGGGCCGGGCGGCAGCTGTCGGCGAAGGCGGGGCACTGCTCTCGGGCGGTGAACGCCAGCGGGTCTCGATCGCGCGAGCGCTGCTGAAGGATGCGCCGATCGTACTGCTCGACGAAGTGACCTCGGCGCTGGATCCGGTGAACGAGGCGGCCGTGCACGAAGGCATCGAACGCCTCATGGCGGGCCGGACTGTCGTGACGGTGGCACATCGGCTGCGGACGGTCCGGCGGGCCGATCGGATCATCTTCCTGGACAAAGGGCGGATCGTCGAGGACGGCACCCACGAGGAGCTCCTGGATCGCGGCGGTCGCTACGCCGACTTCTGGCACGTATCCGCGGCACCGGGCGCGCGCGAACAGGTTCCGGGTGGGGCGACCTAGTCGATCCGGCGGATCGCCGGGCTACAACCCTGCGTCATCATGACGTGGTCGGCGAGATCCTCCATGCTCATCATCTCGGGATGGCTGTAGTAGACCAGCTCGAACCGGCGCTGCCGCCAGGATGGCGGGTCGGTCCGTCCGGCATCGCTCGTATCGCACAGCGCTTCGAGCCGGCCCAGATCGAACGGCTCCTTACCGCGCGCGTGCGCGTCCGCCTTGACGGCTGCCAAGCGCTCTGTCCGTGTCAGATCCGCCCTGCCCCACACTCCTGCCGCGAAACGGCGTGCTTCTTCGAGGTCCACTGACGCTCTCCTACCTGCCCGCGGGCCCGGTCCAGCCGGCAGGCTGGTTTAACCACGAGAAGTTCTGGGTACGAGTTTAGGCCGTCAACCACGGGGCCGCATCGCCGAATCCCGTGCGCGCGCCGAAATGCCTCGCACACTGGGCATTCTACGAATCGAGCGGCATCGTGCCGCCGAATTCGTCCCAACCGAGAAGAAGATCACCCGAACCCGGGCACTCATCGGCGCTCGATATGGACTTCACGCCACGGCGGCGGATCGTCGAGCAGGGTCGCCGAGTCGTCGCCCAGGAACCGATCGAAGAAGGCCAGGGTGTACGCGGCAACGATCTCGTGGCCGCGAGCGCCGCCGATCGGACCCGACATCCCCAATCGCTGCGCCAGCGGCGTCCAACTGGGCGCATCGGTGAAGTTCAGGTGGAACATCCCGGGGATCACCACGTGATATCCCCGTCCCGGCGGACTCGCGGCGAACACGGCACGCTGGGTGTCGAGGGTTTCGGTGATCTCCCGGTCCGGCCAGCCACCGCTGCGATCACGTTCGAGCAGAATGGATTCGGCGTCCCGGGTCAGCCACATACCGGGCTGCCGCAGCCCGTCACGGACCACATCGGCGGTCATCGCGGCATCCATCATCGAACAGGCACGCAACCGCGGGTCGGCGTGGCATGCCGCGCCGACCGTCATCGCTCCGAGCGAGACGCCGAACGCGCCGGCCCGGCCCAGATCGAGGCGACCGGTCAGCAGACCGGCGGGATCCGCGTCGTCCAACCGGGCCAGCCGGTCCAGGGCGGAGGAGATATCGCGGGCCAGGTACGGGATGAGCCCGTCGGGTAGGACTGCGTAGCCGAGGCCGGGTGCGGGCACGGTGGGCGTGATGCTCTGCTGAACCGCCGGATACACCCGGTCCTTGGTCCATCCGGTGACCGTGCGGCCGTCCGGAAACACGGTCGCGGCCGAGGTGTAGGGCTGATCCAGGCCGACCACGACGAACCCGTGCGAGACCAGCCGTTCGACCTGGAACATATTGGATTGACGGAACGCGTCGAGCCCCGAGGCGAAGATCAGTACCGGATACCGGGAACGGCCCGATGCCACCGGCGGTCGCCGGGTCGCGTGGGTGGGTACGGCGTCCCAGAAGTCGAAGACGAAACCCGGCGCGCCGAGCATCGGGCCGGCCGCGGCCGAAAGCGCCGCGGAATCGGTCACGTAAGGGGCGTCGGCAGTGTTCGCCGTGGGTTCGGCCGGATACCAGATCTGCGCCATCAGTTCCCGGCGGGCGGCCGGGTCGGGGTCGAAGATCTCCCGCCGGGCGTCGTCGCGCCAGTGGTAGGTCGTGGTGCCGATCGCGTACGGACCACCGGGTTCGGGCAACCGGAAGACGGGGACAGCGATCGGTGTCGCCACCGAGACCGCGAAAACCGCTACTCCGGTAGCTGTTCCGGTAGCGCGAAACCACCACGCCGGGCGCCCGGGGCGGACTGCGCCCAGAAGCCACCCCACGGCGATGGCCGCGGCCAAGGCGTACGCCGGGACGAGCGGCCAGCGATAGCCTCCGGCGGACAACTGGACAACCGCTGCCACCGGGGCGAGCAGGGCCAGGTGCCGGATCCGGCGGGCTCGACCCCGCCACGGCACCGCACAGCTGACCAGGCCTGTGACATTCGCCGCCCACATCACGATCTCGGCCGACATAGAACTGTTCCCTCCGGGATAGCGGCACGCCGCGGATGCCGGGCGCACCCGCCGAAGACTCCACTGTCCACAACCGGCCGGGTTTCTTATAGGAAGAATGTTCCCCACGGCCGGTGGCCGGGCCCGATACCGGCCGCGGATCACCCTGGAGGTGTGGCAGCCGGAAGGAATCCGGCCCGGTCCACCACCGGCACACCATCCTTCACCACCAGCAGAATCTTGTCCGGGTTTCCCAGCTCGCCGATATCGGCGAGCGGATCACCCGCCACGACGACCACATCGGCGATCTTGCCGGCCTCGACTGTGCCCAGATGCTCCTCGACTCCGCACAGCCGGGCGGCGGTACGGGTACCGGCGACGATCGCCTCTCCCGGGGTGAGCCCGCCGAACCGCACCAGCAGTCCGAGCTCGGCCAGATTCGTGCCGTGATCGGGCCCCAGACCGGCGTCGGTACCCAGTGCGATCGCCACCCCGGCGGCGGCCGATTCCCCGACCGCCTGCTGGGCGACCTCGTGCCAGTGCACACTCTTGTGTGCGGCGACCGCGGAGGTACGGGCCGGGTCGAGATCGTGCACGGTCTCCAGCAGGGTGGGCACCAGGAAGGTGCCCTGATCGACCATCCGCCGGCGCAGTTCGTTATCGAGGGCGTAACCGTGCTCGATACTGCGCACGCCCGCCTCGATCGCGGCCCTGATCCCCGCGTAACCGATAGCGTGGGCCGCCACCGGCACCCCACCGTAGGCAATACCCTCCTCGACTGCCGCGCGTACCAGTTCGGTTCGCATTCCCAGCCATTCGGGCTGGTCGTTCGGAGTCGCGACACCACCGCTGGTGGCCACCTTGATCACATCCGCACCCAGAGCGATCAGCCGGCGCACTGTGGCGCGGATCTCGTCGACGCTGTCCACGCGGAACGGTGGTGCTTCGGGCGCGGCGAGATACGGGGTGGGATCGAATCCGGAGCGCAAGGTGAAATCCCCGTGTCCGGCGGTCTGGCTCAGCATATTGATCGCCACCAGCAGTCGCGGGCCCTCGATCAGGCCGTGCGCGACGGCATCGCGGAAACCGGTATCGATACCCATGAGGTCGCGTGCGGTGGTGACCCCGTTGCGCAGGGTCACCCGGAGCCGCTCCAGCACGGTCAGCGTGCGATAGGAGGCGGGTTGGGCGAGACCGTCGTAGAGCGTGCCTTTGGTCCCCGGCAATGCGAAATGTACGTGGCAGTCGAAGAATCCGGGACAGATCGTATTACCGCGCAGATCGACCCGCGCCTCCCCCGCGACCGGCTCCGGTTCGTCGCCGCGGCGCCCGGCCCAGGTGAACCGGCCGTCCCGGATGACGACTGCCGCGTCCGGGACCGGATCACCGCCGCGTCCGTCGACGAGGCGGGCGTTATAGAGCAGCACGGCGAGCCCGTTCGCGACGGTGACCGGTCGGTGCAGTGGTCATACTCTTCTCCGATCCGCGCAGTTCGGGCGATCCGTCCGGACTCAACCAGCGACCGGCAGCCGCAGCGCCGCACCGGCCCCCAGATCCAGCCAGGTACCGGCCGGAGTCTCGGTGAGGCGCAGCAGGACCCGGGCGCAACCGGGGCAGCGCGCCACCCGGCCCGGGCAGTGGGTGTACACCACCGCCGTCGCCAGTGGGCCCACCCGGCCGCAGTACCCACAGCGGCAGTCGCAGCTGGTGATATCGGCGACGAACACCTGGGACAGCGGTCCGGCCAGCGCATTGCCGTCGATATGATCGTCGCCGAATTCCGGAGCTTCTGGGGTCGGCACAGTTCATCCTCCGCTCGGTCCGAAACGCTCGGTGCGCACCGCAGCCGCCGGATACCCGGCACCCACCAGCAAGGCCGCGGTGTGTTCGACGAAACCGGTCGGGCCGCAGACATAACAGCCGGTACCGGGCGCCGGTGGAACGTCGTGGACCGGCAGGTCGGCTCTGGTGAGCCGACCTGCCGGTCGCGGGCAGTCGGCGGGCGCGCGCCGGGTGTACACGAAGTCCACCCGGGCCTGGTATCCGCCGAAATCGTCCAGTTCATCGAGGTAGTAGCGCTGGCCCGGGTCGCGCACGGAGTAGACCAGGCGCAGCGGCGCGGACTCCCCCGCCGCCCGGTATGCCCGGAGCATGGCCATCAGCGGAACGATCCCGGCGCCGCCCCCGATCAGCAGTACCGGCTCGCCGGCGGGTTCCCACACGAACCAGCCGCCGACGGGACCGCGGACCTCGATGTAGGCACCCACCGGCAGGTCGTCCACCAGATACGGCGACACCTCGCCGCCCGGCACCCGCTGCACCGTCAGCTCGATCGATTCGCCGGCGGTGGGTGCGGCCAGCGAATAACTGCGTTCGGCGTGATAGCCGTCCGGGGCGGTGAGCCGCACGTCGACGTGCTGGCCCGGCAGATGGCCCGGCCAGTCGGGCACCCGCAGCGTCAGGGTGCGCGCGCCGGGAGCCTCCGGACGTATCCGCACCAGTTCGGCCGCCAGCCACCGGGGCGGCGCGCTCAATCGCCGCGGTATCGCTGTTCGCGCCACGGGTCGCCGTATTCGTGGTAGCCGGCCGCCTCCCAGAATCCGGGAACGTCCTCGTCGAGGAGCCGGATTCCCCTGACCCATTTGGCCGATTTCCAGAAGTACAGATGCGGAACGAGCAGCCGGGCCGGGCCGCCGTGCTCGGGTTCGAGGTCGCGGCCGTCGAAACTGTGCACGATCCAGGCTCTACCGTCGAGGAGATCCTCCAGCGGGATATCGGTGGTGTATCCGCCGTGGGATTCGATCAGCGCGTAGTCCGCCTGGGTCTCTACATCGGCCAGCAGGGTATCCAGCGAGACGCCCTGCCAATCGGTGTCCAGCTTGGTCCAGCGGGTCACGCAGTGGATATCCACGTGCGGGGTCTCCTGCGGGAGGGCCCGGAACGCGGCCCAGTCCCATACCTTGCGGCCGCCGGCCTCGTCGGTGACGGTGAAGGTCCAGTTCTCGGGATGTACTCCCGGCGTCGGCCCGGCCGAGAGAACCGGGAAATCCTCGGTGAGGTACTGCCCCGGCGGCAGGCGCGTATCGACGTCGGCATCGCGGCGGCGACCGGAGAAACCCGGCGAGAAGAGCGGCATCCAATTCTCCTGTCACGGAGCGGTGCGTGCAGTCTGCGTCGCGGCATTCGATCATTGTCCGATCAGTAGCCAATATGGTGCCACGGTTGCCGGGTGTCAAGCGGATCAGGGATTGCAGAACGGCCACGGATCGGCACAATGACCGGCTGAAGTGGGTATATGACATCGGACGGTCCGCTCCAGGCCCTCCGAAGAGGGCGGCGCATCACGTTTGCCGAACGGATGCGGTAGAACCCGTCCGGACCTCACCCGGGCCCGGGTGAACCCACGTCGGAATCGGTGCCGGTCATCTGGCCGCGCAGCCGGTCCACCTCGGCCCGCAACTCCAGCACCTCCCGGTGCAGTGCCTGGATGCAGACCAGCGCGACGCCGCTGGCATCCCCCGCGTGGATCACCTCGTCGTTGTCCCCGAGACCGAAGGCGGCCATCCAGTCCTGCGCCATCGGTCCCAGATGACGGATGTGGTCGGCTTCCCATTCATAGCGCCAGGTGCTGATCGGCAGGGCGGCGACCTCATTCAGGATGTCGTAGCCGTTCACCGCTGCACCGGCCGGGCGACGCGAGGTCGCCGGCTTCGGCAGCAGACGCCGAAGCCGACGGGTGAATCTCAGCGCTCCCACCGTACGGGGGCGATATCACGCTTGATATTGCGATTGCTCTCGATCACGGCGCTCGCCACACCGGAATTCGCCACTGCCAGTACCACCCCGGCCGCGGTGACGGAAGCGAGCGACAGTGCCATCGAAATCTTCTTCATGGCGGTCTTCCTCTCTGTGCCGGGCTGCGCCGGGCACATCGGTTCCCAGCTCGGCGGCTCGTCGTCGCCGAGCCCGTCCGACAGTAACGGCGCGACCCCCACCGAACATCGGTGTCGACATCGTGGAATATCCGCATCCCGGCTCCGGCCGACATCCGTGCCGGCGTCCGCCGGAGGTCGTATCCGCACCGGAGATGCGCAGATGCGGATATTCCGCTCGGGATGGCGGATGTCCCTTCGCCGCGGTTGCCATACCTTTTCCGGCGACAGCCACGGAAAGAGAGGGATCCAATGGCTATCGCTCCCACCTTCGATATCCAGCTCACGGAGGCCGATCTCCGCGAGCAGTTGCGCACCGATGTGCTCTGGGGATTGTCCGGTCCTCGGAAATGGCTTCCGCCCAAATGGTTCTACGACGCCCGGGGCAGCAAACTCTTCGATCTCGTCACCGGACTGCCGGAGTACTATCCGGCCCGCACCGAATACGCACTTCTGCTCGACTGCGCCGACGCGATCGCGCGGCACGCCTCGGGTGCGACCGAATTGGTCGAACTGGGTTCGGGATCCGCGGAGAAGACACGAATACTGCTGAACGCGCTCAGCGCGCACGGATCACTGTGCTCCTACGTACCGCAGGATGTCTCCGAGAGCGCGCTGCGGGCGGCGGCCGGTTGGACCAGCGACGAGTTCCCGCATCTGTCCATCCACGGAATCGTCAGCGATTTCACCACCATGCTCCCGGCACTGCCGCACGGTGGTTGCCGCGTGGTCGCGTTGCTCGGCGGCACCCTGGGAAATCTGCCGCCTTTCGACCGCACCGCCTTTCTCGGCGAATTGCACCGGATGCTCAGACCGGGCGAACACCTGCTGGTGGGTGTCGGACTGGTGACCGATCCCGCCGAGATGATTTCCGCCTACGACGATGCCGCGGGCGTCACCGCCGAGTTCAACCGCAATATGCTGCATGTGGTGAACGCCCGCCTCGGCGCCGATTTCGATCCGCTCGGATTCGCCCATATCGCGGTATGGGACCCCGATCTGGAGTGGATCGAAATGCGTCTGGTCGCCACGAGACCGATGCGGGTCACGATTCCGGAGCTGGATCTGGTGGTCGATTTCGCCGCCGACGAGCAGCTGCGTACCGAGATATCGGCGAAATTCCGGCCGGCCGCTGTCCGGACCGAACTGACCGCGGCCGGTTTCCGGGTGCGCCGGGTCTGGACCGATCCCGGCGACCGATTCGCGCTGGTACTCGCCGACCGGTGAACCGGTTTCCGTCCTGTGGTCCGGCGCCGGGCGAATCATCGAGTCCGGGTGCGCGGTTGCGGGCCGGAATCGGCGCGGATGCCGGACGACTGCTCCGGTCGGTTCCGAACCGGAGCCGCACCTGCACTCCGCCCCGAATTGCGCCGGCGCCGACGGCCGATCATCGCAACAGTCGCCGATACCACCGCGGTCGCGACGCCCATACCGAGGAAGGCGCCGGAATACCCGGCCGAGCCGACGAACCAGCCGAGAGCCACGGCCCCGAGCCCGAGCCCGCCGTCGTAGGCGATATTCCACAGTGTGCTCGCGGTACCGCTGCGGGCGGCGCCGAGACGCCGCACGGTGAGGACGAACGAATCGTTCTGGCAGGCCCCGAAACCCGCGCCGAGCAGGGTCGTCCCGGCGAGCAACAAGGCATGGTGCACGGTGGCCAGCGCGACGGCGGTGAGTGCCAGGCCGCCCGCGGCGGACAGCACCGACACCGTGAGCAGCCGTCCAGCACCGAATCGATCGCCCGTCATTCCGGCGCCGAGCCGTGCCACGACCAGCGCGATCGACGCGGCGAGCAGCGCCCACGACGCAGCGGCGGCATCCGGAAGGGCGACCGGTAGAAAGGTGGTGACCGCACCGAACGAACCGGCGGTCAGTGCGAAGAGCGCGATCGGTGCCGCGATCCGGCCGGCGTCGGCCGGGCCGGCCAGCCGGAAATGGGCGCGAGACCCCTGCGGCAGCGACCCGGCCAGCACGGCACCGGTCAGGCAGGCCAGCGTCGATCCCCAGAAAACGATCGGGAAGCCCCAGGTCCGGGCGATCCAGACGCCACCGGCAAGCGCACCGAGATTCGGTAGCGCGGCCGCGACACCGAACAGTGATGCCCGAGAGGCCAGTGCACGCGCAGTGGACAGATCGGCGACGAGGGTGGCGCCCGCAATCACCACCAGGGCCAGGCCCACGCCGCGGACCACGGTGATCGCCAGGACCGGCGCGATATCGGCGGACAACAGGTACAGCGGAGTCGGCGCCCCGAGCAACACCGCGCCGGTCGTGATCATGGCCCGCAGGGTGAGCATCCGGAAGAGCCACGGCGCGGCCAGTTGCGTTGCCACGGTCGCCGCCATCATGGCGCCGGTCGTCGCCCCCACCGCGATACCGCTCGCCCCGCCCGCCGCCGACCAGAGCGGGACAACCGACAGCAGTGCGGCATAGTCGACGAAGGCGAGGAAGGTCACCGCCAGCAGGACCGCGAAGGCGCCCCGTCCCGTGGCGGGCAGATCCCCGGCCGAGCTGTTCGTATCCTCGACCGGACCGGTTCGCGTCGTCATAGGTCACCCTCTCCGGGCGGGCCGCCGACGCGGCGCCCGTGCCCGTTGCTGCCGACCACTTCACGATTACGCCGACCCCGCTGTTCTGTCCGCCGAACGCTGCGTAGCGGTGGGGCTGGGCTGGACAGTGCTGCCGGCGATCACCGTGGAAACCGAGATCGCCGCCGGCGAACTGAATGTGCTCGGCGGCCCCGCCCTATCCGCCTGCGATCCACCGGTGACCCGTCCGCGCCGCCATCGCAGTCCCGCGCTCGAGGTTGTCGCGGCGGACATCCGGCGTCACCGGCAGCGTTGAATCCGACCGGCTCGGCAGATGACACGAAACGGTTGCCGGGTCGCACGCGTTCAACGGAACAATTCGAGATGGTCGGTGACCCATTCACCGTAGGTGCGGGCCGGATGCCCGGTCAGCGTCCGGACGGCGGACGAAGGGACGGGCGGTTCGAGCCGCGCGTACTCGAACGATCGCAGCAGTCCGGCGGCGGCCCATTCCGGTACGCCGGCGCCGAGCAGGCCACGCCGCACCGTTTCCGGCGATACCTCTTCGAAGGCGATCGCGACGCCGAGGACATCCGCGATCGTCGCGACCAGTTCCCGGGGGGTGAGCAGCGCCGGGGCCGGTCAGGAGGTATTCCCACCCGCTCCGGCGGAATCGGTCAGCAGGGCACCGGCGCCACATCCCGCTCGTCGATCGGCGCGACGGCCACATCGGGATAGGGAGCCGATACGGCCCGGCCCTGCCGGATCCCCGCCGACCACCAGTGCGCGGTGTTCGAGGCGAACAGCGTTGGTCGCACGATCGTCACCGCGCCGGTGAAGGCTTCGAGACGATCCTCCAGCGGCCGGTACCCCGCGCCGATCGGACTGGCGGAGTCCAGCGCCGAGGCCGACGAGAGCAACACCAGGTGGTCCACACCTGCTCGTGTGCCGCGGCGATCAGCTCACCCAGACGGCTGCCGGGATCGGCGGCGCCGTCACCGAGTCCCAGCGCGGTGAGATCGACCAGGACGGCCCGCGCACCGGTGAGCAGGTCATCGAACGGTCGCCGCGCCGAAATGTTCTCGACTCCCCCGACGACCGGTGCCGCCGCCGGATGCCGGGTCACCGCCCGAACCACGGCGCCACCGGCCGCCAAAGCCGCGACCACCCGCCGCCCCACCGGTCCGGTCGCGCCGGTGACCACGATCGTCGACCCCATCAGCACATCTCGCGGCCCGGGCGGTGCGCGCCGCAGTCGACGGCAGACACCCGAACATCCATGGAGCCCATGGAACCGGGCACAGGTCCGCGAAATTCCGTGCGCCGTCACCGCCGGCCAGGGACCCTACGGTTCACCGACCGGACGGCGGCGCCGGTGTATAGCGGATCGACCAGCCACCCTCCCAGCGCTCCCCCGGTGCCAGGTGCCGCAGCCCCAGACCGGAGTTCAGTGCGTCCGGCGGGGCGGTCATCGGTTCCAGCGCGACAGCGAGACCTTTGCCGTCCGCGCGCGGGAACTCCCGGGGCGTGAAAACCTGCAGATACTCCCACCCGGTATCGCAGGCGAGTTCGACCGCCGCACCGTCGGGTGCGGTGAGCCGGGCCGCAGGCGCGGGCATGACTCCGCCGAACGGTGTGTCCAGGTCCAGCCGGGCGAGCGGTACTCCGGCACGCAGGTCGTAGCGGGTGCCCGCGACCCGATGTTCGGCCACCGGATTCATCCGGGCATCGATCTCGAAGTAGGTCTCCGCGGCCACCGTCAGCACCAGATCCTCGATCGGCGTCGCGCCCACACGGAGGTACGGGTGCGCGCCCACCGCGTACGGCGCCACCCGTTCGCTGTGGTTGGCGACCCCGTGGGTCACGGCGAGCCCGTCGGACCGCAATTCGTAACGCACCCAGGTGTCGAGCAGGAACGGCCAGCCGTGCTGCGGGGGTATCAGCGCACCCAGCGTCACCGCGGCCGCGGACTGCTGCCGTATCTCGTAGTCGGTATTGCGCAGCAGACCGTGGATCGCGTTCGACCGGGTCACCTCGGTGATGTCGAGCTGCTGCGGTAGCCCGTCGAGAATCCAGATACCGTCACGGACCCGGTTGGGCCAGGGCACCAGGACGATACCGGCGCCCATCGGTGGTGTGGCCGCCGCCGGGACCGGTTCGGTGACCGCGACTCCGGCGACGGTCAGACCGCGTAGCACGGCGGCCACCGTGCCGATCTCGGCGTGCGCGCCGGGAGTTTCCAGGACGATCGAACGGCCGGTCGGGGTCGGTTCGGGGGTGGTCACCTCCGCCAGCCTAGATTCCCGGTTCGCCGGCGACGGCGAAGGCGGCGGGTGCGTCCGGCAGGCGTAACCGGCGGACCGGTCGGTGCCGGGAGTACGCCAACCGTGCACAGAGCAGGTTTCACCCGAATCGGATGATGCGTCGCCACCCGCCCCGGGGCAGGATCGACACTCATGACGACCGAGCGTCTGGGCCCTGTCGAACTGGCCGTGCTGGCCTTTCCCGCAGAACGTATCGCGTCGTCGGTGGTCGACGCGTTACGCGCGGTGGTCGGCCACGGCGCAGCCACCATCATCGACCTGATCTACCTGGCGCGAACCGCGGAGGGCGATATCGTCCAGCTCGAAGTGGACGAGCCCCTGCAGGATGTGGGACTCGACGGGCTGTCGGTCGACCCGCGCGGGCTGGTCAGCGACGCCGATCTCGATATCGTGCGCGACACCCTCGAACCTGGGACCTGCGCGGTGGTGGTGGTCTACGAACAGACGTGGGCTCGCCGGCTGGGCGCCACCGTGGCCGCCGCAGGCGGTGAGCTGGCGCTGCACGTCCAGATTCCGCGCGACGCCGTGGACGCGGCGCTCGCCGCCTCGTGAGAAAGGACCGGCCATGGTGTTCAGGGCAGGACGCGTAGGACGACCGGGGCTGCTCGGCACGATGGCGCGCACGGCCGTCGTCGCGGGTACCGCCCGCGCCACTACCAATGCGCTGGACCGCCGCTCCCAGCGCCGGGCGGTCGAGCAGGAGGCCTACGCCGAGCAGCAGCAGACCTACCGGCAGCCGGAGCAGTACACGCCGCCGCCGGCCGCGCAGCCCGAAGAGGATCTGGTGGCGAAACTGGAGCGCCTCGGCCGGTTACGCGATTCCGGGACCCTCTCGGAGCAGGAGTTCGCGGCGGCCAAGGCCCAGCTGTTGCGGTAGCGGCCTACAGGCCGTTGACGATCACGGCGTTGCAGTCGGCGGCCGCCTGCCGCAGCGGGATCGCCGCCTGGTACTCCTCGGATTCGTACCAGGCGCGGGCCGCCTCGGGCGATTCGAATTCCAGCACCACCGTCTGGGTGGCGGGCCATTCTCCTTCGAGTACCTCGAACTTCGTATCGATCGCCAGGACCTTCACGCCGGCGGCCATCGCCTTACCGGCCGCCTTGCCGTATTCGGCCATCCCCGCGGGGTCCTTGATCAGTTCGGTGACGATGACATAGCCCTTGGCCATCCTGGATCTCCTATTCACCCGTGAGCCGTGACCGGCTCCCGGACGACCCTACCCACCGGTCCATTTACGTTGTCAGAAATCCCATATGCTGAAACAGAGAGTTTCGATCTGCAGAATCAGGACTTCCCGTTGCGGCGGAGCAGATGCGGCCGCAGCCGGTTGAACCCGCGCACCCGCACACTGCGCAGATGCCGGATGCTCAGTTCCGGCTCACCGTCCAGTTCCGCCGCGGCACCGTCGTCCACCAGGATCGTGCCCGGCCGGGCGACACCGGTGAGCCGGGCGGCGATATTCACCACCGAGCCGTACAGGTCGCCGAAACGTTGCAGCACCGGCCCGTACGCGAGAGCCACCCGCAGCTCCGGAGTCGTGCCCACGGTCATGGTGGATTCCTGTAGCGCCAGCGCGATCCGGGCCGCGGCCAGCGGTGACTCGGCCGCGAACATGACTTCGTCACCCACGTTCTTGATCACCCAGCCGCCGTTCTCGGCAATGGCGTCGTTCGTGGTGGACTCGAAGGCTTCCAGCAGTGTGGACAGTTCGTCCGGATGCAGGTGCCGGGTCAGCCGGGTGTAGCCGACCATATCCGCGAAGCCGACCGCCAGCACCCGGGTCGAATCCTCGGCCGGGGCCTCCTCGAGATTGCGCGCGAGCGCCGCGTCGAGATGTCGCCGCCAGGCATAGGACAGCAGGCCCTCCAGCAATTCCACCGTTTCGGCGGTCGCGGTGCGGGTGATCCGGTCGTGGTCCCCGTTCGCTCCGGCCGCGGCGACGCGCCGATCTATCTCGGCGAGCACCAGGTCGACCTGCCATTCCGCCAGCCGCGCCATGGTCTGCCCGATGGTACGGGCGGTGGCGGCCTGCTCACGGGCGTCGGCGCCGGCCAGGATGCCGACCTCCCGGAAGCGCTGGATAGCCGCGATATCCGCGTCGGTGTAATCCCGCGCGCTGTCGTCCTCGCTGGCCGGGAAACCGAGAGATACCCACAGCCGCCGGGCGAGATCCGGCGATACTTCCGCCTTTTCGGCGACCTCGTTGCGGTTGTAGCGCCGGCGACCGGCGAGCAGGCTCGCCTCGGCCGCCGATCGCACCGATTCGGCCCTCTCCTGCGACACCATGGCCGAAACCTTACGACGCCGCGGCGGCGATGCGGGTGGACCGGCGGAATCGCTCGGTGATCTGCGTCATGACGCAGATGCCGAAAAGCCGCCGCCGGTCGGGCCGGACGCCGGGATCACCGACCGGTGCCGGCCGATCCACCCGATCCGCAGCTCACCCGGATGCCATCCGCCGCCCACTCGACCGTGTGGACTACGGTCCCGGGACCGGGACGGCCGGCGCCCCATTCGCGGGCAGCTCCCCGGGGACGGACGCGGGAGCAGGAACCCCGGCGGGCGCGGGCGGCCCGGCGGCAGGAGCCTCGACAGGCGCAGCCGGCGCCGCGGGAACAGGAGTCTCGACAGGCGCGGGCACCTCGCGGGGTGGCGAGACTTCTCCGGGTGATGCCGCGGGCGCCGCCGGTGGCGGCGCGGTGGTCACCGGCCGCGTAGTCGCAGGCTGCGGATCGGGCACTACGGGCGGGGCACCGGCGGCCGCTGTCGGCGGGGTGGTGGGAACCGTCGGCGTACCGGGGGTGTGCGCCGGTCGCGGCGCCGGAGCCGGCTGCCCGGCCGGGGCCGGGGCCGCCCGGCCCGGTTCGCCCGGCGAGACGAACAGCGGCCGGTCGGTCGGGAGATTGATGAAACTCGGCGCGGCCGGATCCAGCTCCAGATGTTGCGGCGCGAGTTCGGTGTTGTTCAGCATGGGCCGGAATGCCAGTGCCTTGGGCGAGTTACCGGCGAATACGTCGAGCCGCAGCCGGTGCCCCGGCGCCAGCACCGCCTGGATCGGAATGACCGCGATATCGAGGGCGACCGGCTCGCCGGGCACCACTTTGCGCACACTGTCGAGGGTGAGCGGGTTGTGCGGCGCGGTGAGGTCACCGTTGGCCGAGCGGGTGCTGCGGGCCTCGTCGATCGCGCGCAGCGACGCGGTGAGCTGGCCGGTGCTCAGCACGGTCGAGGTGCCGTCCGGCGCCACATCGTTGACCGTGACGTTCCAGTAGCCGTCCGCGGCGTCGTGGACGGTCTCGAGATGCACATTGATCGGGCCGGAGATGATTGTGCGTTCGGCGATCGGCTCGGTGGTGAAGGTGAGCGCATTGCGTTCGGCGATGCGGGAATCCTTGGCGCACATATCCAGCACCGCGCCGATCCCCGCCGACCCCTGCGCCATATCCCGCGAGCACAGATTCGTCAGCCCCGGCGCCACCGTGAGACGGTCGGACCCGCCCGGCTGCCCGGTGAGCGAACCGTCGTGCACGCTGTCGTCGGTGGTCCCGCTGGGGGCGCCGGACAGATAGACCCGCCGATGTGTCATCCCCGGCTGCGGGAACTGGTCCATGACCACCCAGTTTCCGCCCTGCTCCCAGACGATCACCGGGCCGTAGCCGGCGATCCCGTTGTCGATGTCCTTGAGCCAGTGGTCGAACCACGCGCGCTGCAGTACGTCCAGTCGCGGCGGCGACCCCGGCCGGCCCGTCCCCGAACCCGGGTTGGCGTGATAGGTGTCGCCGACGATCAGTTGCTTTCGGCCCGGCGGCAACTGGATGTCGTTGTAGAGGGTGGTCGCACTGTTGGCGAAGATATCGTGCCAGCCGCCGTAGACGAAGGTCGGCACGGTGATCTTCTCCGGATGCCCCATGATGCCCTGCCGGAAGGCACTGTTCTCGTCGAGCGCGTCGGACAGTGCCGGGGGCATATTGCGCAGCGACGGTGTGAGCAGGGCTTGGGCCAGCAGATCGTAGTTCGTCGCGGGATCGGCCATCCGGTCGCTGAGCCACTGCCAGTCGAAGGTGCCGTTGAGCATGGCCTTCACATCCGGCATGAGTTTGGCCTGGTTGACCTGGTTCAGCCACAGGGGAAGGAAGGTCACGCCCACCCCACCACCCGGTGCCACCACATCACGCATGAGATCGCTGCCCGGCTCGACCGGGAAGATGGCCTGGAGCGGTTTCGGTGCGTTCTCCGCGGCGCGCAGCTGGTTGATCCCCGCATAGGATCCGCCGCTCATCGCGACCCGGCCGTTGGACCACGGCTGCCGCGCCGACCATTCGATCACTTCACGGGTATCGAGTTGTTCACGTTCGCCGAGGGTGTCCCAGAGCCCTTGTGACTGTCCGGTACCGCGCACATCGACCGACACGACCGTGTACCCGGCGCGGACGAGCTGGCTGTCGAGCCCCAGTACGGTCGCCACCGTGCCGCCGTCGAGGGCGTGCAGCAGATCCTCGAATCCGCTGATCGGGGTGCCGGTCAGATTGATCCGGCGCACCAGGTCCATGGTCCACTGCCGTACTCCGGGATCGCCCATCGCCGAATCGATGAGGCTCGACATCATCTTCGAGTACGGCGTCATGGTGACGATCGTGGGCAGCGGCCGGGTCTCCACTGCCCCGCCCGCCGCGGCCGGCCGGTACACATCGGCCTTGAGTACGACGCCGTCGCTCATGGTGATCAGGACGTCTTTGTCGATCTCGGTTTCGGGATACGGCTGCGGCCCGTCGTGCAGAGCGGTCCACTGCTGGGCGAGTTCGGCCGGTGACACCGCGGGCGCGGTATCACGGTGTACCGGGTGGCGTGCGGATTGTGCTGCCACCACCAGGATCACGGTCACGATGACGACCACGGTGGCCGCCGCGGCGGCCGCGAGCCCGTGAACCCGGTACAGCCGCATGAACAAACCCTCCACCTCGTGGTTCCGGTTTCCGCGCACAGGTGGAGCCGACGATAGCAATTCGCTCTGGCCGGATCGGGTTCCGACGCGCGGTTCCGGATAATCACCGGAGTCCGAGATGGAGAGTATCCGCGCTGATACGCGCGCTGGGCGTCAGTCCGCGCGCCGCACCCGCAGTACGAGATCCTTGATCTGATGCCCCGCGGCAGGCCGGTTGCGATCACGCCGATCGTCGACCTCGACGGTCCATTCGTCGCCGAGCAGCGCCAGGATCTCGGACGGCTGATAGAACTCGTAGGGGTCGAAACCGTGCGGATTCTCCTCGCGCGGCGGGAATTCGGTGGGGTCGTGCGAGACGAACAGCAGTGTTCCACCCGGAGCCACCGCATCGAGCAGCCCACGCACGGTGGTGTGGTCCGATTCGTGAACGATCGGGAAGTAGTGCGCCGAGACCAGATCGAACGAACGCGGCGGCAGCGGCGCGACGGTGATATCGGTGCGCTGCCAGGTGACCTCCGGATGCCCGGCAGCCGCGCGATCGAGCGCCACCTGCGAGATATCCACCGCTGTCACCTGCCAGCCCTGTTCGGCCAGCCAGTAGGCGTCCGCGCCCTCACCGCAGCCGAGGTCGAGGGCCCGGCCGGGTGTCATACCGGTCACTTCGGTGACGAGGGCATCGTTGGGCAACCCGCTGAAATGCTGGTCGCTACCGCTGTACATATCGTCCCAGAACTGCTGGTCCATGCGTTTTCTCCTGGTGTGGTCGGATCTACCGTCCAGCATCCGGGCAAACAGCTGGCTTGACAAATTTATTTGCTATATCTGCAATAGAGATATGGAGCAGGAGTTCGGCGAGGTCATTGATGCCATCGGGCCACGACTGCGCGATCTGCGCCGCCGCAACGGGACGACGCTGGCGGCGCTGTCCGAGGTCACCGGCATCCCGGTGAGCACGCTGTCGCGCCTGGAATCCGGCCAGCGCAAACCCAGCCTCGAACTGCTGCTTCCCCTGGCCAAGGCGCACCAGGTGCCGTTGGACGAACTGGTCGACGCCCCGGAGACCGGCGATCCCCGGGTACACACCCGCCCGGTCACCCGGCACGGCCAGACTTTCATTCCGTTGACCCGCAGGCCCGGGGGATTACAGGCCTACAAGCAGATCCTGTCCGGTCGCGAGGCCGCCCAGCCCGATCCGCGCACACACGAGGGCTACCACTGGCTCTACGTGCTCAACGGCAAACTACGCTTGATCCTGGGCGACCAGGACATGATCCTCACCCCCGGCGAGGTCGCCGAATTCGATACCCACCTGCCGCATTGGTTCGGCAATGCCGACGAGCATCCGGTCGAATACCTGAGCATCTACGGTCCACAGGGCGAGCGATTCCACATCAAGGCCAGATATCGCCCGGAGTGATATCGAACCGCCCCCTACGCTGCGGAAATGTATATGGTTACCGTTTCGTGATCCAGGTTGGCCGTGTCGTTTCCGGATCAGCGCGCAATAGAGCGAAATATGACTCCCCGGGTTTGCAGGACCGACATATAGCTGTGGTGTATTTCCAACGCTGTTCGAGCAGTCGGTGATGTTCTCACCGCGCACCTGGCGGTGAAAGTCGTTGTGATCCACCGGCTCTCGACCTGAGCACGGAGGACCGCAATTATGGATTCTGTACCGATACGTCAGCGCTGCGCCGCACTGGCCCTATTGGCCGCCGCGGCCGGCGCCATTCTCGGAACCACGGCACCCGCACAGGCTCAGCCGATCACCGTTCCCGGTCTCGGCACGTTCGAACTCCCTGATCAGATCCAGTTTCCGCCCGGAATCCCCGGTATCGGCGTCCCCGCCCCGCAGATCTCGCCCGCTCCGCCGGTCGGTGATATCGCAGTGGCGGCGGCACGCAGCAAGCTCGGGGCACCCTATGTATCCGGCGGCACCGGTCCCAATGTTTTCGACTGCTCGGGACTGGTGCAGTGGGCATACCAGCAAGCCGGAGTGCAGGTACCGCGCACCAGCTGGTCGCAGCTGTCCGCCGGTACCCCGGTCCCGCTGGATCAGCTGCACGTCGGCGATGTGATCTCCTACAGCGGTGGCGGTCATTCCGCCCTGTACGCCGGAGACGGTCAAGTGATCCACGCCGCGACCGACACGGTGGAGATATCCCCGCTGTCGTATTCGCCCGTGGTCGGAGCACGCCGCTTCTGACCCGGGCCGCGACGTGGTCCCGGCCGACCCGGCGGCAAGCCCGAACCACAGCCTCGGGCCCACGACGCACCCGCACAGCTCGGCCCCGGAACGGGTTACCGTTCCGGGGCCGAGCCGCAGGATCAGAGTCGTTCGATAATGGTGGCGTTGGCCAGGCCACCCGCCTCACACATCGTCTGCAACGCGTACCGGCCACCCGTCTGCTCGAGGTGGTTGACCATGGTGGCCAGGATCCGCACACCGGAAGCACCCAGCGGATGCCCCAGTGCGATGGCCCCGCCCCGCGGATTCAGCTTCTCCGGGTCGGCGTTCAGTTCGTGCTGCCAGACCAGCGGTACCGGCGCGAACGCCTCGTTGACCTCGTAGGCATCGATATCGTCGATCGTCAGCCCGGCCCGCTCCAGCACCTTCTTCGACGCCGGAACCGGCGCGGTCAGCATGAGCAGCGGATCGTCGCCGACCACCGCGAAGGAGTGGAAGCGCGCCCGCGGCCGCAGGCCGAGTTTCGTGGCCGCCTGCTCACTCATGATCAGCGCCGCCGACGCCCCGTCGGTGAGCGGCGAGGAGTTACCCGGGGTGATGGACCAGTCGATCTCCGGGAATCGCCGCGTGTACTGCTCGTCGGCGAACGCGGGCTTCAGACCGGCCAGCTTCTCCGGTGTGGACCCGGCCCGGATGGTCTCGTCGGCGGTCAGCTCACCGGCGGCCACCAGTTCCCGGTCGAACCCGCCGGCCGCCGCGGTCTCGGCCGCGAGCCGATGCGACCGCGCCGCGAACTCGTCCAGTGCGGCCCGATCGAACTTCCAGCGGGCGGCCAGGATCTCGGCGGCGACACCCTGCTGCACCAGACCCTCCGGGTACCGATGCGCGATGGGGCCGCGGTTGGCGTCCTGACCCTGAGCGTTGGAGAACATGGGCACCCGACTCATCGACTCCACGCCGCAGGCGATGGCGATATCGTAGGCACCCGCGATCACCCCCTGGGCAGCGAAATGCGCGGCCTGCTGAGAGGATCCGCACTGCCGGTCCACCGTGGTGGCCGGTACCGATTGGGGGAACCCGGCAGCCAGCACGGCGGTCCGGGAGATATTGAACGCCTGCTCCCCGCTCTGGGTGACACAGCCGCCGATCACATCGTCGACCAGCGCCGGATCCAGTTCGTTGCGCTGCAGCAGTTCGGTCAGCACCCCGGCGAGCAGGGTCGCCGGGTGTACCCCGGACAACCCACCACCGGCCTTACCCTTCCCGGACGGCGTGCGAACTACATCGACGATGACGGCGGACTGCATAGTCCCTCCTGAAATGCTCGTTCCGGCCGGTCGAGTTAATGACCGTTCTTAGATAAGTTAACACGGATTCGCATGGGTAGGCCAGAGCGGGTCCGCGCGGACCAGGCGAGATACAGGACAATTCGGCCCATCCGTTCGCTATAAGCTACCCAGGATGACGAATACGGCGATTCCGGTACTCGTGGGCCGACTGGCGTCCGGTCACACTGCGGGGTCTCGTGGGCGCTGTGGCCTGCGGAGGTTTACCCCGTCGGTTGCCTTCTGCGCCTCCGTCTTGCGCCCGATGACGACCGGCCTCGATACCCGGACTCGGAATCACGCTTCGCCACGATCCAGCCGAGAGAAGGACACGAACGAGAGCTGATCTCGGTCGAGTCGGGTGACAGCAGGGTTCAGCTCAGTTCCGGTCGGCTTCCGACTCAGGGAGGCGAGCCGGAGACCAGCGAACCGTGGGAGTACACGTGGACTCTCGAATACTGGTGGCCACAGGAGTCATGGGATAGCGAGCCGACCCTCACATGACCCTCCCACGGCCTGCACCTCACCTTGCCCGTCGATATCGGCGCCCTGCGAGCGGCAGCGAACCGCGCTACCGGCTGAGCCGACCAGGAAAAACTCGACACGAACGGCAGACTCGAACAGAACACTGCCGGTAGTCGAGCCGCGGTGATGCGCCCGTAGTCGCGGGCACATCACCGCGGCATTTCCTTCCCTCTTTATTCCTTTGTCGGAGCATATCGATCTCCGCACCCGCTGCAGACTGGTCCGTTGCTCATTCCTGTCGGCCTTTGCGTGATACCGCCGAGGCCTTCCGGTCGCGATGCCGGTGGACGATATGGAGCTCGGTCGGATAGCGGCGTGCCCGGCCCTGCTCGATTGCGTCGAGGACCGGGGCTTTCCGACTGCCGGCAAGTTACGGAATGGGGCAGCACGGTCAACATTTCGTGAACCGTCCGGTGGGTAACACCGAAAAGCCGTGCATTTCCCGCCTGCGGGAAAAACTACGGATGCCTATTGGTAGTTTCGACCATTACTGTGACGCCGTGTCACTCACTCCAGCAGTCGATCCCGTCTTATCGAGCACGTCAGGACGTGGATACCGAGCCCCGGGCGTACCGGCCCACGTGCTCGTAGTCGCCGCGATGATATGCATTCATCTCGGTTCGGCCATGGCCAAGAATTTGATCGAAATCGCCGGCGCCCAGACGACGGTATGTCTGCGCATCGCATTCGCCGGACTTCTCGCGATTCTCATCTGGCGTCCCTCCCTGCGGATCGATCCCCGCGCCGTTCCCGGCATCATGGCGCTCGGCGCGGCGATCGCGCTGATGAACCTCTGCTTCTACGCCGCCATCGAGCACATTCCGCTCGGTATGGCGGTCACCATCGAATTCCTCGGCCCGCTCTGCGTCGCCCTGCTCACCTCCTGGCGGCCGAGCAACCTGATCCTGGCCGCGACCGCGGGCGTCGGCGTACTACTCCTGACCGATTCCGCCGGAACCGCCTCGTGGACCGGCATCGGCTTCGCGCTGCTGTCCGGACTCGGCTGGGCCGGCTACATCGTCTTCGGCAAAGCGGTCGCCCGCTACACCGCGACCAACGACGCCCTCGCCCTCGCCCTGGGGCTCGGCGCCCTGGTCACGGTCCCGGTACTGCTGACCCGCGCCGAGGACCTCCCTCTCGACCCGTGGTTCCTCATCGGAGCAGTCGCCGTCGCCGTCCTCACCTCGCTGGTCCCACACGCCATCGAACTCAACGCGCTACGCCGCATGGAGGTCTCGACCTTCGGCGTCATGATGAGCATGGGGCCCGCGGTGGCCGCCCTGGCCGGACTCCTCCTGCTCGGTGAGACATTGCGGCCGGCGCAGTGGTTGGGTATCGCCGCGGTGGTCGGCGCCAGCGCGGGCGCGACCCTGCTCGCCGACCGGCGCGCACCCGCCACACTCGAAACCCCCGGGGAGCACCAGCCGATCCCCGGCAAGGCAGTTCCGGTTCCCTGACCCGTGGATACGGCGCGCACACCGCGTTCGGCGTCACCGATGCTCTTGCGATACCGCCCCGAGACAACGGTGCGCGGCGCGTACGGGTCGGTCGACGTCGCCGGTGTGCACGCCGTCTCCGAAACCGCCTCGGGAAAGCTGGCCATCGCGCGCAGAGCTGTTGCCCAGGGCGCCGATCTGCGATGTTGAATCGAGCGATCTCGTCATAGGTCCGAAGGCGCAGGAAGCCTTGTGGCGTCGGGGAAGAGCTACCTCGGAGTCGGACAAAGAGTATGTGTGGACGCTCGATCCCATCGACGGGACCTCAAATTAAATGGCGCTCCGATGACCCCGATCTTCGGCTGTCCATCGTGCAGCAGTGCCAGCGAGAAGGCACCTGATCTCAGCACCGGAGTCCAGCAACCGATAGATCTCGTGTTCGGGATATTGCTGGCACATGAGATTCAGCGAGATACCGACCATATCTATGGTGCGCGCGCACTCGAACAACTGTTGGGGCGGCATCCGTTGCGTGCAGGCGGCACGGCTCAAGAAGACCGATTCGATATCGGCAGTGGGAGACTCGCCCCCGGAGTCGGCTCCGGAGCGACTAGGATTCTCGGAAGCACCGGGTCCGGATCGGCTTCCGCGTGATGCTGGAACAGCTCCTCCATCGACCGGCCCGGAAACATGTCTTGCAGGATGCGGCGATGGTGCGGACAGGGCAGGCCGCTGATATCCCCGGACAACCAGCGGTAGAACTGCGCCTTCTTCGGACCGCATCCCACGATCGCTGGATCGATCTTCAGTGCATGCCGGTCGTACTCCCTGTTGAACGCCGCGACCGTTTGCAAGTGGCGTTGTTGCAAGAGCACTTTCAGGAAGGTCGCCATGTCCCATCTCCAGGGGTGTGGTCAACGCGGGCAGCCGAGAACAGAAGAGACGCAGAAGATATCACCGCGATGAAGCCGGGACACGGAGAGCGACGAGACGAGACCGCCCTTCAGGAGACGCTCGGGCAGTAGTTGTCCGCTGCTTTCGACAGGAGTGATCCGATTGGCCTCCATCAGGCAATACCCTGCCCGTCCAGAATCACTTTCAGGACGCCACTGTTCCGCATGGACGAATAGGGCGAACCGCTGATGCCGCATGCCATCGTGTTTCTGAAGCGTTCGCTCTGTGACGTCGGCCGAGGGTTGCTCGAGACCGAATGCGGGTTGCTCGCCGCTGCGCACGGGTTCCATGCTCAACGCGTCGCGGTCCACGATCCGAGCGACCCGGTCCCGTGGACCTTGGACGAAGTCCTGAGATCGGGTCCCAGCGGAATCATCATTCCGTCCCTGGACCATATCGATTTCCGCGCACGTCACGTGTTGACGCGTTGTTCACTTCTGGTTGGGCGACCATACCGGCTTACCGCCCGAAGACCACAACTAGGAAGTCGGATTACCGAATCCGCTCCCACCCCCGCCGCTCCGGCCGGGAACCCAGTTCCCGGTCGCGGCTGCGGTAGACGATATAGGGCCTGGTCAGGTATCCGAGCGGCATCGAGAACACGTGGACCAGCCGGGTGAACGGCCAGAACGCGAACAGCAGCCAGGCGGCGAGCGCATGGAGCTGGAAACCGATGGGGGCGGCCAGGATCAGATCGGTGTCCGGGCGGAAGGACAGGATCGAGCGGAACCACGGGGAGACCGTCTGCCGGTAGTCGTGCGGATGGTTGTTCGCGTTGTTGACCACGGTGGTGCCGAACCCCAGGAGCAGGGTGCCGATGAGCAGCACATACATGATCTTGTCGTTGGTGGTGGTCGCGGAGAATACCGGGCCGGTGGTGCGGCGGCGATAGATGAGGATCGCGGCGCCCGCGAGGGTGGCCACCCCGGCCAGTATCCCGAGGATGGTCGACGCGGCGTGATACACCCCCTCACCGATACCGAGGCCCTCGGTCCAGCCCTCGGGTATCAACAGGCCGACGATATGGCCGAGGATCACCAGCAGGATCCCGTAGTGGAACAGCGGGCTGCCCAGCCGCAGCAGCCGGTTCTCGTAGAGCTGGGAGGAACGGGTGGTCCAGCCGAACTTGTCGTAGCGGTAGCGCCAGTAGTGGCCCACCAGGAAGATCGCGATGGATGCGTAGGGCAGCGCGACCCACAGCAGAATATCGCCGGCGGTGAGGCTTTCGCCCGGGGCAGCGAGCACGGTGATGTTCATCGACGTGCCTCCGTGTTCATTTGCCCCGCCTCCGGCGTTCGTGCCGATGATCCGGAGTAGGCGGAGGAGGGGTCCGGACCGGCGCGGCCGGTTGCGGGGCGGGCAACGACCGGATCGGGGAGGTACTGCGGTGGGGTGAACGGGGCGAGGCCGACGGCTTCCTCGGGTGGGCCTGCGGCGATGAGCCGGGCGACGGCGTCTTCTTCGGAGCCGACCAGTGCGGGCAGGGTCGCGGTGACCGATTCGAGGACGTCCGCCCAGGGCGAGCCGAAGTCGCGCAAGCCCCGGCGCATCACTTCCAGGCCGGCTCGATGCTCGGTGAGCAGGCGCAACCCGGTTTCGGGGTTGCCGGACGCGGCGAACTCGAGTACCACGGAGAGGTGGTCGGGTAGTTCCGCGTCGGAGAGTTTCAGCCCGGCTTCGCGGTACGCCTGTTTGAAACGCAGCAGCGCGACGCCGCGTTTGCGGGTGTCGCCGTAGGCGAAATAGGTGAGGTAGGGGCTGAACCGTTTGCGGTGATCGAAGGTCGCCACATAGTCGGCGGCGAGTTCGAAGACCGACCTGGTGCGCACATGACTCAGGAATTGGGTGAGCGGAGCACCCACCGGCGGGGGAAGTGTCGCCGCCACCGCGCCCAGTAGATCCATGGTGCGGCGCAGCGATTCGTCCGGGTAGCCGAGCAGCAACGACTGCACCTGCCAGGCGGCGGCGCGGGCGGCCGGGTCCAGACCTCGGGCGGCCTTCATCGCTGGTCGTCCGCGTCGCCGGATGCCGGGCTGCCCTCGGGCGGGAAGAGCCCGTCGGGGACCTTTCCGTCCCAGTTGAGCAGGTTCACCCGGCCGCGGCCGCCGACGCTGGTGGCGGTTTCGGCGGTCTGCCGGTTACGCAGCATGCGGAAGTTCTCCACCGCGATGGGCGAGACTCCGCCGGAACTCTCGCCGAACGGGCCGGAACCGGTCATTCCCGGACCGCCCTCGTAGTCCAGGCTGCATTCGGTGGCGAGTTCTTCCAGCCCGTGCGCCGATTCGGTATGTGCGGGCGGAATCACGTAGCGCTCGTCGTATTTGGCCAGGGCGAGCAGCCGGAACATATCGTAGATCTGCTCCCCGGTCATCCCCACCGCCGCGGCGATACGCTCCTGGGGTGCGCGGCCGAGATTGATATCGCGCATATAGCTGCGCATGGCGGCCAACCGGTGCAGTACCGCGTTCACCGGTTTCGGATCCCCCGCGGTGAACAGTTGCGCGAGATAATCCACCGGAATGCGCAGCGCCTCGATCGCGGCGAAGAGATTGCCGTAGTCCTCGGCATCGTGGCCGGTATCGCGGACGATATCGACCACCGGTGACAGCGGCGGGATGTACCAGACCATCGGCATCGTGCGGTATTCCGGATGCAGCGGCAGCGCCACCTTATAGGTGTTGATCAGCGAATAGATCGGCGAACGGTCGGCGGCCTCGACCCAGTCCCACGGAATACCGGCCCGTTCGGCTTCCCGGCGCACCTCCGGGTCGGCGGGATCGAGGAAGACCTCCCGCTGCGCTTCGTAGAGTCCCTGTTCGTCCGGCGTTGCCGCGGCTTCGAGCACTTTGTCGGCGTCGTAGAGGACCAGGCCGATATAGCGCAACCGGCCCACGCAGGTTTCCGCGCAGACCGTCGGCAATCCGACCTCCACCCGCGGGAAACAGAACGTGCACTTCTCGGCTTTCCCGGTGCGGTGGTTGAAATAGACCTTCTTGTACGGGCACCCGGAGACACACATCCGCCAGCCCCGGCAGCGGTCCTGATCCACCAGGACGATCCCGTCCTCACTGCGCTTGTAGATCGCGCCCGAGGGACACGAGGCGGCGCAGGACGGATTCAGGCAGTGCTCGCAGATCCGCGGCAGATAGAACATGAAGGTCTGCTCGAATTCGAAACGCACCTTCTCGGCGAGTTTGCGCAACAGCGGGTCGCGATCACCGAATTCGGGTGCGCCGCCGAGATCGTCGTCCCAGTTCGCCGACCATTCGATCTTCGTATCCTCGCCGGTGATCAGCGATTTCGGCCGGGCCACCGGGGTGTGGCGCTGGGCGGGTGCGGTGGTGAGGTTCTCGTAATCGTAGGTCCAGGGTTCGTAATAGTCGCTCAGGGCGGGCAGGATCGGATTGCTGAAGATCGTGAACAGTTTGCGCAACCGACCGCCACCCTTGAGCTGCAGACGCCCCCGACGGTTCAGCTCCCAGCCGCCGCGCCACCGATCCTGATCCTCATAGGTACGCGGATAGCCCTGCCCGGGCCGGGTCTCCACATTGTTGAACCACACGTACTCCACGCCCGACCGGTTGGTCCACGCCTGTTTACAGGTGACCGAACAGGTATGACAGCCGATACATTTGTCGAGGTTCATCACCATCGCCATCTGTGCCATCACCCGCATCAGTAGCTCACCTCCTGGCTGCGACGGCGGATCACGGTCACCTCGTCGCGTTGATTACCGGTGGGTCCGAGATAGTTGAACGCGAAACTGAGCTGGGCGTATCCGCCGATCAGATGGGTGGGTTTGACCAGCAGCCGGGTCAGCGAATTGTGGATACCGCCGCGATGCCCGGAGGTTTCGCTGATCGGCACGTCGATGAGCCGATCCTGCGCGTGGTACATGTACACCGTCCCGGCCGGCATCCGGTGCGAGACCACCGCGCGCGCCACCACCACGCCGTTGCGGTTGACCGCCTCCACCCATTCGTTGTCGGCGACACCGATCGTCGCCGCGTCGCGCGGCGAAATCCAGATATTCGGCCCACCGCGCGAAAGGCTCAGCATGAACAGGTTGTCCTGATATTCGGAGTGGATCGACCATTTGCTGTGCGGGGTGAGATAGCGGACGGTGACCCCGAGCTCTCCCGTCGAACCCAGCACCGGTTCCCCGAACAGGGCGGCCATGTTCAGTGGCGGCCGGTACACCGGAAGTCCCTCGCCGAGTTCGGTCATCCAATCGTGGTCGAGATAGAAATGCTGGCGACCGGTGAGCGTATGCCAGGGTTTGCGGCGTTCGATATTGATCGTGAACGGCGAATACCGGCGGCCGCCGGCTTCCGACCCCGACCATTCCGGTGAGGTGATCACCGGAACCGGGGCGGCCTGGGTATCGGCGAAGGTGATCTGTTTGCCCTCGTGTTCGGCGGCCAGATCGGCGAGCTGCACGCCGGTGCGCTGTTCGAGCGTCCGGAAACCCTCGGCGGCCAGGCGCCCGTTGGTGGTGCCGGACAGGGCGAGAACGGCCTCGCAGGCCTGGATACCGCGCTGCAACGACGGCCGGCCGTCGGCCGGGCCACCGCGGATCACCCCGTTCTTGTGCCGCAGATATTCGACCTCGGGTCCGAAATCGAAGGTGACGCCCTTCGTCGTACCGCCGAGTTTCTCCGCCAGCGGGCCCAGCGCGCTCATCTTGGCGGCGATCGCGCCGTAATCGCGCTCCACCACCACCAGTTTCGGCATGGTGACTCCGGGTACCGGTTCGGTATCCCCGGTCTTCCAATCCGCGACCCGGCCGTGTGGCGTGGCGAGTTCGTCGGGGGTGTCGTGCAACAGCGGGACCGCCACCACGTCTTTGCGGACCCCGAGCCGGGGACCGGCGAGCTCACTGAACTTCTCGGCGATCGCCCGGAAAGCGTCCCAATCGGTGCGCGTCTGCCAGGGCGGCGCGATGGCCGGATTGAACGAATGCACGAACGGGTGCATATCGGTGGTGTTCAGATCGTGTTTCTCGTACCAGGTCGCGGCGGGCAGCACGATATCGGAGAACAAAGTGGTGCTGGTCATCCGGAAATCCAGGGTGAGCAGCAGATCGAGTTTGCCGCGCGGGGCGTCGGGCCGCCACACCACGTCCCGCGGACGCGCCCCCGCCGGCGTCTGTTTGGCACGCAGCGAGGATTCGGTGCCCAGGAGATGTTCGAGGAAGTACTCGTTGCCCTTGGCCGAGGAACCCAGCGGATTCGCTCGCCACACGCTCAGTATCCGCGGGAAGTTCTCGGGAGCGTCGGGGTCCTCGCAGGCGAAGCGCATACGGCCGGAACGCAATTCCGACACCACATAACCGGCCAGCGATCCGCCCTCGGCTTCGGCGGCATCGACCAGTTCCAGCGGGTTGCGGTCGAACGTGGGATACGACGGCATCCAGCCCAGCCGCGCCGATTGTGCGATCACATCGGCGGTACTCATCCCTGCCAGCTGCCCGGCACCGGGCGTGGCCGAGAGTTTGTCCGCGCCGAACCAGTCGTAGCGGAACTGATTCGAATGCAGGTACCAGAAAGCGGTCTGGATCATCTGCCGCGGCGGCCGCGACCAGTCCAGCGCCGAGGCCAGCTGCGTCCAGCCGGTGATCGGGCGGCATTTCTCCTGACCGACGTAGTGCGCCCAGCCCCCGCCGTTCACGCCCTGGCATCCGGTGAGTGTGGTCAAGGTGAGGAACGCGCGGTAGATGGTGTCGGAGTGGAACCAGTGGTTGGTACCGGCGCCCATGATGATCATCGAACGGCCGTTGCTCTCCTCGGCGTTGCCCGCGAACTCGCGTGCGATCCGCAGCGCCACCGAGGCCGGGACACCGGTGATGGATTCCTGCCAGGCCGGGGTGTAGGGCTGGGAGGGGTCGTCGTAGTCGACCGGCCACTTCCCCGGCAGACCTTCCCGGTGCACTCCGAACTGCGCCAGCATCAGATCGAACACCGTGGTCACCAGGTGACCGTTCACCCGGCGTACCGGCACGCCCCGCAGCATCGCGGAATCCGCGCTGCCGACGGTGTCGAAGCGGGGCAGCGAGACCGGCACCGCGGTTCTGCCGAACAGTGTCAGCTGCGGTACCACGCCTTCCAGGTCCAGATTCCAGTTCCCCATTCCGGTTTCGCCGTAGCGGTGACCGACCGAACCGTTCGGGACGACCGGACGGCCGTCGGCCGCGAGCACCACGGTTTTGAATGCCGCGTTCTCCACCCCGGCGTACTCGTCGAGGTCGGCGGCGGTCAGGAACTTGCCCGCGACATAACCGTCCGCGGTCTCCTCCACCCGTACCAGGAACGGCAGATCGGTGAACTGGCGCACATAGCTCGCGAAATACGGCACCTCGCGTTCGACGAAGAACTCGCGCAACACCACATGCCCCATCGCCATGGCCAGCGCGCCGTCGGTGCCGGGATGCGGGGCCAGCCATTCGTCGGCGAATTTCACATTGTCGGCGTAGTCCGGGGAGACGGCGACGACCTTCTGCCCGCGATACCGGGCCTCGGTCATCCAGTGCGCGTCCGGGGTGCGGGTCACCGGCAGATTCGACCCCCACATGATCAAGTAGCCGGCGTCCCACCAGTCCCCCGATTCCGGGACGTCGGTCTGGTCGCCGAACACCTGTGGTGAGGCCACCGGCAGATCCGCGTACCAGTCGTAGAAGGACAGCATGGTCCCGCCCACCAGCGAGACGAACCGCGCGCCCGACGCGTGCGAAACCATCGACATCGCCGGAATCGGCGAGAAACCCGCGATCCGGTCCGGGCCGTACCGGGCGATGGTGTGGATATGGGCGGCCGCGATCATCTCGGTCGCCTCGTCCCAGGTCGCCCGCACCAGCCCACCCTTACCGCGCGCGGATTTGTAGCGCTTCGCCGACTCCGGATCCTCGACGATGGTCTCCCACGCGGTCACCGGATCACCGGTGGCCGCCTTCGCGGCCCGGTACATCTCGAGCAGCACGCCCCGGATATACGGATACCGCACCCGGGTGGGCGAATAGGTGTACCAGGAGAACGCCGCACCCCGCGGACAGCCGCGCGGCTCGTACTCGGGTTTGTCCGGGCCCACCGACGGATAGTCGGTCTGCTGGGTCTCCCAGGTGATGATCCCGTCCTTGACATAGATCTTCCAGGAGCACGATCCGGTGCAGTTCACCCCGTGCGTGGACCGCACCACCTTGTCGTGACTCCAGCGGTCCCGATAGAACTCGTCCGCCTGCCGGCCCCCGACCTCGAACATCGCCCGCCGATCCGGCGATATGTCGGCGCGGGTGAAGAAACGCCGGGTCCCCACCAGCGCATCGGTGAGCCCGTCGTCGAGCCCCGCCTGCCCCGAACCCCGGCGCGTATGAGTCATCAGGCCTCCTTCGAAGCGGTTACATACGGTTCGCGGAGGCTGCAGCAAAGGCGGAGGACCGCATTACAGAACCTCCTCGAAGCAGTCGGATGCGATCCGCGGAGGCTGCAGCGAAGGCGGAGGTATCGCAACATCAGGTCTGGTTCCGGTCGACTTGCTGCCGTACGACGATCACCGTGAACAGCAGTGCGACGAGGGCGACGACCGCCAAGGCCAGCAGGCCCGGCCCGTAATCGCCGGTGGTCTCGTAGATGGCGCCCATCACCAGCGGCGGAACGAATCCGCCCAGGCCGCCGGCGGCCCCGACGAACCCGGTGACCGCGCCGACCTTGCCGGGCGGCGCGATCAGGGCCACCAGAGCGAAGGTGGCACCGCTTCCGGCGCCGAGCGCTGCGGCCAGCGCGAGGAAGGCGATGGTGCCCGTCGGTGCGAGGCCGGGAGTGACGGCCTGGACGGAGGCGCCGATCACGACGACACAGAGTGTGGTCGCCAGGACGGTGGGCGCGTCGAATCGGTCGGCCAGCCAGCCGCCGACCGGTCGCATGATCACCGCGAGCAGTACGAACCCGGCCATCCGGTTCGCCGCATCGGCCTGCGACAGATCGTAGGCGGTACGCAGATAGGAGGGCAGGTACACCGAGAACGCGACGAAACCACCGAACGAGACGGCGTACAGCGCCGAGGCCGCCCAGGTCGCGGGTAGGCGTACGGTCTGCTTCAACCGGTCGGTCATCGATTCGGTGGGCGGGGTGCGCCCGGGTGCGTCACGCAGCAGATACCAGGCGACGGCCGCGTAGATCAGCAGCGCCATCGCGCACAGCAGGAAAGGTGTGGCGGTGTTACCCGCGTCCACCAAGCGCACCGTGGTCAGGGCGCTGATCGCGGTACCGCCCATCCCCATGCCGTACACACCGATCGCCAGTCCCTGCTTCTGCGGCGGGAACCACGCGCTCACGAACGGCACCCCGACCGCGAACACCGTGCCGCCGATACCGAGGAAGAAGCCGCCGATCAGCAGCGCCGCCAACGCCGAATGCCCGATGAGCCCCAAGAACAGCACCGGGACCACCGTGATCACCGAGACCGCCGGGAACATCAGACGTCCGCCGTAGCGGTCGGCCAGCGCGCCGATCGGGATCCGCCCCAGCGATCCCACGATCACCGGAACGGCGACCACCAGTGATTCCTGGAAGGAGTTCAGCCCCAACTCGTCGCGGAATCGCGGCGCCAGCGGGCTCAGCAGCGCCCACGCCCAGAAGTTGAGCGCGAACCCCACTGTGGCCAGGATCAGCATCTGGGTGCGCCCGCCCGGCGCGATCCGGTCGCCGACCATGATCCGGCCGGGATTGCGCGGAGTAAAGGAGGCCACCATCACTCCTGGGGAGGTCGGTCCGGCTAGCTCTCGCGCCCGGTGGACACCTGGTCCACGTCGACCCGCTCGACGGGCGATTCGGTCGTCGAACGCGGTTCGAGAGGGCGAACCCTCGCGAACCGCCGTATGCGATATCACTGACTCAGGCCTGCTGTCGCCATTGTGCCTTCTACGGCGGCCGACTCTCGGCCCATCCGGGATCCCGGGAGTTTCGCGATATCGCCGGTACCCGGCCGGACTCCGGAACCTGTCCACAGCAGGCGACGATCCGTTGTGGTCCTAAGCTCGACCGGTGGATATCGACTGGCCCGAGCTGCGCGCCCGCAGCCTGCTCATCGAGGACGAGGCGATCCTGGCTCTGAACAAACCCGCCGGGATCTCGGTCACCGGAGAACGCCACGACAGCGATATCGTGGCGGCCGCCGAGGAACACGGCGAGAAGTTGTATCCGGTGCACCGGATCGACAAGGTGACCTCGGGGCTCATTCTCTTCGCCCGGGATCTGTCGGCCCACGGCCCGCTGACCCGCCAGTTCAACAAGCAGACCGCTGAAAAGATCTATCTGGCGATAGTCGACGCCGGCTCGACCGAACTCCCCGAGACCGGGACCGTCGAACTTCCGCTCAGCGTGGGCCGCAAGAATCGCGTCCGGGTCGCTGCCCCCCGCGAAACCATCCGGCGCGACGCCGATCGCTGGTCCGTGGCCGAATCGGACCTGCTGAACACCAAGAACTATCCGTCCACCACCGAATTCACGGTCCTGGCCCGCCAGCCCGGTCACACGGTCGTGGCTCTGCGGCCGATCAGCGGCCGCCGCCATCAGCTGCGAGTGCACCTGGCCTGGATCGGCCACCCGATCCTGGGCGACCCGCTGTTCGATCGCTCCGGCGCCTTCCCGCGTGCCCACCTGCATTCGTGGCGCCTGACGCTGTCCGCCGACTGGCGCCCCGACGGCCGGCTGGCCTTGGCGGCGGCGCCCGGGGACGACTTCTGGGCGCCGCTGGCCGGTCCGCCACCGGTTCTACCCGATCCCCGGTGACTTCGCCGGAGCGCGGCCGCCCCGGGTGGGCGCGGACCGGATGCCCCGGGTGGAGAAGCCACGCGAGCCCCGCCACATCTCGCGCATCGTGCACCGCTGGTGTCCTCGCTCATAGCTCCGCTGTTCATGCCCCTTATCTGCCCTAAGCTGGCTGTTGGAACCGACACCGGACCGGGACTCCACGCGGTGTCGGGTGCTACGAGCTCGGAAAGGGCCGAGTCCGTCCGGTCGTTGCCCTCGCGAAATGCCTGCGCCGAGGTATGTGTTTCGCGGGTGCAACGGCGGGACTCAGGGGCCTCGACCCTGTGCGCCGGCGACGCACAATCGAACACAGGAGGCCCGATGATCCTGGTGGCCCAGGTCAGCGATACACATTTCGATCTCGGTACCCGTAACGTCGAACGTGCGCAACGGGTGATGGCCTATCTGGCGGATCTGCGGCGACGGCCCGATGTGATCGTGGTGACCGGGGATATCACCGATTCCGGGAAGCCCGAGCAGTACGCCGAGGCACGGTCGGCACTGCAGGCCGATCTGCCGGTACTCGCGATTCCGGGTAATCACGACGAACGTGCCGCGTTCCGTGAGGTGCTGCTGGGCACTCCCCCGCTCGACGACCCCGTCAATCATGTGCACCGGGTCGGTGGCCTGACGTTGATCCTGCTGGATTCCAGCGTTCCCGGTCAGTCCGCCGGGCGCCTGACCGAGCAGACCTACGACTGGTTGCACAGCACTCTCGCCGAGACTCCCGGCGACGACGCCGTCCTGTTGGCGCTGCATCATCCACCGGTGTTCCTGCACAGCCCGATCGTGGATTCCATCGCCCTGGCCGGGCCGGAACGGCTCGCCGCAGTGATCGCCGCCGACGAACGGATCATCGGGACCCTGGCCGGGCACGCGCATACCGCCGCCGTGGCCACCTTCGCCGGACGCCCCCTGCTCATGGGACCGAGTACCGCGTCGGTGCTGGGCGGCGAATGGGAGCTGGCGCCACCCGAGCGAGTGATGGACTACGCGCCGGATCCGGCCGTGGCGCTCCATGTGGTCGACGACGACCACCGGTTGATCACGCATTTCCGTAGCGTCCCGATGGGTGGCTGGATCGGTACTCCGTTCTGATCGCCGGTCAGTACCGGCCGGCACGGGCGCGGCGATAGGCGGCGGGGGTGCCGCCCGTCCAGCGCCGGAACGCGTAGATGAAGGTCGATGCCTCCGCGTAGCCGAGCCGGATCGCGACATCGCTCACCGACAGCGGTGTGGTGGTCAGCATCTCCTCGGCCAGGGCCTGACGCACCTCGTCGAGCAGCGCGCGGTAGCTGGTACCGGCGGCGTCGAGGTGGCGGCGCAGGGTGCGCGTGCTCATGTTCAGATCGCCGGCCACCGTGTCGATACCGGGCGGTGCGGCGAGACCGTCCAGACCGCCGCGCGGCACGAGCCGGGCCCGCACCTCCGCGGCGATCCCGGTCCGGGCCCGGCGGCGGTGCACCAGGTCCCGGCACTGGGCCAGACAGATGGCCAGGGTGTGCTCGTTGGCCTGCGGTAGCGGCCGGTCGAGGATCGCCGGATCGATGGCCACCAGGTTGTCCGGCTGCCCGAACCGCGGCCGGGCGACGGTCACCTCTTGGATCAGATCCGCGTAGGACGGTTCGGGGAACCGGAATTCGGCGCGCAGCAGGGCCAGATGACGGCCGAGCAGGTCGCTCATCACCTGATGCATCGCCGTCACATCGCGTTCCACCAAGAACTGACGGACATCGGCGGGCACCGATTCGTCGTGGATGCGGCCGATGAATTCGCCGTGCTCCCACTGGGTCACGGGCAGGCAGAAGGTGAAGCTCAGTTCGAGGTAGCGCAGGGCGAAATCGATGGCCTCGGCCAGTGTCGGGCTGCTCACGCAGGCGAACCCGAAGATTCCGAAGGTGGTGATGCGGTACCGCCGGCCCACCTCGACGCCCATACCGGGCCGGTCCAGTTCGCGGACCAGGTTGCGGACCACGGCGAGTTCGGTGTGCGCGTCGATCTGGGCGTCCGGATCGTGCAGCCGGGCTTCGGTCAGGTCGGTACCGCGCAGTAGCGCCGAGAGGGAAACTCCGTGCTCGGTTCCGTATCCGGCCATCAGCGCGACACTGGCGACTCCCCGGGGGAAGTCCCAGTCCCGGATCGACGGACTCTGCACCATCCCGACATTATGGCCGAATATCTCGATCGATCGTCAGGGGTTCACCAGGAGAGCTCGGCACAGCGGCGGGCGGTATCGGCGGACTCGACCTGGAGGGTCGCGTGCTGGATATGGAACCGCTCGGCCAGCAGGCGCTGGGCAGCGCGCAGGATCTCGTCACCGGCGTCCGCGCCGGTGGTGGTGATATGGGCCGAGGCGACCTCCATACCCGAGGTCAGGGTCCAGACGTGCAGATCGTGGACATCGCAGACCCCCGGCACGGCGGCCAGCTCACCGGCCACCTTCTCCACATCCAGTTCCTCGGGGCTGTGCTGGAACAAGATGCGCAGCGACCGCCGGGCCAGCAGATAGGTGCGGGGCAGAACCCACAGGCCGATCGCGACGCCGACGATCATATCGGCGTAGAGCCAGCCGGTCGTCAGCGTGATCGCGGCGGACACCAGTACGCCGAACGAGCCGACCATATCGGCCAGGACCTCGAGATAGGCCCCCCGCACATTGAGGCTCTCCTCAGCTCCCCGCCGCAGCAGCAGGAAGGCCGCGATATTGGCCACCAGGCCGATCGCGCCGGCGGCGAGCACCGGACCGCCGGGCACCTCCGGCGGTTCACCGAACCGGCGCACCGCTTCGACCAGCACATATCCGGCGACAGCGAAGAGCAGGACGGCATTGGCGAGCGCGGCGATCACCTCGGCGCGGTAATAGCCGAAGGTGCGGGTGTAGCTCGGGCGGGTGTTACGGGCCAGCGCGATCGCCGACAGCGCCATGGCGATACCCACGACGTCGGTGAGCATATGGGCCGCGTCCGACAGCAGTGCCAGCGAACCGGTGGCCAGCGCGACCACCAGCTCTATCAGCATGAATCCCACGCCGATGGCCAATGCCAGAGCCAACCGGCCGACATACTTCCCGGAGGCGCTCTCCGGTGATACGTGATGCGTATGATCATGTCCCACCCGACAAACATATGCGTCAATGCGCATGCTTGCAATACCTTCGATTCGCGCCCACCCGCCCGGCTGGCAGACTTGAGTTCGTGAGTGACCAGTCCGCAGCCACCCGACCCGGCGAACCGGACCGGGACCCCGGCGCCACGGCGCTCGACTCGGCCGGGTCCGGCACCGCACCGGGCGACAGTGCGCGCAGCGGGACCGGACACGCCACGGCACTGCGTCCGATCGAACTCGCCACCGGGGCGGTACTGGGCGGCGTCACCGTCGGACTGGTGACCATCGGCACCGTCGTCCCCTTCGCCGCCGCACTCCAGCTCGTCGCGGCGGTTCCGATGGGCCTGCTCGCTCATCGCTACCGCTTCCGGACCGTGTTCACCGCCTCGGTATCGGCCGCCCTGGTCACCTTTGTCGCGGCCGGGCTCACCGCCGCCATGGCCATGGTCGCCACCGCCACCATCGGCGGTATCGTCGGCACCGTCAAACGCCGCCACGGCGGCCTGGTCGCGGTCACCGGGCTGTCGATTCTCGCCGGCATCGCGTGGGGAGCCTTCTCGATCGGGTTCCTGCTGGCCTTCTCGGCGACCCGCAATCTGCTCTTCGACACCGTCCGCAACACCGCGACCGGTCTGAACGAGCTCACGTCCCGGCAGCGGCATCTGGAACCGCTGGGCCGCGGCGTACTGCATCTCACCGATACCGTCCTGCAGTGGTGGTGGGTCTATATCGGCGGCACGGTCCTGGTCGGCACCGTGGTCACCGCGCTGGTCTCCTGGTTCGTCCTCGGGTCCGTACTGGACCGGCTCAGCTGGCTACCCGGCACCGACCGGCTCGACGCACCCGCCGACCACCGGCCGATCGCCCCACTGCCGGTGACGCTGCGCGGGGCCGGATACCGGTATCCCGGCGCGCCCGCGGACGCGCTGACCGGAATCGACCTGCGGGTCGAAGTCGGCGAATTCGTCGCGGTGGTCGGGCACAACGGATCGGGCAAATCGACCCTCACCCGGCTGCTGGCCGGGCTTCCGCCCAGCAGCGGAAGCGTCGAACGACCGGGTTCCGCCGGGCTCGGCCATCTCGGCGGAACGGCACTGGTCCTGCAACGCCCGGAGAGCCAGACGCTGGGCGTACTGGTCGCCGACGATGTGGTCTGGGGGCTACCCGCCGCGCTCGCGGCCGAGGTCGATATCGACGCACTCCTGCACGAAGTGGGGCTGGACGGGATGGGCGGCCGGGAAACCGCGACCCTGTCCGGCGGTCAGCAGCAGCGGCTGGCGGTCGCGGCCGCCCTGGCCCGCCGCCCGGCCCTGCTCATCGCCGACGAAGCCACCTCGATGATCGACCCGGAGGGTCGACGCGAACTGGTGAGCCTGCTGGCCGGTCTGCCGAAACGGCACGCCATGGCGGTACTGCTGGTGACCCATCACGAGGCCGACGCCGGTGCCGCCGACCGCGTGGTGCACCTGGCCGGGGGCCGGATGGTCGGTCACCTACCGGCCTGGCCGAAACCGGCCCGGGCGCAACGCCGCCGCCCCATGGGCGACACCCTGCTCGAACTGCGCGGTGTCCGGCACACCTACAACCGCGGCACCCCGTGGGAGGCACCCGCCCTGCACGGGGTCGATCTGTCGGTGCGGCGCGGGGAGGCACTGTTGGTCGTCGGCGGGAACGGGTCCGGGAAGTCGACGCTGGCCTGGATCATGGCCGGGCTGATCGCGCCCAGCACCGGGCGCTGCGAACTGGCGGGGAAACCGGTCAGCAGGCAGATCGGCCGGGTGGAACTGGCGTTCCAGCATTCCCGGCTGCAGTTGCAGCGGCACACCGTCGGCGAGGAGGTCGCCGACTGGGGCGGTGAGGGCACCGGTTCCGGGACCGTGGGCAAAGCGCTCGACGCCGTCGGCCTGGACCGCGCGCTGACCACCCGGTCCATCGAGGAACTCAGCGGTGGCCAGGCGAAACGGGTGGTGCTGGCCGCCATCGTCGCCGCCCACCCGCAGGTGGTCGTACTGGACGAACCGCTGGCCGGACTGGACCCGGAGGGCCGCGCCGATATCGTCGAGTTGCTGGCGCGCCTACGTGACTCGGGCCTCACCCTGATCGTCATCTCACACGATGTCGAGGATGTGGCCGCCATCTGCGACCGTACCGTCCATCTGCGGGCCGGCCGGATCCCGGAAACCGAGGCCGCACCGGTTCCCGTTCCCGGAACCGAATCCGATACGGCGCCCGTACCACCTGTCCATCCACCCGGTTCGGCACACCGCCCGGCCCCGGAACCCACCTGGCGGCTGCGTGGTGGCGACGCCCACGGTATCGACCACGGAGGTGCGCGATGAGCACTGTGCTGCTGCGCCGGGTCCCCGTCACCAGTCCGGTCCACAACCTGTGGGCCGGGACCAAGATGATCGGCGCGTTCCTGATCAGCCTGTTGCTGATGGTTCTGCCCAGCTGGCCCATCCTCGGCATCATGATCGTGTTCCTGATCGCGATCGGCATCGTGGCCCGGCTGCCGCTCGGGGTACTGCCCCGGCTGCCGTTCCTGTTCTGGCTGCTGATCGGGCTGGGCGCGCTGATCAATGTGCCCGTCGGTGGTACCGCCGTGCTGCGGTACGCGCAGGTGGTGGTGTTCGGGCTGATCCTGGTGGCCGCGTCGATGCTCATCGCCTGGACCACCCCCATGAGCGAAATCGCCCCCGCCCTGGCCACACTCGGCCGACCCTTGCGGAAACTGCGTGTCCCGGTCGACGAGCTGGCAGTGGTCGTCGCCCTCACCCTGCGCGGGCTGCCGCTGCTGCTGGAGGAGATCCGCATCCTGCGGGCCGCCCGCCGGCTACGCCCCAAACCCGGTCTGCTGCACCGCACCACCGACCCGGTGATCGATATCCTCACCGCCGCCATGGCGGTATCCACCCGGCGCGCCGGCGAGTTGGGCGAGGCGATCACCGCGCGTGGCGGGACCGGTCAGCTCACCGCCCGCCCCGCCGCCCCCGGCCGCAACGATGTGATCGCGCTGATCGTGGTCGTAGCGGTATGCGCGGGCGCTTTGACAATGGAAATACTGTTGTGAAGGTATAGGACATCCCTACACGCACATCCGTCCCGGTGACCCGCGTACGCAACCCTGCCCTCGTGCCGAGTCATACGAGGCCCACAAAGGTCGAGGCCCGTCCCGCCGTTCAGCCCTCGAAAGCGCATGCGCGAAGCGCGAGTCTCGAGGGCTGAACGGCGGGACCTCGGGGGCCTCGACCCCGCGGCGCCGCAGGCGCCGCCGATGAACACAGCTACTTCTTCTGGTCGCGCACAGCCTTGCGGGCGGCTTCCTGTGCCTTGTCCACCTGTCCGGCGTATTTGCCGCCGGTCTTCTTGTCGACCGCGTCGCCGACCTTCTCGATCAGCGGATCCACCTTGTCCGCGTTCTTGCGCGCCAAACCCAGTGCCTTGTTCGCCAGGCCCTTGAAATCCATCTCTGCTCCTTGTTCGAACTCGCTCGAACATCACAGTACCCAGCGGATTCGGGCCACGGGCCACATCCTCGACAGCGACGGCGCTCACAGTTCGCCCAGCCATGCCGGATGCCAGAGCCGGCCGGTCTCGGTCCAATCCATGTACCGCACAGTGCCTTCCACCTTCGGCGTCACCCAGATCGCATCGCGGCGTTCCGCGGCGGACAGATCGCCGGCGAACGGGCTGGTCTTGCGTTCCAGCCGGTGCAACCGCGCGGCGAGTTCACGCATACCCGCATCACCGAAGCCCGTACCGACCCGACCCGCGTACACGAGACCGTCTTCGGCCGCAATCCCCACCAGCAGTGAGGCGAACGGGCGCGCGCGGCTGCGCCGCATACCACCCACCACCACTCGCTGGGTCCGCCAGTTTCGCTGTTTCACCCAGGCGTGCCCGCGGGTTCCGGGCAGGTACACCGAATCCAGTCGTTTGGCGACGACCCCTTCCACCCCGTCCTGTTCGCTGCGCCGCACCGCGTCCGCTCCGCTGCCTTCGTAAGGTGGTGGTACGCGCAGCGCGGGTGCGGTGGCGGCGAGCGCCTCGAGCACCCGGCGGCGGTCGCGGTAGCGCTTCCGCAGGAGCGAGGTGCCGTCGAGGTAGAGCAGGTCGAATGCCACGAATTCCGCGCGGCGCGGATTCGCTTTCAGTAGCGCGATGTTCACCGCACCGTCCGGATCGCGCACGATGATCTCCCCGTCCAGCACGACCTGATGGCCTTTCAGATCGGCGGCCAGCTCGGCGAGCTGCGGATAGCGTGCCGTGACATCGTTGCCCGCCCGGCTGCGCAACCGGAGTTCACCGGAGTCGATCTCGACGATGAGCCGGAAGCCGTCCCATTTGCGTTCGAACACCCACTCCGATTCCGGGAGTCCGGTCACTTCGCCGCTGGTGGCCAGCATGGGTGTCAGGCCGCGCGGTAGTTCGGCCGCGGGGGCCGGCTGGTCCTTCATCAGATGCATGAGCCATTGATCGCCCTCGGTGCGGATCAGCGCATAGCGCCCGTCGAGGCGGTCGCCGCGCAGGACCACGATCACCTCGTCGTCCCGCCATTTCTCGGTCCGGTAGGTACCGGTGTCCCAGATCGACATCTCGCCGCCGCCGTATTCGCCCGCCGGTATGGTGCCGTGGAAATCCAGGTATTCCAGCGGATGGTCCTCGGTGTGCACGGCGAGCCGGTTCTGGCTGGGACTGTCCGGTGGCCCTTTGGGGACCGCCCAGGAGACCAGGACACCCTCGCGTTCCAGCCGGACATCCCAGTGCAGGCGGCGCGCATGGTGCTCGTGTACCACGAACCGGTCGCCGGCCCCGGGCCGCGGCGAGGTCGCGGGCACCGGTTCCGGGGTCCGCGCCGGATCCCGCATGGACCGGTATTTCGTCAGTGCGTCGTCGAGCGGCGGATCCAGACCCGCGAGCAGGTCGCCGTCGGACCGGTATCGGCGCAGCACCTCGTCGAAACGCAGCTGCCGCAGGTCGGCGCCGTTCTCGATCTCGTCCCAGCTGCGCGGTGCCGCGACGTTCGGTTCGGCGCGGCCACGCAGCGAGTACGGCGCGATTGTGGTTTTCGACGGATTGTTCTGGCTCCAGTCCAGGAAGACCTTGCCGGTCCGGACCTTCTTCGCCATGGTGGCCGTCACCAGATCGGGCAGCAGTTTCTCCAGGTTGTCCGCCACCTGTTTCGCCACCGTCGACGCCCCGCCGGGGCTCAGCGCCCGATCCAGCGGAACGTAGAGGTGGATACCCTTGCTGCCGCTGGTGAGCGGATAGGCGCGCATCCCGATCTCGCCGACCATATCCCGGATGCCGAGCGCCACCCGCGCGCATTCGGCCAGTCCGGCGCCCGGGCCGGGATCCAGGTCGAACACCAGCCGCGTGGCCGGGCCGCGCTCGGCACCGTCGAAGCGCCACTGCGGTACATGGATCTCCAATGCCGCCTGCTGACCGAGCCAGACCAGTCCCGCCTGCGAGGAGATGACCGGGTAGGTCACCTCGCGGTCGGAGTGCCGCTGGCTGCGGCGGGGCACCCAGGACGGAGTCCCGGCGGCGAGGTTCTTCTCGAAGAACGAGGACGCCGCGACACCGTCGGGCCAGCGTTTCCGGGTGACCGGGCGGTCCGCCAGATGCGGCAGCATGGCAGGGGCGATATCGGCGTAGTACTCGATCACCTCGCCCTTGGTGGTGCCGGTCTCCGGATACAGCACCTTGTCCGGGTTGCTCAGCCGGACTTCGATATCCGGCTGCCCGGGCTCACCTGCGAAACTCCGGGCCACCCCGGATCACATCCGCGGGCGGACAACCCCGTCCGGTGTCGCGCCGCCGATCACGGACGCGGATCCGGCCCCGGGCCACCGGCCGGTCCGGGGCCACCCGGATGCTCCGGCGGGACCACCTTGCGGGCGGCCTCCTTACCCTTCTGGATCTTGTCCGAGTACTTGCCCTTGGTCTTCTGGTCGAGGAAATCCCCGGCCTTGTCGACCGCCTGATTGATCTTGTCGGAGTTCTTCGCGGCTGTTTCCTGGCCCTTGCCGACCAGGTTCTTCAGGTTGTCCATCAAGCTCATAGCCGATTCCTTCCCTGTCACCGTGCGGAAGCGTTCACTCCATATCCTCCCACCAGGAACGCCCGGGCGGGAGGTCACGAATATCGAGCCGTTCACCGGGCACCGGTACCGCGATCTCGGTACCCGCCGCCGCGGCCGAGTCGACCAGACGGCGGACGGGTTCGGCCCAGGGATGGGGTGCGAGGTTGAACGTCGCCCAGTGGATCGGCACCAGCACGCCGTGCTCCGGTTCACCCAGGCACAGGTCGGCGTGTGCGCGCACCGCCTCCTCCGGGTTCATGTGGATATCGGCCCAGTGCGAGTCGTAGGCGCCGATCGGCAGCAGGGTCAGATCGAACGGACCCCACTGCGCGCCCGTCGCCGCGAACGCTTTGGTGAATCCGGTGTCGCCACCGAAATACGCCCGGTGCTTCGCGCCGACGAGCGCCCAACCTGCCCAGAGCGTGGTGTTGCGGACGAGTCCGCGGCCCGAGAAGTGCCGGGCCTCCGCGCAGACGACGGTGAGTTCGGGACGGTCGTCATCGGGGGCGGACAGCGAATACGTGCAGCCCCAATCGAGTTCGACGATCCGCGACTCCGGCACCCCCCAGTGCCGCAGATGCGCCCCCACCCCGATCGGCACCACGAAAACGGATTGTTGCGTATGCACCAGGGTGGCGATGGTGTCGGCGTCGAGATGGTCGTAGTGGTCGTGTGAGATCACCACGGCGTCCACCGGGGGTAATTCGTCCAGCGCCACCGGGACGGGGTGGATGCGGGACGGGCCGACCAGCCGGGACGGCGAGACCCGCTCGCTCCACACCGGGTCGGTGAGCACCCGGTACCCGTCCACCTCGATCAGCGCGCTGGCGTGCCCGTACCAGGTGACCGCGAGTTCCGCGGCCGTCCCTGGCTGCCGGGATTCGGCCAGTGGCACCGCGCCCTTCGGGCGTCCGGCCCGCATACCGGCCACCATCGACAGCAGACCGGTCGGGTTCTCGCGCACCACGATCGGTGACGCGGGTTCGGTGTTGTGGAACTGGCGGTCCCGATAGCTGCGGGCGCCGGAGGCGGTGGGCGCGATCGCGGAGACCGAGGCGCCCAGCGCGGCCGGCAGCCCGTCCAGGGCCCGCGCCACCCAGCCGAATACCGTCATCCCGGCCAGTCCGGCCGCCGCCGCGACGGCAGTGCGCGGCCGCATCATTTGCCCACGAACTTGGCGGGACGCTTCTCCTGCCGGGCCTGCCTGCCCTCTTCGGCGTCCGCGCTGGACCATGCTGCCTCCAATGCGGCCTGCTGTTCGTTGTTGGCCGGCTCGCGGGTGCCGTCGTCGTTGAGTTCCAGTTTGAGATGGCGCAGCGACAGCGGCGCCAGTTCGGCGACGGACTTCGCCCAGCCCTGGGCGTCGGCCAACGTGCCGAGCCGGTTGGCGAATCCGAAGGTGTAGGCATCGGACGCCGAAATGGGCTCGGCACCGAGCAGCACGGTACGGGCCGGGCCACCGCCGATCAGCGAGACCAGCCGACGTGTAGTCCAACGATCCACGGAGATACCGAGTTTCGCGGCCGGTATGGCGAGGTAGGAGTCCGGCGCCATCACCCGCAGATCCGCCGCCATCGCAAGCTGCACTCCCGCCCCGAGCGCGGGGCCGTTCAGCGCGGCGATCACCGGCACCGGCATCGCCTCGACCTCGTGCAACATATCCAGCAGGGCGTCGAGGAATTCCGTCGAGTACACGCCGTCGAGATCCGCGCCGGCGCTGAAGACCGGGCCGCGCCCGGTGATCACGACGACCCGGGAATCGCGGCGGGCATTGGACAGCGCCTCCCGGAGCCGGGTGACCAGATCCAGGTTCAGCGCGTTTCGCCGCTCTTCGCGCTGCAGTTCGATGGTGACGACGTCGCCGTCACGGCTGACCCCGAGCATGTTTGTCCTTCCCCGCTGAACGAATACCGATACAAACCGCCGATAAGGATGCGTTACTGCCCACTCTGCCACAGGAACGGGACCGGCCCGGGGAAGGCCGGAGCTGCACTTGCGGGTGTGGTCGAGGCCCGGAGCCGCAACCCATGGCAGACACCGACCGAGCCCGCAGGACGCCCAGTCGAAGATCGACGGCCACCGGACACCGACCCGTGTGAGCCTCCCCACACCGCCGAACCGCCCCTTCACCTCCCGCCCACTCCCAACGAACCCACCACGGTCTTGGAGCGACAAAGCGAAGGAACACAACAACCGACCGCAGAGGTGAAGAACCAAGATCACGAAGACCTCGACCACCCCACTGAAAGCAGAGCCCACCACAAAGGCGAGGCCCGCCCCGGTTCTGGAGCGACAAAGCGAAGAAACACAACAACCGACCGCAGAGGTGAAGAACCAAGATCACGAAGACCTCGACCACCCCACTGAAAACAGAGCCCACCACAAAGGCGAGGCCCGCCCCGGTTCTGGAGCGACAGAGCGAAGGAGCGCAGCGACTGAGCGGCGGAGTGAAGAACCGGGGTTAATAGGGCCCCGCCCGCCCCGCC
>NZ_JBSFDZ010000032.1:0-63227 GCF_053594175.1 Nocardia sp. NPDC001965
CGCCCTCGAGACTCGAGCCTGCGGCTCATGCGCTTTCGAGGGCGCAACGGCGGGACGGGCCTCGACCTTTGTGGGCCTCGTAAGAGAGTGAGGATGGGTGTGGCCCCGCAGCGCTGGTGTCCGGACCCGTCGTAAGCATCTCGGCACCGAGGGGCGTGACAGTTTCTGAAAGGGGACGGCCCGGTGAGGCCGGGGACTACCGCGTCGGTGTCCGCCGGGATGAGGTCGGGACAGTGGCCGTGTCCACCTGGCGGATTTCGAACTCGCGGGGCCGGTGACGGACCGTGTCAGTGGGTCTGGGGTTGGCGGGGCGGGGCCGGGCGGCTCTGGGGCGCCGGCCGGCGGGTGCGGGGTTCGCCGATGTAGGTGTGTTCCCGGGGGATCGAGACCAGGTTGAGGGGGATCTGGGTGGTCGCGGTGCGGATGATCACCCGGTTACCGATCGCCCCCGGCTGCTGTATCGACAGGTCCGGTTTGGTGGCCGGCCAGCCCATGGGGTCACCGGTGACGTAGATGGTGGTGATACCGGCGTGCGGCGCCGGCGCGAGTACACCGTCGACCACGGTGGCGGTGAACATGGCGTCCGACTGGTGCATCTCCACGGCCAGCATCAGCCGTTCCGGATTTCCGATCGTCTCGATCAGCTGGTACCAGGCCTGCGGACGGTCGGTGCGGACCAGGATCCGCTCGCCCACGGCCAGCGCCCGGAACACCAACTGCTGGGCGAGATACAGTTCGCCGGCCACATACACCGACGAGATACTGGCGCCCACGAGTCGCAGTGCGACACCGTTGCCCTCGTCGTCGGAGCCGATCAACTGGCCGCATCCCGACGACGGCAGCGCCAGCCCGTCGAGCACCTCGATCGGATACTCGATGGTGGGCACGACATCCTCGACATCGGGAATACCGATCGGCAGATGTGCGAGCAGGGCGCGGCGGTGACGGCCGTTCATCGACACCATGCCCTTGGACGCGGTCTTCTCCGGCATCTCCCGCAGAGTCGAGCGCCACGCCGCGCCGATGTGGACGGTATCGGCGGTACTACCCGGGCGCAGCCGCACCGCGACCGTGGTACCGCGGGATTCGGCCACCCACACCTGCGAAAGGATCTCCGACCCCAGCTGTTTCGGGTCGATCGCGGATCCGATGTTGACGCTGTTGCCGAGTTCGGCGTACCGCCAGCGATGGGTCAGCTCGCGCGCGTCGGCGCCGTGCAGGACCTGCCGGACCGCCGCCCGGATCTCCGAAGCGGTCAGGACACGCGATCCGCAGCCCGCGTCCTCCAACGTCCGTACTATCCGCTGGGTCGCGATGGTCACCGAACGCGCGGCCCCCTCGTCTCCACCGCCGCGCCGGTTCGCGGCACCGGGGCAGTCGACCATATCAAATCCGATCGCCAGCCAGACCGTGCGATACGCGGTGGCCGGCAGCGGCCCCAGTAGGGTTTCGTAGATGGCTCCGGCCGGTGTGCCCGAACGGCTGCGATGGCCGTGGCTGATGATGTCGATACCGCTGAGCAGGATGTCGTGCTGTGCGAGGCAGGTAGCGAGTTCGGCCATCGGCAGCAGATGGGAAGCGTGCACCGCGCTGCGGTCGATCCGGGTGAGCCCGCCGCGGGGTGGCAGCACCTCGACCACCGCGACCACTCGGCTCTCGTCCCAATAGAGGCCGATGGACCGATCGTCGGGGCCGCGGAAATCGTTGCTGTCCCCGATCCGGTACTCGCGGTGGGACCGGTAATCCCACCAGGTCCCGGCCCAATCCAGCAGGACGCGCCGGCCGACCGGCACGAGCGGCACGCAGCCGACCACGACCGCGACCCCCACCGCGATCCACACGTTCGCGGTGGCGAAGAGCACGGCCGTCCCCGCGACGAGTGCGAATACCTGCGCGATGAGCAGGTTGCGCATGGAGATACGCCCGAAAGCCAGACTGCGCCTGCGCCCCACTGCGGCTGGAACGGCCATGAGAGTCCCCCCAGGTACCCGGTGTCGGCCGATTATCCGGCGGCCGAGCTGAACTACGTCCCCGGGAACTGTACTGTGTTCGGCGAGCACGAGCACAGTTCGGGGGAGACGATGCCTTCAAAGCCCACTACCAGGTGGCAGATCAGCGGTTACAACTTTCTGGTCCGCCGCATGGAGCATGCGCTGGTGCGGCGGGATGTGCGGATGCTCCACGATCCCATGCGTTCTCAGCTGCGCTCCTACGTCGTGGGCCTGGTCCTGGCCGTCCTGGTGCTGGCCGGTTGCGGTGTACTGGCCCTGCTCCGGCCACAGGACAAGATCGGCCAGAACACGATTCTCATCGGCAAGGAATCCGGCGCGGTCTACGTCGTACTCAACGATGTGGTGCACCCGGCACTGAATCTGGCGTCGGCGCGGCTGGCGGCCGGTGAGGCCCCGGATGCGGCGATCGTGAAAGAGGCCGAGGTCGGTAAGAAGGCGCGCGGTCCGCTGATCGGTATCCCGGGCGCGCCCAGCGCAATCCACTACGACGCGGCGGGTAACGGCCGGCAGTGGACCGTCTGCGACGAGATGAAAACCGACGGAAGCGCAGACCGCACCACCTCGGTACTCGCGGGTGGTCTCGAGCTCGGCGCGAAGGCCTCGATCCTGGACCCGGGCAAGGCCCTGCTGGTACAGGGCGAAAACCATACCTATCTGATCTACGACCGGAAACGCGCACGCGTCGATATGACCGACCGCGCCGTCACCGACGCGCTGAAGATCACCGGCGCCACTCCGCGGCCCGTGAGCGAAGGGCTCATCAACGCGATTCCCGAAGTGCAGCCCATCGTCCGGCCCGCGATCACCGACGCCGGTAGCCCGCCGGCCGGTTATCAGGTCGGGGGTCACCGCATCGGCGATGTCGTGCAGGTCGGCACCTCCGGTACCGAGTACCACGTGGTGCTCGCCGACGGTCTGCAACCCATCTCGGCGCTGACCGGAGAGATCATCCGCAACTCCAACCCGCAGACCTCGGGCGACGACAGCATCGACCAGCGGGAACGCACCGACGCCCCGGTGTCCGCGGCGCTGCGGGTCGGTGACTACCCGCAGACCGCTCCGACTGTTCTGGAAGCCAAGGACCATCCGATCAGCTGCCTGTCGTGGAAACCCATTCCGGAGGCGGGCGAGAACACCGGTACCCGTGCCGAACTCGCGATCGTCACCGGCGTGAGCCTGCCGTTGCCCGACACGGCGAAACTGGTACCGCTCGCGCAGGCGGACGGTTCCGGGCAGAATGTCGATTCCGCCTATCTGACGCCCGGCACCGGAGCCTATGTACAGAGCACCGGCATCGAACCGGACAGCCGGCGTAAGGACAGCATCTTCTACATCGCCGATACCGGTGTGCGCTTCGGGATCAAGAACGCCGACGCGGCAAAGGCACTGGGTATGCCGGAGAAGGCCGAACCCGCACCCTGGCCGATCGTCGGCCTGCTGGCATCCGGCCCGAGCCTGGGCCGCGAAGAAGCTCTGGTCGCGCACGACGGGGTGGCACCGGATCCGTCGCCGGCCGCGCAACCGGTCAGCTCGAAGTAGCCGGGCACGGGCGCCGGCCCGGTCTCCGGTTCTAATCGGGTCGATCGCGGGGGGCCGCGGGCCCGTCCGGCCGGTCCGGCGACCTGTATTCCACTACGAGGGTGCGGTCTTCGGGCAGGCCTGATTCGAAACGCCGGCGCGCTTCTTCCAGGACCGGCTCGTCACGGCTCCAGACCTGTACCTCGATATAGCGCCCGGGGGTGCCGCCGTCCAGTGGTCCGCGGAAACTCCGATGTTCCCCGTCGAAGTCGATCGTGCCGGGGGCATCGCTGCTGCTGAAGACCCGCGGTACGAGGCCATCCGGCCAGCCCAAGGCAGGCTTTCCGATCGACGTCTGCTGCCCCGCAGCCAGTCGACCGATGCCGCGGCTACCCGCTGTGGCAGCCAAGCGATCCTGGCACACAGTCGACGGTCTTCCCGGATCGAGGCTCACCACCGGTGGGCGGGCCGACCGATCAGGCGTCGTCCTCGCTGACGCCGAAGCGCCGGCGGGTGGGGAACGAGGCGAGATAGCCGAGAATCAGACTGCCACCGATGATTCCGCTGCCGATGAGGGCGACATCGCGGGCGGTGTGATCCGGCGGCGTGGGTGGCGGTGGGACCGCGAGTTGTTTGTTCACCGCAGGATTCGGCTGTTTGGGCCGCAGTTCGTCGGGTACCTCGTCGGTCAGTGCCGCGATGGGGTCGATCGCGCCGTATCCCACGTACGGATTCCAGCCTTCGGCCGGTGCGTGCGCGGTCGCTTGGATCCGCTTCATCACCTCGACCGCGGAGAGTTCGGGGAAGCGGGACCGGACCAGGGCGACCAGGCCGGACACATACGGTGCCGCGAAACTGGTGCCGTTGATGGTCTGCTGGGCGTTCTGGGCGTTGACGGTCCCGTTGATCACGCCACCGCTGTGCACATCCAGCGACACGATGTTCTCCCCGGGCGCAGCGACGCTCAGCCAGGGACCGGGCACCGTGAACGCCGAGGGCGCGCCGTTGGCGTCGATGGAGCCCACCGACAGAACGAGGTCGTCGTATCGGGCGGGAGTGACATTGACGGTCGTATTGCTCCAGGGGTCCGCCGCGGGGTGCAACGGATCCTGGATTCCGGTGTTGCCTTTGCAACTGTCGTTATCGGTGTTGCCCGCCGAGGTGACCACCACCGCGTTCTTCTGGTGCACCGCGTAGTCGAGCGCGGCGCCCAGCGATCCGTCGGAGATCGGACTGGAACTGCAGGCCACCTCGGAGATATTGATGACGGTCGCACCCATATCGGCGGCGCGCCGGATGGCCTGCGCCATGGTGGCGACATTGCCGTACCCCTCCCTGGAGAGGTCCTCCGGGGATTTGGTGCTGTTGCTGCCCGCCTTCACATACTTGTCGCTGGTCTGGCGGATCGACAGGATCGTCGCCGCGGGCGCGACACCGGAGAACCCCTCGTTCGGGAGCCGGCTCGCACCGATGATGCCGGCCACGACGGTGCCGTGCGCATCGCAGTCCTCGGTGCCGTCACCGCTGTTGGCCACGAAATCGCCCCCGGCCCGCAGGCCGGTCAGCCGTGGGTGGCGGGCGACACCGGTATCGATCACCGCGACCACCTGGCCGGCCCCCTCGGAGAACTGCCAGGCCCGTGGTAGGTCCAGCGCGGCCTGCGCGGGTGGCACGGTCGGGCCGTCCCCGCCGGCGACGGTGCTGTTACAGGGTGCGTTCGCCTTGCGTTCGGTCGCCTGGGCGGGTTTCGCCGGGTCACCGGCCGGAAGTTGACCGGGGTCCACCGGTGCGGGTCGGTCGGCGTAGGCCACCGGATTCCCGAGCCCCAGCGATGCGCTCATACCGAGCACCGCGGCCACCGCCGCGGCGCGGACCCCCCGGTTCACAGCCCGCGGACGAGGGAGTAGAGGTCGGCCACCCAGAACACGAGCGGCAGCACGGCGGCCACGAAACCGTATTCGATCAATTCGGCGGCCCGCCGCATCGGCGGGGTGGCTGTCTGGTTGGGGACGATGATGCCGAGAATCAGTGCCGCGATCAGCATGACCAGCGCGGCACCGAAAGCAGCCAGCGGGAGATCGGTCACGAACGCCGTTCCCACCAGCATCGCCAGCAGGATCGCCGCGCCGCCCGCGATGAGGATCACCGCCTGTTCGGCCCCGGCGTAGGTGCGGCTGCGAAACATCAGGGCCGCGGCGCACACCAGCGCGAGCGCGATACCCGGCCAGAAGAACCCGCCCCCGGCCGGATCGGTCGCGACGAGTGCGCCGGCCGCGGTGACCAGCGTGGTCGCCGAGACCAGGCCGCTCAGATAGGTCCGTGCCCGGGCCGATTTCGCGTGCAACGCGTCCAGGGTCGGCAATGCGCGGTGATCGTCGGGATCGTCCTCGGTCGGGTCGATAGGTGTTCCGGGTGAGGGGACCGGCGGCAGCGGCAGTTTCGCCAGCGTCATGGAGATCCGCGGGGCCAGCGACAGGGCGCCGAGCCCGACCGCAGCCACCACCGCGCCGACCGCCTTCATCGGTTGTGCGGTGAGCAGCCCGACCAGTGCCGACGGGACCGCGAACAGGGCGACCGTCCCGGCGCCGATGAACAGTCCCAGCCCCACTCCGGTGACCCGCCAGGCCAGGATCGCCGTGGCTCCGAGCAGGGTGGAACCGAGCAGCATATGGGCCCAGTCGTAATGGTCCGGCACGATCAGCATGCCGCCGGCGAAAGCCGGTGGCAGCGCGCAGCCGCCGAGTACCAGCGACGTCTTCGGATCTCCGTACACCCGGCTGAAGACCATCGCCGCGACCACGAGCAGCACCGTGACACCGAGTGCGATCGCGCCGGTGATCCATCCGGGCAGGGCATCCGGGGACGCCAGCAGCGCGGTGCAGCCGGCCAGCATGGTGAGTACCGCGAGCACCGAGCCGGTGATCCGCGCGGTGTTCGGGTTCCAGCCGCGGAAATGCTCGGAGTCGGCGACGGCGACGTTGTACATGATGTCGTCGAAGAGCGGAGTCGGCGCGGTATGCGCCGAGTTCTCCAGCATCAGCAGTTCGCCGTCGCGGATGCCCTGCTCACCCAGACTGAGCGAATTGGACAGCGGCGGCTGGCCGATGCGGGCCAGGACCCAGTCCGCGGGCTCGTACCGTTCGCCCTGGTTGTCGAAGTCGTTGGTTCTGCTGTGCGCGGCGATCATATCGACGACACTCGGGATGACCAGCGCGACCGGGACATCGACCGGAATGGCCATATCGACCTGAGTGTGTTTGGCCAGAATGGTGACCCTGGTCAGATCCGGTGCACGGACTACACCCCGCGAGGAATCTTCCTCCATATGGTCCAGTCGCGCATGCGTCACGCTTCCCCCAGTTGATTCGCTACCCTGCTCTTTTTCCGCATTCTCCCAGGAGATCGCGGGTTGCGTGCCCTCGTCCCGGCCAGCAGAATGCAGGTCGAACTGTACGACATGTTCGGGCTTGCCTCTACACTGAGCCCGAATATCGCATGGCCACAAGGGGGATCTCGTTCGATGACGACTGTCCGTTTTCAGCGGCGTGCGCGCCGGGAGGTCCCGCGAACTCCGGGCGGCGAGGTCACCCTGCAACCACCGCCCGAGATCCCCCGGGTGACCCCGGGAAATCTGCTGGGCAAGCTCATGCCGGTCGTGATGATCCTCGGCATGGTCGGGATGATGGCGCTGATGTTCACCCAGGGCAGCGGTATCGCGTCGAACCCGATGTCGCTGATGTTCCCGATGATGATGATGGTCTCGATGGTCGGCATGTTCGCCGGTCAGGGTAACGGTAAGGGCGCCAAGGCCGCCGAGGCCAACGAGGACCGCAAAGACTATCTGCGCTATCTCGATCAGGTTCGCAAGGATGTCGGTATCACGGCGGCCGAGCAGCGGGCCGCGGTCGAATGGAGTCATCCGGAGCCCGGACTGGTCTGGATGCTCGCCGGCACCTCCCGGATGTGGGAGCGCCGGCCCAGTGACAAGGACTTCTGCCATGTCCGGATCGGGATCGGCGGCCAGCGTCTGGCCACCCGCCTGGTCGCGCCGGAAACCGGTCCGGTGGAGGAACTCGAACCGATCGCCGCGGTATCGCTGCGCCGCTTCGTCCGCGCGCATTCGACCGTCCCGGATCTGCCCACCGCCATCGCCGTGAAGGGGTTCGCCACCATCGCCCTCGACGGCGACCGGGCCCAGGCCCGGGACATGGTGCGCGCGATGCTCGTCCAGCTGGCCATGTTCCACGGCCCGGACCAGGTACTCACCGCGATCGTGTGTGGTCCCGACACCAGCGCGGAATGGGAATGGACCAAATGGCTGCCGCATACCCAGCACCCCGACTCCCAGGACGGTGTCGGCACCCAGCGCATGTTCTTCGGCTCGATCCGTGAGGCGATGGCCGGGCTCGCCCCGATCCTCGGGAACCGGGTCCGCTATTCCCGTAACCAGCCCACCAATTCCGCGATGGTGCATGTGGTGATCGTGGTGGACGGCGGCCTGCTGGAGGCCGAGGACGATCAGTTGCGCGAATCCGGATACGAGGGCGTCACCGTGATCGACCTCTGCGGGTACGCACCGCGGCTGGCGGTATCGCGCGGTATCGGCCTCACCATCCGCAACGGTGAATGCCTGGGACGCGGTGCCACCGGAAACCAGGAACGGTTCGCGGTCATCGACCGGATCAGTCGGGAACAGGCACAGCAGGTGGCCCGCCGCCTGGCACCGTACCGCGCGGCGACCCAGCGCAGCAGCGATGTCGAGGTCACCGAGGGAGAGACCATCAACACCTGGGCCCAGCTGATGGGCTTGGGCGATATCGGCTCCTTCAATCCGGAGAGCGCGTGGCGGCCCCGCTACGGCCGGGAACGGCTGCGAGTGCCCTTCGGTGTGGGGGCCGACGGCCTGCCCGTGGTTCTCGATATCAAAGAGGCCGCCGAATCCGGGATGGGCCCGCACGGTCTGTGTATCGGTGCCACCGGATCCGGTAAATCCGAATTCCTGCGCACGCTGGTACTGAGTCTGCTCGCGACGCATTCACCGGATCAGCTGAACCTGGTCCTGGTGGACTTCAAAGGTGGTGCCACCTTCCTCGGTCTCGACGGCGTACCGCATGTCGCGGCCGTCATCACCAACCTGGAAGAGGAAGCCGATCTGGTCGACCGTATGCGCGACGCGCTGGCCGGTGAGATGAACCGCCGTCAGGAAGTCCTGCGCCAGGCCGGTAACTTCGCGAACGTCTCCGAATACGAGAAGGCGCGGGCCGCCGGTGCCGACCTCGATCCGCTGCCCGCGCTGTTCGTGGTACTGGACGAATTCTCCGAACTTCTCACCCAGCACCCCGATTTCGCGGAACTGTTCGTGATGATCGGCCGGCTGGGCCGATCGTTGCACGTCCATCTGCTGCTCGCCTCGCAGCGTCTGGAAGAGGGCAAACTCAAGGGCCTGGAATCGCATCTGTCCTACCGGATCGGCCTGAAGACGTTCTCCGCCAACGAGTCCCGGCAGGTCCTCGGCGTGCCGGATGCCTACAACCTGCCCAACAACCCCGGCGGCGGGTATCTGAAATCGGATTCGGGCGAGATCCAGCGGTTCCAGGCCTCCTACGTGTCCGGTACCTATGTGGGTGGTGGACCGCAGCGCGATATCGCGGTCGCCACCCGGGCCGGTGAAATCGATATCACCGCGCGCCCGTTCCTCGCCAAACACGTCGAATTCCGGGCGGTGGACCGGGTTCCACTCGCTCCCGAACCCCTCGACGATCCGGAACCACTGGTGGTCGACGGCGAACAGCTCTCCAATATCGGCATGCTGGTGGCCCGGATCCGCGGCCACGGCCGGCCCGCGCACGAGATCTGGCTGCCGCCACTGGATTCTGCGCCGTCTCTGGACGAGTTGGTGCCACGTTCGATTCTCACCGGCGAGTACAACGCACAGGCCGGTCTGCGCGCCCCGATCGGTCTCGTCGACCGGCCCTACGACCAGCGGCGTGACCCACTCGTGGTCGATCTGTCCGGCGCCCGCGGCAATGTGGCGGTGGTCGGTGGTCCGCAGTCGGGTAAATCGACCATGCTGCGCACGCTGATCATGGCGATGTCGCTGACCCACACCGCCGAGCAGGTGCAGTTCTACTGCCTGGACTTCGGCGGCGGCACCCTCGCGAGCCTCGAAGGGTTGCCGCACGTCGGTTCGGTGGCCGGCCGGTTGGATCACGACCAGGTGCGGCGCACCGTCGCCGAGATGACCACGATCGTGCGTACTCGGGAACTGCGTTTTCGTCAGCTCGGTATCGAGTCGATGTCGGAGTTCCGGCGGCTGCGTGCCGGTGATCCGGCCGGGAGTCAGGCCGCCACCGGCGCCCACGAGGACCCCTTCGGTGACGTCTTCCTGGTGATCGACGGATTCGGTTCGATCCGCCAGGATTTCGAACCGCTGGAACAGGCCATCATGAACCTCGCGGTACAGGGTCTGTCCTACGGCGTGCACGTCGTGATCGCCCTGTCGCGCTGGATGGAAGCCCGGCCACAGCTCAAGGACCAGATCGGGACGCGCCTCGAACTGCGCCTCGGTGATCCCGCCGATTCCGAGTTCGGCCGTAAGGTCGCGGCCCTGGTCCCCCAGGGCCGCCCGGGCCGCGGTATGACTCCGGAAAGCCTGCATATGCTCACGGCGCTGCCGCGGGTGGACGGATCCTCCGATCCCGAGGACATCAGCCGCGGCGTCGCCGACGCGGTCGCGCGACTCCAGCAGGCCACCCCGGGCCGCCCCGCTCCACAGGTCCGCATGCTGCCCGAACAACTCGACCGCGAACAGTTCGTCCGCGCGATCGGTCCCTGGCAGGGGCCGGCCGATCGGCGCAATGTCGCGATCCCGATCGGTATCAACGAATCCGAACTGTCGCCGGTGTTCCTCAACTTCGACGACAACCCGCACTTCCTGATCTTCGGTGATACCGAATGCGGTAAATCCACCCTGCTGCGCAATATCGTCAGCGGAATCGTCGAATCCAATGCGCGGGACCGCGCGGCGCTCATCCTGGTCGACTTCCGGCGCACCATGCTCGGATACTTCGATCAGGACCGCCTGGCCGCCTACGCGACCGGTGCCGAGGGGCTGACCACGAATATGCGTGATCTCGCGGCACTGCTGCGTACCCGGATGCCCGGCCCGAATGTCACGCCGCAGGAACTGCGCGACCGCTCCTGGTGGTCGGGCCCGGATCTCTTCGTGATCGTCGACGACTACGACCTGGTGTCCAGCGGATCCAGTGGTAACCCGTTGGCGCAGATCGTCGACTATCTGGCCCACGCCAAGGACATCGGCCTGCATCTGATCATCTCGCGGCGGTCCGGCGGTGCCGGGCGCGCCCTGTACGAACCGGTGATCTCCCGGCTGCGTGACCTGGCCACGCCGGGTCTGATCATGAGCGGCAGCCGCGAGGAGGGCGGTCTGCTCGGCAATGTCCGGCCCAGCGCCATGCCACCGGGCCGCGGCACGCTGGTCGGCCGTTCGGGTAACGAACTCGTCCAGACCTCGTGGATGCCGACCCAATAATGCCGGTCGTCGAGATCGCGCTGACCGAGACCCGATTGTGGGCGTGGAGCGCGAACACCCACGCCGACCTGACACCATCGATCGTGCCCAGCGGCGACGGCCGCAGCCTGGTGGTCGGGGAGCCGATGGCGCCGCCGTCGATCGCGGTATCGCCGGTACAACTGATCGCAGCCGACCGCATCGCCTACGACCCGGGGATGCCGACGCCCGACGAGGCGTTGACCGCAGTCTTCGGCCATACGCTGGCGCAGCTTCGGATATCCGCACCGTGTGCACGGCTCACCGTGGTCCATCCGACCGAATGGGATCCGCATCGGCTGGCGGTACTGGAGTCCGCGGCCCGCCGGTTCAGCGGTCACGTGACGCTGGAGACGATCGCTGTCCGGGCGGTCGCCGCCGGACAGCGGATCCGGGACGCGCGAACGGTTGTGCTGGAATTCGGGCCGCTGGCCACCACCGCCTCCACTGTGGTTCCCGGCGAGCACGGCCCGCGGCTCGAATACTGCGAACACGAGCCGGCACTGGCCGCCGCCGAGATCACCTCCGAGGAGGACGGTGTCGCGCGTTTCGATGCTGTTCTCGAACGGCTGCTACACGGCTGCCGGGTGAGTTCTGTTGTCGTGGTGGGACGTACCGACGCCGGTTTCCTCGAACGTATCGCCGCAGCGGTCGCGGACCGCTGCGGCGGGGTCGAACTCCTGGTGGTGGCAGGTACGGATCTGGTGCGAGTGCACCCGAGCGAGCCGGACGATCATCGCACCGCTCTGCCGCCGGCCGCTGCCGAAGCCGAATGGCTGCAACCCCTGCGGGAACGCGCGGCCGCCACCCGGCCGCCGCGCTCCCGGACTCCGCTCTACCTGGGCGCCGTCGCCGTGTTCGCGGTGGCCGTCGTGGTCGCGGCGGGCGTGGGTATCGCTCGGATATCGGGCGGTGACTCCGATGCCGTGGCCGCCGTGCCGAGTACCACTTCCGGCCCGGCCGTCCGCGTCACGCCGACCGCCGAGTCCGGTTCGGGCCCGGTGACCTTCGGCGCTCTGCGCCTCACGGTGCCCGGCGGCTGGCATCCCGCCGGTCCGGTCGCCGCGACGGACCAGCGCCTCGAACTGGTCCCGGATACCGGCCCGCGTGCCCGGATCACGGTGGCGCAGCAGCCGGTGGCATCCGGTGCGGATCACGAACAGATCGCCGCCACACTGGAAGCTCAGATCGCCCGCCGCCCAGCCGGATCGGTCTCCGCCATCCGTCGTGATGTGGTCTTCGCCGGCCGTCCCGGCCTGGCATATTCCGAGCATCCAGAGGACGGATCGACCGTTGACTGGCATGTTATCGTCGAGCACAGCATCCAGATCAGTATCGGGTGCCAGTATCGGACAGGGGGGCAGGACTCGATCACACCTATCTGTGAAGAACTCGCGAACTCGCTGGATGTCACTCCATGACTCCGGTCGGGACGTTTCCCGAAATCTTATGGAACCGATTGGGCGGGGATCGCGTCCAATCATCATGAAGGCAAGTTCGGACCGTTTGCGGACGCAGGGGGTCCGGATCCGAACTCGATTAAGGAGATATCGTGGCGAACCCCAACGTCACTACCGACGTAGCGGCAATGGAGACAGCTGCCAAGCACGTCGAGAACGTGAATTCGCAGCTGCAGACCGAACTGGGCAACGTGCGCAACATTGTTGCCGGTTCCGCGGGGAACTGGGAGGGCGCCGCCGCCGGAACCTTCCGCAAGGTCATGGACGACTACGATCAGCAGTCCCGCAAGCTGCACGATGTCCTGGCGGAAATCGGCACCCTCATTCGTGAAAACGGTAAGGGGTACACCGCAACCGAGCAGGCCAACCAGGATCGTCTGCATTCGCTCGGTGCATCGGCCGAACTCGGCTCCAGCCTGAAGATCTGAACGTCACCGGTTCACGAGAGTTCTAGGAGTTATTGCTATGTCGCAGATGAAGTATTCCGAAGGCCAGCTGATGGCGATGACCGGAGACCTTCGTTCGTCGAAGGGCCGGTTGACGGAAACCCACGACGAGCTCCAGGGCTACGTCAACGCGCTGGCCGCGGAATGGGAATCCGGTGCGCAGGAGGCCTACCGCCTCAAGCAGGGCCGCTGGGACGAGGCCCACAACAGCCTGCTCGACATCATGGAGCGTCTCGCCAAGATCGTCGAGGACGGTGCCATCGATATGTCGACCACCGATAAGCAGAATGCGGCGCGCTGGGCCTGATTCGATCGACCGGTCCGGTGCAGCGCGAAGCAACGATTGTGCCCCGAGAACAGTTCTCGAGGCACAATCGTTTTCTTTTCTCCCCGGTCGGGGAGTCCGGTCGTAGATATTGTTTCGCAGCCTTCCGATGAAATTCTCGGGCCCGGAATCCGGGTATATCGAGAAATCCGGAAAGGACCCCGGATCGCAGTGTGGGAGAACCCGGTATCGCATCGGAATCTCACCCGAAACGAATCGGTCGATTCCGCGCGGCTTCCTCCGGCACTCCCGTCCCCGGTCGAAGAAGGGCCCGGGGCAGATACCGGCACTGTGATCTGCGTTCCTGTGAAGGGTTGTGGACCTGTCGGTCTGGATGATGGAAGATGTGCGTCCCCGCAGGTTCGGTCTCCTGGCCGCTTCGATCGTCGCGTTACTGCTCACCGGGTGTGGGGGTGGCGAGAATCTGGTGCCTGTACCCGACGGGATCCCGCCCGGACCCGGCGTACCCGTTCCGGCTATCGATATCGACGCTCCCGGGCGAACCGCCGCTCAGTTGAACGCATGGGCCACCGAGCATGCCGGAGCCCTCGAGATACCGGTGACCGCGCTCGAGGCGTACGGGTACGCGGCGGCGGTGATGGAGCGGGCCCGGCCGGATTGCGGTATCGGCTGGACCACCCTGGCGGGGATCGGGAGCGTGGAGAGCGACCACGGCCGGCACCGCGGTGCGCGGGTTCGTGACGACGGGCAGGTCGAGCCGTCGATCATCGGGATTCCGCTGGACGGGGCGCCGGGGGTCGCGGAGATAAGGGATACCGACGACGGCCGGCTCGACGGTGACCGCGTCTTCGATCGGGCGGTGGGCCCGATGCAGTTCATTCCGGAGACCTGGCGTAAATGGGGAGTCGACGCCAACGGCGACGGGGTCGCCGATCCGCACAGTATCGACGACGCGGCGCTCACCGCGGCGCGGTATCTGTGCGTGAGCGGTGGGACGCTGCGCACCGCCGAAGGATGGAGCAGGGCATTGTTCACCTACAACCGGTCGGAGAGCTATCGGCAGGCCGTCCGGGACCGTGCCGCGGCCTACAGTGTCGGGCGCCGGGTCTGAGGTGGCGCCGGAACCGCGGTGCGCGCTGCGGGGCGGCGGATGGACTGGCCGCAACCGGGCCTATTAGGCTCGCAACCGCACGGCTCGTCCCCGATAGCTACCGTGCCAGCAGCCGAAGGAGTGTTGTTTTCGTGGCCATCATCGAACAGGTCGGAGCTCGCGAGATCCTGGATTCGCGCGGTAACCCCACCGTCGAGGTCGAGATCGCCCTCGACGACGGCACCCTGACCCGCGCCGCGGTGCCCTCCGGTGCGTCCACCGGCGAGCACGAGGCCGTGGAACTCCGCGACGGCGGAGAGCGCTACAACGGCAAGGGTGTGCAGAAAGCCGTCGAGGGAGTGCTCGACGAGATCGCGCCGGCCGTGATCGGTCTGGACGCGGTGGAACAGCGCACTGTCGATCAGGCGCTGCTCGATCTGGACGGTACGCCGGACAAATCGCGGCTCGGCGCCAACGCGCTGCTGGGGGTATCCCTCGCGGTGGCGCGAGCGGCCGCGGAGTCCTCGGGTCTGGAGCTGTTCCGCTACCTCGGCGGCCCCAACGCCCATGTCCTCCCGGTGCCGATGATGAACATCCTCAACGGCGGCGCGCACGCCGACACCGGTGTGGATGTACAGGAGTTCATGGTGGCGCCGATCGGCGCGCCTACCTTCAAGGAATCGCTGCGCTGGGGTACGGAGGTCTACCACGCGCTCAAGGCGGTCCTGAAGGAGAAGGGCCTGGCCACCGGGCTGGGTGATGAGGGCGGGTTCGCGCCCGATGTCGCCGGGACCAAGGAAGCACTGGACCTGATCAGCGTTGCGATCGGCAAGACCGGCCTGAAGCTGGGCCGGGATGTGGCCCTCGCCCTGGACGTCGCGGCGACCGAGTTCTACAAGGACGGCGCCTATCAGTTCGAGGGTTCCGCCCGCTCGGCCGCCGAGATGGCCAAGTTCTACACCGAACTGCGGGCGGCTTACCCGCTGGTGTCCATCGAAGATCCGCTGTCGGAGGACGACTGGGACGGCTGGGTCGCGCTGACCGACGAGATCGGTGACAAGGTGCAGCTGGTCGGCGACGACCTGTTCGTCACCAACCCCGAACGCCTCGAGGACGGCATCGCCAAGGGTGCGGCCAACGCGCTGCTGGTGAAGGTCAACCAGATCGGCACCCTCACCGAGACCCTGGACGCGGTCGAACTGGCGCATCGCAACGGCTACAAGACGATGATGTCGCACCGGTCGGGTGAAACCGAGGACACCACCATCGCCGATCTGGCCGTCGCTGTCGGTAGCGGACAGATCAAGACCGGTGCCCCGGCGCGCAGCGAGCGGGTGGCCAAGTACAACCAGCTGTTGCGTATCGAGGACGCGCTCGGCGATTCGGCCCGCTACGCCGGTGATGTGGCCTTCCCCCGGTTCACCTTCGAGGACTGAGGTAGATGACGGAGCGGCGTGCGCGCGGTCCCAGCCCCGCGGGTCGGGGCGACCGCCGCACGTCGCGCGCGCCGTCGCGCCGTCCTGCCGCCGAAGTGCACGGCGTCGCGGAGCGGGTGCGGCGCACGACACGTCGGTCCCGGGCCGGGCAGGAGGGTGCGCGGGACTGGTCGGAGCGGACCATTCTGGGGTTGTCCGCCGGTAAGGCGATCATCCTCGCGATGGTGGTGTGCGCGCTGGCGATGACGCTCGCCGTGCCCATGCGCACCTACTTCACTCAGCGCGCGGAAGCCGATCAGCTCGCGGCCGAACGCCGTACGCTCGAGGACGATATCGACCGGCTGAAGGACCGCCGTTCCCAGCAGGAAGACCCCGCCTACATCCGCTCCGAGGCACGTGACCGGTTGCGGCTGGTGATGCCCGGCGAAACTCCCTATATCGTCCAGGTTCCGGGAATCGAAGTGCCGGCGATCCCGGATCCGCAGGCCCCCCGGCACGAACCCGATCCGTGGTACACGGATCTGTGGCGGAGTATCTCCGAGCCACCCCCCGAAACCGCAGCACCCGCGCCGCAGCCGGAAGGATCCAGGTGAGTACACCCGACGACCGAGATCTGCAGATCGTCGCCGAACAATTGGGCCGCGAACCGCGCGGGGTGCTCGCCATCGCCTACCGGACGCCGGACGGACTTCCCGCAGTGGTGAAGACCGCGCCGAAACTGCCCGACGGCACACCGTTCCCCACGCTCTACTACCTCACCGACCCCCGGCTGACCGCCGAGGCCAGCCGGTTGGAGTCCTCGGGGGTGATGAAGGAGATGACCGACCGGCTCGGCCGCGATACCGAACTCGCCGCCGCCTATCGGGCGGCACACGAGGGCTATCTGGCCGAACGGGACGAGATCGAATCGCTGGGTACCGATTTCAGCGGTGGCGGGATGCCGGACCGGGTGAAATGCCTGCATGTGCTGATCGCGCACGCACTGGCCAAGGGCCCCGGAGTCAATCCGCTCGGTGACGAGGCGGTGGCGCTGGCGGCGGCGAACGGGCTGCGCGGCAGTGCGATCCCGGCCGACTGGCCGGAATACGTAGTGACGGAAGACGAGAGAGGCGCCGATGACTGACCGGGTCGCTGCCGTGGACTGCGGCACCAATTCGATCCGACTGCTGATCGCCGATATCGGCGCGGATTCGACCCTGACCGATGTGCACCGGGAGATGCGGATCGTGCGGCTCGGTAAAGGGGTCGACGCGACGGGGCGGCTGAACCCGGAGGCGATCGAACGTACCCGCGTGGCGCTGGCCGACTATGTGACGCTCATGCTGGAGCACGGGGTGAGCCGGGTTCGGATGGTCGCCACCTCCGCCACCCGCGACGCGTCGAACCGGGAGGATTTCTTCGCGATGACCCGGGCCGAGCTCGGCCGGGTGGTGCCGGGCGCGAGCGCTGAGGTGATCACCGGCGACGAGGAGGCGCGGCTGTCGTTCACCGGCGCGGTCGGTGAACTGTCGGCGGCGGACGGGCCGTTCGTCGTGGTCGACCTGGGCGGCGGATCCACCGAACTCGTGGTCGGGGACGGCGACGGAGTGCAGGCGGCGTTCTCGGCCGATATCGGCTGCGTACGGGTTACCGAGCGGTGCCTGCGGGGAAATCCGCCCGAGGCGGCGGAAGTGGCCGCGGCCCGGGAATTCGCGACCGAAAAGCTCACCGAGGCGTTCACCCATGTTCCGGTGGCCGGCGCGCATACCTGGGTCGGGGTGGCGGGCACCATGACCACGCTCGCCGCGGTCGCGCTGGATCTGCCGGAATACGATTCGGCGAGAACCCATCTGGCGCGGATCACCCTGCCGGATTTGACCGCCGTGTGTGATCGGCTGATCGGGATGGACCACGACGAGCGCGCGGCGCTGGGACCGATGCACCCGGGCCGTGTCGACGTCATCGGCGGCGGAGCGGTGATCACCGAGGTGCTGGCGGCGGAACTGGCCCGGCGTGCCGGGATCGGCGAATTGGTCGTCAGCGAGCACGACATCCTGGACGGGATAGCCCTGTCCATCGCTTGACAGGGACGGCGGCCAGTGGCGGCGTGTGCCACTGCGATTGCGCTGCGGCGGACAAGGGCGAATCAGTACTCAGTGCCCGGCGAACGCTTCACGGCGGAACCACTGGAGAAGGGTGGGGTTGCCGACGGTGGTGACGAGGCCCACCGTGGTGCGCAGGAAGCGGTCGTCGTCCGCCAGAGTCAGCATTCCGGCGGCCAGGTCCGCACGGGCGGTGAACCTCCCGTCGGCGTGGCCCTCGACGATGGAGTAGTCGGTGCTCGACGGCAGGTGGAAGAGTCCGCTAGGTCGCACGATGGTCCAGTCCAGATCGGTATCGCGGATCAGTGTCTCCATCCGCCGCATATCGTCGTACAGCGTTTTGCCCAATACCCGGGTGACGTACGGCAGTATCACCCGGTTGAAGAGGAATCCGCCCTCGGAGTACGGGCGCGGATCCACCCCGCTCGAACTGACCGCGACCAGCCTCCGCACTCGATGCCGTTCCATCGCGGCGACGATATGTGCCACACCGCGTGAATAGGTGTCGATCGCACTCTTTCCGGGCGGCACCCCGAGGGTCGACAGCACCGCATCCCGGTTGGCCAGTACCGCGTCGACGGCGGCCGGGTCGAGCACGTCGGCACCGACCACCTCGAGCCGATCGTGTTCCAGCGGAAACAATTCCGGTCGCCGGGTAACCGCGGCGACGTGATGCCCGGCGGCGAGTGCCCGGCCGGTGAGCAGGCGGCCGGTGGGTCCGTTCGCTCCGAAAACTACGATCCGCACGATAGTTCCCTTCCTCGTTTACTGCGTTTCCGATCGCCGTATAGGCGCTGCTGTGCGCAGCGCACTGCGCCCCGGCGATCTTCGGGCGGCCCGCGTGGCCGCTCGGTCCGGTCGGACAGCGATAAGACGCCGGCCACCGCGCCCACGTCACAGGGCCGACTGTGTAATGTGCGCCACGACGTGAACGCAGGGATGTAATCGTCGCTCGCGTTCGTGAAGCTGCGGTATCGGTTCGGTCCGGTATCCCACGCGCCGGACCGGGTGCATGGGACAGTCTGAGCATGTCCGAAGTACCAGACGTAGCCGAGCGCACCTTTTTCGGTCACCCGGTCGGACTCGTCAACCTGTTCGGTGTCGAACTGTGGGAGCGTTTCTCCTTCTACGGGATGCTCACCATCCTGGGTTACTACCTGTACTACTCGACCACCGACGGTGGTCTCGGTATGGATCAGGATGTCGCGATCGGCCTGGTCGGCGCCTACGGCGGTCTTGTCTACCTGTCCACGATCATCGGCGGCTGGGTCTCCGACCGGTTGATCGGGATGGAGCGGACCGTCTTCTACGGCGGCGCCGTGGTGATGGCCGGGCATATCGCGCTCGCGCTGATCCCGGGCCTGATCGGGGTCGGGGTGGGACTGGTGCTGGTCGCGCTGGGCAGCGGCGCCTTGAAATCGAATGCGTCCGCCCTGCTGGGCACGCTCTACCCGAAGGGCGATCCACGGGTCGACGGCGGTTTCACCCTGTTCTATCTCGGTATCAACCTCGGTTCCTTCGTCGGGCCGTTGATCACCGGGTTGCTACAGCAGGAGTGGGGTTTCCACGCAGGCTTCGGGGCGGCGGCGATCGGAATGGCGTTCGGACTGATCCAGTATGTGGTGTTCCGCCGCAACCTCGGCACGGCCGGCCGCGAGCCCACCGATCCGCTGCCGCGCGGCGCTTACGGCCGGGTCGTCGGAGTCGTGGCCGCGGCGGTCCTGCTGATAGTCGTGGTGCTGGTGGCCGGTCTGGTCACCGTCGACAATCTGCCGGATGTGACCACCGTGCTGATCGTCCTCGCCGCGGCGGCATACTTCGCCGTGTTGCTCACCCATCGCCGGGTGACTCCGGTCGAGCGCAGCCGGGTGCGGGCGTTCGTACCCCTCTTCCTGGCCAATGTGGTGTTCTGGGCTCTGTTCCAGCAGATCTTCACCGTGCTCGCGGTCTACTCCGACGAGCGGATGGAATGGAATATCTTCGGCTGGACCGCACCGTCGAACTGGATCGGTTCGGTGGAGCCGGTCTGGATCATCACACTGTCGCCACTGTTCGCGCTCCTGTGGACCAGGTTGGGCGATCGGGCGCCGAGCACGCCGCGCAAATTCGCGCTCGGCGTGGTCGGGATGGGCGTGGCGTTCCTGTTGTTCGTGCCGCTGGCCGGGACCACAGGGCGTTCGGTGCCCGCACTGGTGGTGCTGTTCATCATGGCGGTATTCGCCGTCTCGGAACTGCTGATCTCACCGATCGGGCTGGCGGTGAGCACTCAGCTCGCACCCGAGCACTTCCGCGCGCAGATGATGGCCCTCTACTTCCTGTCCGTCGCGCTGGGCACCACATTGTCGGGTGTGCTGGCGCGTTTCTATTCGCCCGACGACGAGTTCGCCTATTTCGGGATCACCGGCCTGGTGGCGGTCGCGGCGGGCGCGGTGATTGCCGCCCTGTCGTCGTGGATAACCCGATATATGTCGGGAGTGCACTAGCGTTCCCGGTACTCGCGCCGGAATTACGAGGAGGCCGCAGTGTCGACGCCTACCAGCCGCAGTTCACTGTTCCGCACCAAGTCCGTGGAGCAGTCGATCCGCGACACCGACGAGCCCGGAACCAAACTGCGCAAGGACCTGACCTCATGGGATCTGGCGATCTTCGGCGTGGCCGTCGTCATCGGCGCCGGTATTTTCACCCTCACCGCCCGGACCGCCGGTAATGTCGCCGGGCCCGCGGTATCACTGGCCTTCGTCTTCGCCGCTGTCGCCTGCGGTCTCACGGCGCTGTGCTACGCGGAGTTCGCCTCCACCGTTCCGGTGGCCGGTAGTGCCTACACCTTCTCCTACGCCACCTTCGGTGAGCTCACCGCCTGGATCATCGGGTGGGACCTGCTGCTGGAGTTCGCGCTCGCCGCGGCCGTGGTGTCCAAGGGCTGGTCACAGTACCTCGGCCAGGTGTTCGACCGCGGGGCCGCCGTGGTGGAGATAGCTGGTGTCAGCTTCGACTGGGGCGCGGTGCTGCTGATCGCGGTGCTCACCACCCTGCTCGCACTGGGGACCAAGCTCTCCTCCCGTGTCTCGATGATCGCGGTGGCCATCAAGGTCGGGGTGATCCTGCTGGTTATCGTGGTCGGCCTGACCTTCTTCGATTCCGACAATCTGACCCCGTTCATCCCGGAATCGGAGCCGGGTGCGGGCGGCCAGGGCCTGACCCAATCGTTGTTCTCCTGGGTGACCGGGGCCGGTAACAGCAATTTCGGCTGGTACGGCCTGCTGGCCGCGGCGAGTCTGGTGTTCTTCGCGTTCATCGGTTTCGACGTGGTGGCCACCGCCGCCGAGGAGACCAAGAACCCGCAGCGCGATCTCCCGCGCGGCATTCTGGGCTCGCTGATCGTGGTCACCATCCTCTATGTCGCCGTGTCCATCGTGCTCACCGGCATGGTCCCGTACACCGATCTGGCAGGGAACGACGCGACACTGGCGACCGCGTTCGCCTTGAACGGCGCCACCTGGGCAAAGAACATCATCTCCATCGGCGCGCTGGCCGGTTTGACGACCGTCGTGATGGTGATGTTGCTCGGCCAGACCCGGGTGCTGTTCGCGATGTCGCGCGACGGTCTCGTGCCGCGGCGGCTCGCGCAGACCGGCAAGCGGGGGACCCCGGTGCGGATCACCGTCATCGTGGGCATCGTCTGCGCGATCCTGGCCGGTTTCGTGGAGTTCGGGACGCTCGAGGAAATGGTCAATATCGGCACCCTGTTCGCCTTCCTGCTGGTCTCCATCGGGGTCGTGATCCTGCGCCGCACCCGTCCCGACCTGCCGCGCGGATTCCGGGTGCCGCTGGTCCCGCTCGTGCCGATCCTGGCGGTGCTGTCCTGCCTGTGGCTGATGGTGAATCTTTCGGTCGAAACCTGGCTGCGTTTCGTAGTCTGGATGCTGCTCGGTTTGGTGATGTACTTCGCATACGGCCGACGGCATGCGCTGGTCGGTAGGTCCGCTTCCGAACAGGGGTGATCGCGATGGGTCCGTCGTGGCGGTGGTTCCGGCGCCGGGAGGTACAGCCCGCACAGCAACTGGTGCCGCGGGACGCCTCGGGCACGGAACTGGTGGTGGAGTGGATCGACGCCGTGACCACCGGCCTGGCCACCGCGCCACCCGGACCGCCCGAAGCCGCCCCCGCCCGGGTCTGCGACGGTATGTTCACCGCGGCGACCATCGCCGCGGTGCTGATCGAGAAGATCGCCGACCGTACCGAGTACCGGGTCGCCAACAACCGGTGCATGGCCTCGGCGGTCGATTTCATGAAAGTCCTCGGGGAGGACACGCTGCGCCGCTACCGTATCGACGGCGTGCAGCCGGTGGGCTGGGAGAACATGGGCACCGAGATGGACGAGATGGTGATCGCCCGTCGGCTCGGACAGCTCGGTGAGGCCCTGCAACTGGCCTTGCTGGCGGTGACCACGGACTACAACCTGTCCGACGAGGTGCGGGAGGCCGCGGAGGAGTCCGGTTTGCTGGCGGCGGACGTGCTGGTGGAGGCATGCCAGGCGATTCAGACAGATCCCACAGTGTGACTCCCACTCACGGGTATTCCGGTACGGGTGTACGAGTCGGTAGTGTGTGGTCCGCACGCCCCCATAGCCCAATTGGCAGAGGCAGCGGACTTAAAATCCGCCAAGTGTGGGTTCGAGTCCCACTGGGGGCACTACTGCGCCGCAGGTCGGACAGGGTGTCCGAGGCTGGCGCGGGTGTCCGGAGGTTGCGCGGTCTGCAGTGAGTCCGCAGCAGCCAGCGCCCCGCGATGCCGCAGACCGTGCGGGACCATTCCGGCCAAACCCGTAGCTTCCACCGCCCGATCGAATGCCCAGCGGAACTCACCGAGTGGCAGCGTTCCACTGTTATGGCTTTCGAACACGGGCGCGCTCACCTTGCGGTCCTCGACTGCGCTCGACAACTGCTCAGCGAGGAACTGGGGATCGGTACCGAACGTGAGGTGTGGTTCTTGGTGTCCCCCTCCACGATCCCCAGCCCCGCGACACGAGCTGCCGAACGCGAGACGGTGATCCTCCGCCGTGCCAGGTCTATCGTCTCCCCAGTTCTCAACGCGGTCGGTTGCCGAATTTCGCCTTATAGGTTCAAGAGAGGCGGCGCCTGCGCGCCGCCGCCACGCAACCGGCCGGGCCTGGCTGCGCTGGCGGCCCAACCGGGCGCGTCGGCGACACGCTGACGCCACCCGCTTCCGACCCGAAATGGTTCATTTTCGATAATCGAGAAGTGTGGGCACGACGAGAGCCGTACCCGACTTGCTCTCCCGCAGCCTGAGCACGAATCGGCCGGCAACGCCCGGGATGACTGGCCGTGGTCCCGTCCCGCCGAGTTGCCGAACAGATGAATCGACCGGTTCGCGGGATAGATGTGCGCGACCTCCGGCCGCGTGGCCCTGCTGACTGGTGGCCTGCAATGTGTTCCCGCGCCCCTCCACCGTCAAGGGCGCCCAAGGGCGTCAGCTGCGCTGATGGCATTCGCCACCCTTGACCGCGGAGCCTCTACGCGAGAAGGGCAGGCCCTATCGGGGCAGGCGGGTAGCCAGCCCCACTTATGCGCAGCCCACCATCCAGCAGGGCCAATCCGTCTCGTCCAGCTGGGGGCCGACTCACTTTCGCAGAGCTTGGCGCGAGCCAGCCATCGCAGGCCCCCACCGACTTCCGTAGAACTGAAGCGGGAACACACCGCTCGATGCGAATATTACGAGGCAACCGGGCATAGCCGATAGGGGACTCATGAACGAAAACGGTTTGACTCTCTCTGAAGAATCAGTATTCAGGCGTGTCCCTAAATTTCTCGCACCGCATCAAGCTCTACTATTCGAAGCATTCGCATATTCGTCAGATTCGCTAGATATTGCATACAGCTCGATCTTCAAATTGGCGAACTTTGTGGAGAATGATAGCGACAAACTAGATCGCGTAGTTTCCGTCCAGTTCATTACCAATGCTTGGTCTATGGTGGATGCGCTTCATAACGTACGTCATATCCTGCAAGCGTTGGATGTCAGAAGTCCCGAAAGTTTGGTATTTCTTGCGCTCTGCGAACCGGCTTCTCATCTGCGAAACTGCATGGACCACCTGAAGGATCAGGCAAAGAATCTTGCCATGAAGAAAAAAGTGGAGCCCCCTCTGCTCGGCGCCGTGAGCTACAACTACGTGCCCAGCGATGCACTTGAGTTCAGCAGTGAAGGAAGGATCGTTGAAATTAGCAAGGGGACGGCTATAACTATTTCTATTGGCCGGTTGCCGAAGAAGGTAAAGACGGGACTTTTGAATCCAGCGGATCAGCAGCCCGTTCATGGAAACATGGCCGGGTTACGGCTGGAAGCATTTGCCTATTCGATCGAACTCATGGAGGCATATCGAGCCTTCAAGGTATTTGCAGGAAAGCTGGAGAAGATTTATCTGGCCGCGATGACAGAACAGGCGAATCGACTGGTAGGGGAGCATAATGTCGCTTATAAAGATCTAATGGGTCATTTCGGATCTGGGCTTTCGGTATTTGCAGAATGGTCTACATGCCCGACACCTGAAGAGGCGACCTGAACTCAAGCCGCATCCTTCGTGGCGGCAGAGTAGTCCGGTCATTGATTCGAGTCTGGTCAGCCCGATCGGCGCTGATAGCGGCGCAATTGATCTGAAGAGTCCGCAATCGGTCCGCAGCGGTGGCGCACACGACAAACTCCGCCAACGTTGCCAGCGGAGGTTTTCCCAGGTCGCGACGATTCGCCAACATCCACCAACGAACCCGTGACCTGCAATCATTCAGCTTGCCGACCTTAAAATCCGTCAAGTGTGGGTTCGAGTCCCGTTGGGGCACTACTGCGCCGCAGGTAGGACGCCTATGTCCAAGGTCGTGCTTGTGGGAGCACGACCTCGGCGTCGGCCTCAGGCTTCGAGGGTGACCTCGCCGGGTTCGTGCTGAAGGTGATGGCGATCGTGCCCGGCCCGGTGTTGGCCTCGGTTCGTGCGTAACCGTGGTCGGTCTCGCACCGTCCCTGCGCGGGGGCGGAAGAGGCGGTGATATCGGTCGCCCCGTGGCCCCGGATCGACATTGCGCCACGACGCGGTCCCTGTCAGTACGCAGGACGGGTCCGAACGGTCCGCCGTGAACATCAGCGTCAGCGATACGCCTGGGTTTCCGTTCGGCATCGGCGCGACGGCTGCGTCGGCCCGGCCGGTGCCCGCGCGCCCGGGTGCAACGGTGACCGGGGCTCGCTCGAATTCAGGAAAACCCTGGGCTCCAGCGGGGCTGCCGATGCGGACAGGGCAGATACGGCGAGTGCTCCGACAAGGAGCGGAGGCATGGAAGCGCGCACGAAGATCCTCTCTGAACGTTGCTTTCGCTGATTACTCCGTAGGGCCGTACAAGCAAGCGAAGAGCTGCTCCGGCGCCCGAGTTTCCGGTGGCCGCGGGCGCGGGTACGAAATGAGGTTTCAACTCGGCGCAGCGAGATCCGGCCCCTCATCGGTCCCGAGGTCCGGGCAGAGTGACGGCCATGACGAAGACTGCGATCCCGATGACGGCGAGTGCGGCCAAAGTTGGGCTCCAGATCACGACCCACCCCCGAACGGGTCGAAGAGACCGACCTGCGGTGGGTACACGCGAGTTCCCGTGATCAGTTCTGCTACTTCGGTTATCACCCACCACGGCGTATCCGGTTCGAGTGATCCAAGGTGCGGGATCACGACCGCCTCGGCGGCATGCTCGAGCGCGTATCGGACGGCGATCAGTGCCGCCAGTACAGCCCGAGTGTCTGTTCGTACCGTGAAGACGAGGCGGAGTCCGTTTCGCTCCGTCAGTGCTCCCAGTTCGGATGCGTCATGGTCGTTGTGCAGCAGGGCAACTGCCCGCCTCATGAGTCGAGTTCCCATGCCGTCTCCGGGAACTCCCACGATACGACGATCGGCCTGTGATGCGTTCGGAGTACCACTGCGTTCTCGCTCTCTTGCTCGACAGCTCGGAAGGTTGTGAGTCGAGAAAGCCCGATATACAGCGCTTCTCGACGACTGCTCTCCGGAGCCTGACGGTCCGGACCGGGAAAAACGGCGACGGAAAGGGCGACGATCAGGCGCCGAAATAGGGCGACATTAAGGCGTCTTAACCGTTATCGTGAGCGCATGACGGGACCCAATACGGCGCTACGGGCAGCGCGGAACGCCCGGTTGATGAGCCAGGACGACTTGGCTCGAGCGTTGCGTGAAGCCGGTTGTCTCAGTGCTACGAAGCGCCTGGTGCAGCGCTGGGAGGCTGGACACACCGTGCACCCACGTCCCGTGCATGCCCGGGCGCTGGAGAAGGTGATGGGTTTACCGATCGAAACGCTCGGCTTCGGTGCGGTGATGGCGGGGCGCGCCCTCTCCGGTGCGGATGACGGCAGCCGCGAAGTCGAATCGACCATCGGCCGAGTGCCTGCGGACCAGCAGCCGAGCATCTCCGCTACGCGCCCGCGCCTGCCGGGCAACTACGCCGGAGTGTGGTTGTCGCGGTACGAGTACTACTCGAGCGGTCGAGACGCGACCTTCACCGCCGCTCACTACGCGGTCGTCCTCCAGCACGATGATCGCCTCACGATTCGCAGCCTTCCGGGCTCGTCGCCGTCCTCGCTGGAGATGGACCTGACCGTCGACGGCCATATAGCCACCGGTGCGTGGAGCGAGCGCACCGCCGCGGAGGGCTACTACCGAGGGGCGCGATACCACGGCTCCGTCCAACTGCTGATCGAGTTGACCGGTAATCGGATGGCCGGTAAGTGGGTCGGGTTCGGGAAGAATTTCGAGATCAACACCGGTCCGTGGGAACTCGTGATGCAGGAACCTTCGACGTCCAAGGCAGCCGTCGACGCCTACGACCGGCCGGTTCCGCTCGACGACTGAGCGCTCGACGTTCGCGTATTCGTCCGGCTCGACTGTTCGGTCGGGTTCACCGCCGTAATGTTCCCGGTATGCCGAGCCAGGGGATTCACATTGCGATCGGGAAGATATGGCGGTGGAACAGGAAGCGCGCGACCGGGATCGTCGAATCTGCAGGTGGGGACCAGATCTGGTTCGGGCTGGATTCACTGCGTGGTAGAGATTTCGACGATATAGGGATCGGGGATCCGGTCGAAGTCGAGTACGAACTCGCGCAGCAGGATTCGCACACCCTGCGCGCAGTGCGAATAACGTGGGTCGATGTCGTTACATGATCGGTTCGACAGGGATGGATCGAATCGTGAGACAACGCGCCTGCACCGGCGCCGCCGCGCCACCCGAGCCGATCGTGAAGTGTCCGGCCGGTCGGTAGAGCCTGTGTCACACGCGGGTCGACGTGTTCTCCCGTGTCGGCCTGTGCTCGTGTCGTGTCGATGGACGACATGCGCGCCCGATTCGGGTGGGTCGTCTCCGTCATAAGGGGTACCTTCCCCCTATGACGGAACCGCCGCACAACTATGGGCGCCAGGACCCCCGCCGCCAGGGTTACCCGCCCACCCAGGCCTACTCCCAGCAGCAGGGTCGCGCGCCGCATCAGCCGGAGTACGGCCACCAGTCCGATTACGGGCATCAGCCCGAATACGGCCATCAGGTCGAATACGGGTACGAACCGGATCGGCCCGAGCCGCGGTCCAACGAGCCGAAGATCAACCTCGGGCGCCTGTGGGCGGGCGGGGTGGGCACAGCCATCGTGGTCGCGCTGGTGATCGTCGTGCTGATCATGCTGGTGCGCGGGATCCTGAACATCTCGGTTCTCTCGCCGGAGGGAGCGGGTGCCTACGGCACCGTATCGACCACGTCGTACGCGTTGGCCGGTGGTGCGGCCGCGATCGCGGCGACCGGGCTGTTGAATCTGCTGCTGGCGCTGATGCCGAGTCCGATGCAGTTCTTCTACTGGATCACCGGCCTGGTCACCGCGCTGGCGACACTGGTTCCGTTCACCCTGGTCGCCGGGGTGGACGCCAAGATCGCCACCGCCGTGATCAATCTGATCGCGGGGCTGTGCATCATGTCGCTGCTCGGTGGCGTGGGGTCCGGCGCGATCATCAAGCGGCCGCAGTCGCAGTACTGAGTTCCGTCGGACCGGTCATGGCCGTCCCGTGGTCGCGGGCTTACCGGTGTCCGGTCGGATGCGCTCGGTGAACGATCCGTCCGGTGGATCAGCCGGCCTCGGATCCGTCCGGATGTACCCGGACGAGCTGTTTGCCGAGGTTGTGTCCGTCGAAGAGCCGTTGCAGGGCGGACGGGGCCGCGGTGAGACCCTCGGCGATGTCCTCTGCCCAGCGCAGCTCACCGGTCGCGACCCAGCCCGCGAGCCGTGCCAGCGCGGCGGGGAAATCGGCGTGATGGTCGTAGAAGACGAAACCCTCCATCCGGGCCCGGCGAAAGGCCAGCTGCATGTAGTTGGACGGTCCGTCGCCGTAGCCGGCAGGCGTGTATCCGGAGGAGATCGAGCCGCAGAGCGCGATCCGGGCGTGCAGGGCGAGATGATCGAGCGCGGTCTCCAGCAGGGTGCCGCCGACATTGTCGAAGACCGCGTTCAAGCCGTCGGCGGCGAATGCGCGCAAGGCGGCCGGAATATCGTCGTCGCGATAGTTCACGCAGGTATCGAAACCGGCGATATCACGTACCCAGGCCACCTTCGCCGCCGACCCGGCGGTCCCGATCACCCGCGCACCGAGCAGGCGCGCGATCTGGCCGGCCAGCGAGCCGACGCTACCGGCGGCACCGGTGACCAGCACCGAATCGGATTCCGCCACGTCGAGTACCCGGGTGACCCCCAGATAGGCGGTCAATCCGCTCACACCGAAAACGGTGAGCATAAGGCGCGGGTCGATGCCCGGCGGCACCGGATTCACCCCGAACAGGCCCGAGCGGCGCGCCACCGTGTACTCCTGCCAGCCGAGCTCGCCGTAGACCCACTGGCCCTCCGGTAGTGCCGGGTCGCGGGAGGCGACGACCTGCCCGACCCCGCTGCCGCGCATCACCTCGCCCACACCGACCGGAGTCGTATAGGTCGCCGCGGGGTTCAGCCAGGTCCGCTGGGTGGCGTCGATGCCGAGCCAATGGACCCGGACGAGGGCCTCGCCGTTTTCCAATATCGGGAAGGGGCTACGCTTTTCGGCAAAGGTGCCGGTGGTGATCCCGGCGGCCGGTCGTTCGTTCAGGACGATGCGGCGGAAGGTCCGGTCGGTCACAGCGGCCAGTCTTGCGCAGGGACCCGGCCGGTGTCATGTCGATTTCCGCGCCGTCGTCCGGCGCCGTACCGGCTGTCATCGGGCAGGCCGGCAGTATTGCGTTCACGGTGATCGCAACCCGTGTCAGCCGGTGGATTGCGTCGTACCCTCGGATCTCCGGTCCAGGTTCGGGGAGCACACCGTCATGATCAAGTTACTGGTTTTCACCCTTGTGGGTATCGGCGCGCAGATCGTCGACGGCACGCTCGGGATGGCCTTCGGAGTCACCGCGACGACGCTGCTCGTCCTCAGCGGTACGGGTGCCGCGCATGCGAGCGCGGCGGTCCACTTCGCCGAGGTCGCTACCACCCTGGCCTCCGGTGCCTCGCACTGGCGGTTCGGCAATATCGACTGGAAGGTCGTGCTGCGGCTCGGTGTGCCCGGCGGTATCGGCGCCTTCCTCGGCGCGACCGTACTGTCCCGGATCTCGACCGAATCGGCCGCACCCATCACCGCCGGTATCCTGCTCGCGATCGGTATCTTCCTGGTCATCCGGTTCTCGTCGCGGCCACCGGTGGAATTCGCCGCCTCGGAGAAGACCGCTCATTCCGCGAAGTTCCTGACCCCGCTGGGCCTGTTCGGCGGTTTCATCGACGCCAGCGGTGGCGGCGGCTGGGGCCCGGTCACCACCAGCACCCTGCTGACCACCGGCCGGAGCGCACCGCGCACGGTGATCGGCTCGGTGAGCGCCTCGGAGTTCATCGTCTCGGCCTCGGCCAGTGTCGGCTTCCTGCTGGGCCTCGGTTCGGACTTCTTCGACAACCTGCTGATCATCGCGGGTCTGGCGCTGGGCGGCGTGATCGCGGCTCCGATCGCCGCGTGGCTGGTCAGCCGGATCACTCCCGGTGTGCTCGGTACCGGGGTCGGTGGGCTGCTGGTGCTCACCAACGCTCGCTCGCTGTTCAAGTACTTCGGTATCGACGGCGCGCCCCGCACGATCGGTTATGTGCTGATCGTCGTGGTCGCGGTCGGCCTCACCGTGCTGGCATGGCGGAAGTCCCGGGCCGCGGCGGCCGCCGCCGCGGACGCCCCCGCCGAGACTGCTGCCGCGGTCGAGACCGAGGCCGATACCGCCACAACCGTGGTCGATACCGCCGCCGATACCGAATCCGCCGGTAAAGGCTCCGCGGATACGGCGCAGGTGCCGGTCAGATAGTCATGGATCGCCCGGTTGCGCCGCGCACGCGGGTGACCGGAAGGTGAGGGAACAGCGCGCCCGGCCGCCCGGACAACGAGTCCGGGCGGCCGGGCGCCCTCGTCGGTATTTCCACGACCCGCTCCGCGGTATCAGTCGATGGGGGCGACCCGGATCAGGTTTCCGTCCGGGTCCTCGACCACGAACGTGCGCCCGAACACCGCGTCGTGCGGCTCCTGGACCACCGTCACACCGCGGGCCAGCCACTGCTCGAACTGCCGGTCGATCGCGGCCGGATCGCCCGGCAGGTTGAGGCAGACCTCGGCGGTGCGGGCACCGGCGTGATCCAGCTGGTCGGCGTGTCCGCTCCACAGGGCGAGGTCCACGCCCGCGTTCAACTCGAAGGTGACGAAGCGCGGGGATTCGAACTCGGGTGCCATATCGAACAGATCCGAGTAGAAACGAGCCGAAGCGGGTGCGTCGGCGACGTACACGATGAACATGTTCGGGGTCGGCATGGTGGTGGGCCTTTCGCGTCGGGACGGACAGGTCGAGAATGCCGCAGCGGTCCGGCAGAGTGGCAGAAGCCGCGTCCGGGCCGTTCGGGTGTCGCGGAATCCGGGCCGCGCTGTGGATGTGCCCGCCGCCCGGTGTAGCGTGACCGAGCCGCATCGCACACCGCGGCAGTTCTTTCCGCCGGACACCGGCGCTCGGGTAGGTGCGACCGCACGTTGCGCGGTCGCCGATTCGTATTTCCGTGACAGCCGGGTAGTACCGCACCGATAGGGCTGAACAACGATCGACGGCCGGAAACCTCGGTACGCCATCGTGATTCGGCGATCGCTTCCGTTCGCCAGAGGAGGAGGACTGAGATGTGTTGGGGTATTCCGGGCCGGATCGACGTGAGCTCCGGTGACACAGGAGCGGCCCCGGTCGAGTCGGTGGGCACCGGCGGCGGGGAGAAGTCGTGATGACAGATTCCGTGGCGGATGCCGTCTTCGGTCCCGAGCTGGCCGACGATCTGGCGGTGGCGGCGCTGGCGCTGGCCCGCCGATTCGCGGCCGGTGCGACGCTGTGGTGCGTGGCCCCGTCCTGGGAACCGCACGCCCAGCATCTCGCTCTCGAATTCGTCCACCCGGCGGTGACGGGTGAGCGCGCTCTTCCCGCCGCCGCCCTGACCGGGCCGTATCTGGTCGATACCGCGCGGGTTTCGGCGCGACCCGGCGATATGGTGGTCGCGGTCGCCGACGCGAACGAAACCGAGGTGAAGTCGCTTTTCCTGCGCGGTCCCGCCTGGGGCGTGCACTCCATCTGGATAGGCTCGGGACCGCGACCGGGTACGCGGATCGCCGACCATGTGCTGTGGCTGGACGGTCCCGATTCGCGAACGTCGGCCACCGGCGATCTCGTGCTGCTCTACCACCTGCTGTGGGAGCTCACCCAGCGGTGTTTCGACCACCCGGAACTGCTGGCACCGGACCGCCGGGCGAGGCACCGGGGGATATGCCGCGACGAGGGTCGCTTGGGCGAAGTGGTGACTCCGCTCGGTGACGGGACGGCGCGTATCCGCACCTCGCTCGGGACCGAAACCGTCACAACGACTTTCGTCGAGCCGGTGCGGACCGGTGATCTGGTGCTGGTGCACGCGGGTATGGCGGTGAGCACGGCCGGAAGGGAGGAGGGGCTGTGACCGGGTACGAAACCGGTGTGCTGCTGGGCGAACTCGCCGCGTGCGCGCGGACGCGGGCCACCGAGAGCACCGGATTGCGCATCCGAACCCTCGCGGACAACGCCGAACGGATCGCCGCGGCCGCCCGGGAGCTGGCTCGCCGATTCAGCAGCGGCGGCAGGCTTTTCACCTTCGGTAACGGCGGCAGCGCCACCGATGCCGCCGTACTCGCCGGGTTGTTCGCGCGGCCGCCGGACGGTGTCGCGTTGCCTGCCTGGTCGTTGTCCGCCGACGAGGCGGTACTCACCGCGGTCGGTAACGATATCGGGTTCGAATCGGTGTTCGCCCGGCAGTTGGCGGCGCGTGGCCGGGCCGGGGATATCGCGATCGCGATGTCCACGAGCGGGAATTCACCCGATCTGCTGGCCGGGCTGGCGGAGGCGCGGCGCCGCGGTTTGTACACGGTCGGGTTCGCCGGTGGCGACGGCGGCGCCTTGGCCCGTGCGGACGCGGTGGACCGGTGCCTGACGGTCGGTTCGTGCAGCGCGCACCGGATCCAGGAGGCGCAGGCGCTGCTCGGGTACGCGCTGTGGTCATCGGTTCATGAGCACGGGATCCTCGGCGGCTGACGCTGTGGTGGCCGTCTTGCGTCCGGGTGCCCACGCGCCCAGTACGAAAGCCATCACCACGGTGAGGATGCCCAGGGACAGGGCGGCCTGCTGCGCGCCGTGGACGAAGGCCTCCGCGGCGAAGGCCGCCAGCGGATCCGCCACCGGACCGGCCTTCTCGGCGACCTCGAGCGCGGCGGCCAGCGAATCTCCGACCGGCCCGCGGGCCGCGTCCGGCAGACTGGGCAGCGCCGGCGCGATCCGGTCGGCGTAGCCGACGGCGAGGATGCTGCCGGAGATCGCGATACCGATCGCCGCGCCCACCTCCCGGGAGGCATCGTTGACCGCGGAGGCCACGCCGTGCTTCTCCGGCGGTGTGCCGTTGATGATCGCCGCGGTCGCGGGGGCGGTGCACAGACCGAGCCCGGTACTCAGGATCAGCAGCGGCCAGAGCACATCCAGATAGGTGCTGTCCACGGTGGTCCGGGAGACGAGGATCAGTGCGCTGCCGACACACAGCAGCCCGATGAAGGTGGGCAGCCGCAGACCGAACCGTTCGGCCAGTCGCGGCGCGACGACCGAGATTGCGATCAGCGGCGCGATCATCGGTGCCATCGCCACCGCCGACATGAGCGGTGAGTACCCGAAGATCAGTTGCATGTACTGCACGAACAGCAGGAAGTAGCCGAAGGCGACCAGGAACTGGACGCCGACGCTCACCGCGCCGCTGCCGAAGCCCCGGTCGGCGAACAGCCGCACATCCAGCAGTGGATTCGGCACCCGCAGTTCGACCGTCGCGAAGCCGACTCCGGCCAGCAGTCCGGCCCCGAACAGTCCCAGGACCAGCGGATCGGTCCAGCCGCGTACCGGCGCCTCGATGGCCCCGACCACGATGGCGCCGACGGCGACCGACGCGGTGATACCGCCCCAGAAGTCCAGCGGCGGCCGGGTGTCGTCCACCGATTCCGGAACCGTGCAACCGGCGATCGCCAGTACCGCCCCGGCGATCGTCATCGCGAGGAAGATCGCCTGCCAGGACCAGATCTGCAACAGCAGTCCGGAGCCGAGGATGCCCAGCACCGCACCGCCGCTGACCACTCCGGCCCACAACCCGACCGCCACCCCGCGCCGTTCCGGCGGGAATCCGCCGGTCAGCAGCGACAGTGTGGACGGCATCACGAGTGCGGCACCGACCCCGGCGACGGCCCGGGACACGATGATCCAGTGCGGTTGGTCCAGGGCCGGCGGCACCGCGGACGCGGCGGCGAACACCACCAGGCCGAGCACCATCATGATGCGGCGGCCGAACCGGTCGCCCAGCGCGCCGGAGAACAGGACCAGGCAGGCCAGCGCGAGGGTATAGCCGTCGACCACCCAGGTGAGCTGCTGTTGAGTGGCGCCGGTATCGGCGGCGATCTCGGGAAGCGCCGTATAGAGGGCGGCCATGGCCGCGATGACCAGCGCGACCGCCATCGACGACAGGGTGAGCAGCCAGATATGCGCCCGGGAAAGGCGCGGATTCACCGATGTCACGGCCACCTCCCGGCAGATGGAAACAAGCGGTTGCTTCCCATTGATCAGAGCACAATTCAGCCGGACGGCTACCGGTGATCTCTGTCACGGTAGCCGTCCGGCGGTGGACCGCCTGGTCACGAGCGGTGCGTGGTGGGCGCGCCGAGCAACCCGTCCGCCGGATTCCCGGTGCCCGTCACCATCCCGGCGGCGTGGCTACCCTGGGGCGTGTGAAGGCAGATACCGCGCTCCTGGTCCCGGTCGCCGCCGAACTGGACGACATCACCACCGTCGGTCCGGAAGAGGACGCCGGGGACGGTGGGCCGACCCGGGCGGAGATCGAAGGTGTCTGGGAATCGGTGCGGGCCTGGTACCGGATGGGAAGTACGCCCGCGATCCAGGTCTGCCTGCGCCGCAACGGGCGGGTGGTGCTGAACCGGGCGATCGGCCACGGCTGGGGGAACGCGCCGGGGGACGCTCCGGACACCGAGCGGGTCCCGGTGACCACCGATACGCCGTTCTGCGGATTCTCCACCGCGAAGGGCGTTTCCGCGGCGGTGATGTTCATGCTGATCGAGCAGGGCGCGTTCGCATTCGACGACCCGGTCAGCGATTACATCCCCGAATTCGCCGCCAACGGTAAAGGCGCCATCACCATCGGGCACGTCCTCACCCATACCGCGGGTGTCCCGTTCGTGACCCGCCCCTACCGTGGACACCGGATGGTTTTCGACGAGGACCTGTGCCTGCGCGGGCTGATCGATCTGAAACCGAGCTATCCGGCCGGCCGGTTCCGGGTGTATCACGCGCTGACCAGCGGGCTGATCCAGCGATTGCTGGTGCAGCGGGCGACCGGTAAGCGGATCCGGGACCATCTCGCCGAGCGCGTGCTCGAACCGCTGGGCTTCCGCTGGACGAACCTGGGTGTCGCGCCCGAAGACGTGGACGCGGTGGTGCCGAGTGTGAAGACGGGCCCGCCGCCGTCGAAGATCGCCTCGTTCGTGGCGGGCCGGGCGCTGGGCGGGGGATTCGACTCCGATGCGGTGAACCGGGATTCGAACCGGGCCTTCCTCACCGCCGAACTGCCGTCGGGCAATCTGGTGACCACCGCGGCCGAACTCTCCCGGTTCTACGAGATCCTCGCGCGCGGTGGAGAACTCGACGGTGTCCGGATCATGCGGGCCGAGACCCTGCGTGACGCGGTCCGGCCCGCCCCCCGGGCGCCGGGGGTGGCGGGCCGGGTGAGTCGCGCGGGATACGAATTGGGCGGGCACCGTTCCAAATTCGGGCCCGACACCGCCGCGCATTTCGGTCGCAGCGGTTTCACCACCCAGTACGGCTGGGCCGATCCGGACCGCGGCCTCAGTGGCGCCATCCTGACCAACGGGAAATCCTCGCTGGACGGGGAACGGCCCTGGCAGCTGGTGGCGCAGATCTCGGGGGTGTTCCGGCCGCTGCCGCCGGCGCAGCGGATCTTCGAACTCTGAGACCGCACCACATCGCCGGGTCAGTGCACCAGGGAGGCGATGTGGTGGCGCACCACTCGGTCCGCCGTGCCGACACCGGCGCCGTGCGGATAGGCGAGTTCGAAGGCCAGGCCGCTGATCAGTGCCACCAGCCGCTCCGTTTCGAGTTCGACCTCGGGTACCGCGGCCCGGGTGAGCGCGGTGGTGACGACGGTCCGGGTGGATGTGCCCATCCACTCCGTCTCGGCCGTCATTCCGTTCACCAGCCGGGCGTTCGCGACGATTTCGGTGCGCAGCAGCAGACGCCGGCGGTCGGCAGGATCGAGCAGGAGCGCGCGGACGGTCGCCTCCAGATAGTCCCGCCGGTCGGCCACCGAATCGCTGCGCGGCCCGTCCCCGATCGCTGTGAGGCGGCGGTCGCGGTCCAGTTCGAGTTCCTTGGCGGCGGACATCAGTAACCCGTACTGGTCACCGTATCTGCGGCGCAAAGTCTTCCCGTCCACGCCGCAGTGGTCGGCAACCCGGCGCAGTGTCGTCGCGGCTACGCCGCGGGAGGTCACCAGGTCGAGTACGGCGTCGAGTACCGCGTGCTGCTCATCGGTCACGATCGACGATCCTTCCGGGCGGTCCGGATCGGTCACCAGTGGGTGCCCGGCACCCAGCGGGCGGCGCGGCGCAGGGCGGTCCCGGTGCCCCGTGCTACCCGGGCTCCCGCGCGGGGGAGCGGTGCGCGGCGGGCCCGGGCCGGCGACGGGCGACGACGGTCGTCGATGCGATGCACGACCGCGGTGGTGTCACCGGTTGCTGCCGGATCCGGGAGTGCCCGGTCCGCGGGGGCGGTGGCCGGTTCGTTCGGTTCGCCCCGGGCGGCGGGGGAGTCGGGGATCATCCGGTAGTAGCGGTGCAGGACCAGATCGCGCAGCCGCGGCGCGAACATCGCGCCGTATTCGCCGAGGGTGCCGATCGGTACATCGATACGCCGCGGCCGTTCGGTGAGCGCGCGCACAATGGTCGCGGCAGCCCATTCCGGTGATTCGGCCCGTCCCTGATCACCCGACGGGGCGATCATCGGGGTCTGGACCAGCGGCATGTGGATGGTGGTGAAAGTGACCCCGTCGGCCATGGTCTCCACCGCCGCGACCTCGGTGAACTTGTCCAGGGCGGCCTTGCTCGCCAGATAGGCGGAGTACCGCGGGGTGGCCACCTGGACCCCCGCACTGCTGATGTTGACGATATGGCCGAAGCCGCGCTCCCGCATCTGTGGGAGCAGCGCCAGGGTGAGTCGCAGCGCGCCGAAGTAGTTGACTGCCATGGTGCGTTCGTAGTCGTGTAACCGGTCGGTGGAGCGGTGGACGGCCCGGCGGATGGACCGGCCGGCGTTGTTCACCAGCATGTCGACCCGTTCGTGCTCGCCGAGCAGTTTCTCCAGGGTCGCTTCGACCGACTCGGTGTCGGTGATATCGCAGGGGTAGCCGTGGGCCCGGCCGCCCGCTGCCCGGATCTCCGCCACGACGGTGGCGAGTTCGTCCTCGCGGCGGGCGAGCAGGAATACCACCGCGCCCTTCTTCGCAACCGCCAGTGCCGCGGCCCGCCCGATCCCGGACGAGGCGCCGGTGATGAGGACGTGCCGCCCGGCGAGTTGGTGTTCTGCCTGGTAGGTCCCGGATTCGCTCATGAACAGCCCCTTTGCGCAGGTCTTTCGGGGCCGAACTTACTCCAAAGTAAGAAGCTGCGCCAGGGTCGGTTCCGTGTTCGAAAACAAGTTCGATTTCAACTCTCTGTATTCGAACGTATGTGCGATACTCGAACCATGACGGACGATCGGATGGCGGATATCTATGCCGCGGTGCGGCTCGGCGGTGTGAATCGGGAGGCAGCGCGACAGGCGCTGCACCAGCTGTGGGATCAACTCGGGGCGGCCGGGGAACCGCTGTCCCGGAGTGTGGTGGCCCATCATCTGGCGGATGTCCAGGACACCGCCGAAGACGCGCTGTTCTGGGACACCCGGGCGCTCGACTCGGCCTTCGTCCCCGGTGTTCCACTCGGCGAAGGACTACTCGGATTCCTGCCGTCGCTGTATCTGAGCCTGGCCGACAGTCACCGGCTGGTAGGCGATTTCGACGCGGCGCGGATGCAACTGGCATTGGCACGCGGACATGCGAACGTACTCGCCGACGATGCCTACGGGCGGGTGATCCGGGCCGGTGTGGATCATGTGGCGATCCTGCTGGAGGCCCAGTCCACCGAACGGGTCGCCTGCTGACGCGCGGCATGGGATGGAGCAACGGCCCGCCGAGCTGGGCCGAGATGGAGCGGGTACTGTCCGGCCGGTCGAAACCCGGACAGTACCCCGGCGATGCGATACCTCCGCCTTCGCTTCGGCCTCCGCGGACCGCATGTACCTCCCTCGAAGAAGGCTCCATCACCCCGCCGACCGGTCCGCTGGTGCCGTACGCGGAACTGCATACGCATTCGGCCTTCAGTTTCCTCGACGGAGCCTCACAACCGGAGGAGATGGTCGCCGAAGCCGCGCGACTGGGACTCTCGGCGATCGCGCTCACCGACCACAACGGCTACTACGGGGTGGTCCGGTTCGCCGAAGCCGCCGCCGAACACGGGATCGCCGCGGTGTACGGCGCCGAACTCACCCTGGTGGAAACCGGTTCCCGGCAGACGGATTCGGCGCCCCGCACCGGCGAACCCGACCCGGACGGTGAACATCTACTGGTCCTGGCCCGTGGCGAAGAAGGATACCGGCGGCTGTCCCGGCAACTCGCGGCCGCGCACATGGCGGCCGGGGAGAAAGGGATCCTGCGCTACGACCTCGATACACTCACCGCCGCGGCCGGTGGGCACTGGCAGATACTCACCGGCTGCCGTAAGGGCCGGGTCCGGCGGGCACTGGAACGGGACCTGCACACGGGCGGTCCGCCGCGGCGTGCCGAGGCGGCGTTGCGGGAACTGTGCGAGCGGTTCGGCACCGATCGGGTGACCGTGGAACTCACCCGGCACGGTCTACCCGTCGACGACGAGTGCAATACCGCACTGGCCGCGATCGCCGAGCGGGCCGGAGTCCCGGTGATCGCCACCACCGCGGCACATTTCGCGACACCCGACCGCGGCCACCGCGCCGCGGCCCTGGCTGCCATCCGCGCCCGGCGCAGCCTCGACGATATCGCCGGCTGGCTCGCCCCGGCCGGCGGCGGATATCTGCGCTCGGGCGCGGAGATGGCCCGGCTCTACGCGGAATTCCCGACAGCCGTGCCGAATTCGGTCCGGCTGGCCCGTGAATGCGCGTTCGATCTGCGCTTGATCGCGCCGAGCCTGCCACCTTTCGATGTACCCGGCGGATACGACGAGAACTCCTGGCTGCGCGAACTCACCCGCCGCGGCGCCGCTGATCGCTACGGGCCACCCGCCGCGAACCCGGCCGCCTACCGGCAGCTCGAACACGAACTCGCGATCATCGACCGGCTCGGGTTCCCGGGGTATTTCCTGGTCGTGCACGATATCGTGCGATTCTGCCAGGAACACGACATTCTGTGCCAAGGCCGGGGCTCGGCCGCCAATTCCGCGGTCTGCTTCGCCATCGGCATCACCAATGTCGACCCTGTCGCGAACAAACTGCTCTTCGAACGATTCCTCTCCCCCGAACGCGACGGCCCCCCGGATATCGATATCGATATCGAATCCGATCGCCGCGAAGAAGCGATCCAGTACGTCTACCGTCGGTACGGCCGGGAGAACGCGGCACAGGTGGCGAATGTGATCACCTACCGCGGGAAATCCGCCGTCCGGGACGCCGCCCGCGCACTCGGTTTCGCCCCCGGCCAGCAGGACGCGTGGAGCAAACAGGTGAGCCGGTGGACCGGCGTCGGAGCGGAGACCGGGACCGATATCCCCGAACCGGTACTGGCACTGGCCGCCGATATCGAAGGCCTGCCCCGGCACCTGGGTATCCACTCCGGCGGCATGGTGATCTGCGACCGGCCCATCGCCGATGTATGCCCGGTGGAATGGGCGCGGATGCCCGGTCGCAGCGTGCTGCAATGGGACAAGGACGACTGCGCCGCGGCAGGTCTGGTGAAATTCGATCTGCTGGGACTGGGCATGCTCTCCGCACTGCACTACATGATCGATCTGGTCCGGGAACATATCGGTGTCACGGTCGAACTGCACGCCCTGGACCTCACCGAACCCGCGGTGTACGACATGCTGTGCCGCGCCGATTCGGTGGGCGTCTTCCAGGTGGAGTCCCGGGCACAGATGGCCACCCTGCCTCGATTGAAACCGCGAAAGTTCTTCGACCTGGTGGTCGAGGTGGCGTTGATCCGGCCCGGCCCGATCCAAGGCGGATCGGTCCATCCCTACATCCGCCGGAAGAACGGACTGGAAGAGGTCGTCTTCGATCACGAGGCACTGCGGAATTCACTCGAACGCACGCTCGGTGTACCACTGTTCCAGGAACAACTCATGCAGATGGCCGTGGACGTCGCGGGATTCACCGCCGCCGAAGCCGACCGACTGCGGCGGGCCATGGGCTCGAAACGGTCACCCGAGAAAATGGAACAACTCCGGGGCAGGCTGTACCAGGGTATGCGCGATCTGCACGGAATCACCGGCGAACTGGCCGACCGCATCTACGAAAAACTCCGTGCTTTCGCGAATTTCGGTTTCCCGGAAAGCCACTCACAGAGCTTCGCCGCGCTGGTCTTCTACTCCGCCTGGTTCAAACTGCACTATCCGGCCGCGTTCTGCGCCGGACTGCTGCGCGCGCAGCCGATGGGTTTCTACTCACCGCAGTCACTGGTCGCCGACGCCCGCCGGCACGGAGTACCGGTACACGGACCGGATATCAATGCCAGCGATGCCGAAGCCACACTGGAACAACGAGGAACCGAGATACGACTGGGCCTGGCAGCCGTCCGATCCATCGGCGCGGACCTCGCGGACCGAATCGTCGCGGCCCGAGCCGCGGACGGCCCCTACACCTCCTTCCTCGACCTCACCGGACGAGTGGAAATGACTGTCCCGCAGGCCGAATCCCTGGCCACCGCCGGTGCGCTCGGCTGCCTGGGATACTCCCGGCGCGAAGCACTGTGGGCGGCCGGTGCGGCAGCCGGAGAACGAGCCGACCGCCTACCCGGGACCGGCGCCTCCACCACTACACCCGCCCTGCCCGGTATGAGCGAACTCGAATACGCCGCCGCCGACGTGTGGGCGACCGGGGTCTCGCCGGGCAGTTACCCCACCCAGTTCCTGCGCCCCCGTCTCGACGCACTCGGCGTCATCCCGGCCGCCGGCCTGCTCGCGATCCCCGACGGCACCCGGGTCCTGGTCGGCGGTGCGGTGACCCACCGGCAGCGCCCCGCCACGGCCGGCGGGGTCACCTTCTTGAACCTGGAAGACGAAACCGGCATGGTCAACGTGGTGTGCTCGGCCGGACTGTGGACCCGATACCGCCGCATCGCACAGAGCTCCCCGGCGTTGCTGATCCGCGGGCGGATACAGAACGCGGAAGGGGCCGTGAGTATCTACGCCGAACATCTGAGCCGCCTGGACCTGCGTGTGGGATCGCGCTCCCGCGACTTCAGATAGTCCGGCGTTGTCCGGTCGCCGTGCCTCGGTACCTCCGGTACACCGTTTCCTGCTTCCGGGATCCCACGGCGCGGCCCGATACCTCAGGCGCAGGCGCGATTGAGTTCGTCGGTGTAGGGGGCGAGGTCGGAGACGCTGTCGTCCGTCAGCGCGTGAGCGTAGGCGCCGATGGCGTCCTTCTCCGGGCCCTGGGTGGTATCTGCCAGGCCGCCCAACCTTTCGGAGAGTGCCGTCGCCGTCGCTCGGTCGAGAGTGCCACCGTTCGAGTCGAGCGCGATATTGATCAGCTCGATGGCCTTGGCGCACTGAGGGGACGAGGCGTGCGCCGGAGCGGCGGGCAGGAAGAACAGTGCGGCCGCGGCTGCGGCCACGGACAACGCGACAGTCGGCGACATCGGTTTGATCATCATTTCCTCTCGGAGTTCTCGCATGAACATAGCCGCCGACTTGTGTGAAGTCAGTTCGTTTCCCAACAGCGGTGAGGTTTCCGCTCCGGAGTCTGCGCGAGCATTCGACGGACGCCCGCGCCAGAACGTCCACGCTGCCCCGCCATTCGGGTATCACATCCCGAAATCGCCCATTACGCTGCCAGCATGCGAAAGCTCGGCGTGTTGTTGCTGGTTGTCTGCGGGTCCGTTCTACTAGCCGGGTGTGGTGGGGAAGACTCCCGTTCCAGTACGGCGGAAGGCTCCTTTTCCTACGAGGGCGGTGCCCCCGCACCCGCGACAGCGCCGGGGATCCGGGTTCAGAAGGCACCGAGCCGGGAGCAGGCTCCCGCACCTGCGCAGGACGCTCCCGACCAGGCCGCCGATCGCAAAGAGGTCATCACCGGGACGGTGGACCTGACCGCCGATGATCCCGTGGCGGCGGCGCAGACGCTCGTCGACCGGGTGGGCGAGCTGGACGGCCGGGTGGATCAGCGGACCGAGAATCCGGGGACCGACGGTATCGAACCGCACGTCAACCTGGTCATCCGGATTCCGGCCGCCGATACCGACGCGTTCATCGACGGGCTGGGCGATCTGGGTGAGATCACCCAGATCAGCACCAACCGTGACGATGTCACTCTGCAATGGCAGGATCTCGACGCAAGGATCACCGCGCTGCGGGCCTCGGTCGACCGGTTACGCGATCTGATGGCCCGCGCCGCCAACACCGCCGATCTGATCGCCGCCGAGGAGGCGCTCGCGGACCGGCAGGGCGAACTCGACAGTCTCACCGGGCAGCGCCGCTACCTCGACGATCAGATCTCGCTGTCCGCCTTGACCGTCGATATCAGCAGCACGGTGACCGCGACCGGTGACGACGGACCCACCAATTTCCGGGACGGGATCGTGGACGGCTGGAACTCGCTGTTCGACTGGCTGAAGGGCGCCGTGGTCTTCGTCGGCCAGGTCCTGCCGTGGCTGGTCTTCCTGGCCCTGCTCGGTGCGATCGTCGGGGCATTCGTCGGACTGGCCCGCCGGCTGCGTGCTCCACGAGCCGCCGCCACGGCGGCCGGGAGCAAGACGACGTCGGTCGGAACCGCACCAGCTGCCGCCGAGCCCGCGGTCGCCTCGGGCGAGTCGGCGGAGAGTACGCAGAAGACCACGGCCGGTGGAGGCGGGAACGCGGGGCAGACTGCGGCTGTCGCGGCCGAGCCCGTGCCGACCGGGGAGAAGTCCGTGCCGACAGCGGGCGAGTCCACGGTGACCGGGGACGAATCCGCGAAACCGGAGGACCCGGACAAGGGCCGGGACTGACACCGTGCCGACCACCGTGCGCGCGGTGATCACGCCGAACAGCAGGAAAGGTCCGTCGGTCGCAACTCTGCCCGACGGCACCCTGCAACTGTGGGTGCGGGCGCCCGCCGTGGAAGGGAAAGCGAACCGGGCCGCGGCCGAGCTGCTCGCCGCTCATCTCGGTGTAGCGAAGAGCGCGGTCCGGCTCACCGGCGGAGCGACATCCCGGCACAAACGATTCGAGATCGCCGACCGATCCGCGCGGCCGGGTCAGACCCCGCCCGGGAATCCGTGCTGACGCCACGCCTCGTACACCGCGACCGCGGCCGCGTTGGCCAGGTTCATCGACCGCCGGCCGGGCAGCATGGGAATGCGTATCTCGGAGCTGATGTGCTCGTCGGCGAGTACCTCGGCCGGTAACCCCGAGGGTTCCGCGCCGAAGAGCAGCACGTCGCCGGGCCGGTAGGTGATCTCGGTGTGCGGGGTGGTGGCCCGGGTGGTGAACGCGTATACCCGCTCGGGCCGCAGCCGCTCCCACGCGGTCACCAGATCCGGGTGCACCGTCACCGAGGCGAGGTCGTGGTAGTCCAGCCCGGCGCGGCGCAGTTTCGCCTCCGACATGTCGAACCCCAGCGGTTCGATCAGATGCAGCTCACTGCCGGTTCCGGCCGCCAGCCGGATGGCATTGCCGGTATTTCCGGGTATGCGAGGTTCATGGAACATCAATCGGAACACAGCCGCCCAGTCAATCAGGTTCGGCCGCCGGGGCGGTGATCGAGCCGTCCTTCCACACCGCCCCGGCCGGTCGGGGTCGGGGCCCCGAACGGAAATCGTGGAGTTCCGCCGTGGTGCCGGCCACCCGCGAGTATCGGTGCGGCGCGCTCGCACCTGCCTCTGCCACCGGAAATACCCCTGCGGTGGCGGTGTGGTGCGGAGCACACCATAGGCTGCTCCGGCATACGGTAAAGGCTGCCCACTCTGCACGAATCCATCGCTGATGGTCGAATGGGCTGTCCGATTGGTTCCGGAGGGAGAATTATGGCCGTGCTGCAGGGCCACGGGGGTTCAGGTGACGACGCGAGCGGAGTGAGCGATCCGGGCGGCGGCCCGGAGAAGCTGAGTCGCCAGCTGGCGAATCGACATATCCAGCTGATCGCGATCGGCGGGGCCATCGGCACCGGTCTCTTCATGGGGTCGGGTAAGACGATCTCGCTCGCGGGCCCCTCGGTGATCCTCGTCTACATGGTCATCGGCTTCTTCCTCTTCTTCGTCATGCGGGCGATGGGGGAGCTGCTGCTGTCGAACTCGCAGTACAAATCGTTCAGTGATTTCGCCGGTGACCTGCTCGGCCCGTGGGCCGGATTCTTCACCGGCTGGACCTACTGGTTCTGCTGGGTCGTGACCGGTATCGCCGATGTGGTGGCGATCGCCGGATACGTGTCGTACTGGTGGGCCGATCTACCGCTGTGGATACCCGCGCTGGTCTGTATCGCCGTCCTGCTGGTGCTCAACCTGCCGACCGTGCGCGCGTTCGGTGAAACCGAGTTCTGGTTCGCGCTGATCAAGGTGATCGCCATCGGCGCCCTGATCGTGACCGGCCTGGTCATGGTGATCACCGGTTTCACCGGCGACAACGGCAGCACCGCCTCGCTGGCCAACCTGTGGAACGACGGCGGTTTCTTCCCGACCGGGCCCATGGGTTTCGTGGCCGGATTCCAGATCGCGGTATTCGCCTTCGTCGGGATCGAACTGGTGGGTACCACGGCTGCCGAGGCCAAAGATCCCGGCCGCACCCTGCCCCGGGCGATCAACTCGATCCCGGTACGTGTCCTGCTGTTCTACGTCGGCGCGCTGATCGTGATCTGCGCGGTGACCCCGTGGCGTCAGGTCTCGGCCGACGAGAGCCCGTTTGTGGCGATGTTCTCGCTGGCCGGGCTCGGGATCGCCGCGAGTGTGGTCAACTTCGTGGTGCTGACCAGCGCCACCTCCAGCGCCAACTCGGGGATCTACTCGACTTCGCGGATGGTGTACGGCCTGGCCGGCGACGGTGACGCGCCCGCCCTGTTCGGGCGGCTGTCCCGGCGCAAGGTCCCGGCCAACGCGTTGCGGTTCTCGTGCGCGTTCCTGCTGATCGGGGTGGTGCTGCTCTACGCCGGCCAGTCGATCGTGGAGGCGTTCACCGTCGTCACCACCATTTCGTCGCTGTGCTTCATGTTCGTCTGGACGATGATTCTGGCCAGCTACCTGGTGTACCGGCGGCGCCGCCCGCAGCTGCACGCCGCGTCGACGTTCAAGATGCCGGGCGGTGTTCCGATGGTGTACGCCGTGCTGGCGTTCTTCGTCTTCCTGATCTGGGCACTCACCCAGGAGAGCGACACCCTCCAGGCGCTGCTGGTGACTCCCATCTGGTTCGTGGTGCTGGGCATCGCCTACCTGGTTGTCCGCCGCAGCCCGCATCATGCCGAGCTGCGTGCACAGCATCGGGAGAAGGTACTCGCCGAGACAGCGGCGTCGCGCTGATCCGGCCCGCGGGGGCATTCGCTGTGCGCGGATGCCCCCGTGACCAGAACCTATCCCGCGGGCTGTGCGGAAGTGCCCTGATCCGAATGCGTTGCCCGGCTTCGAACCGAGACGATGCGGTGGGTGGGATCGGGTAGAAACACGCTCTCCCGGCGGGCCTCGGCGGTCGGTATCCGCTCCAGGACCCCGCCCGCGAAAATATCGTAGAGCGGCAGCGATTCCAGATGGACGTAGCCGATATGGCAATCGCAGAGTGGGCGCGGGCACGGCCGCGGCCCCAGCGCGGCGCGATAGGAACCGTCGTAGAGGTTGCCCAGGGATTCCTGCACGAAATGGCAGCGGCGTACGGTGCCGTCCCCGTCGACCGAAAGTACCGACGACCCGGTGCGGCAGGCGCGGCCGAGCGAACGGTGTGGGTCTCTGCTGAACGGGAAAAGCGGGTCGATCGCGGTCCAGCGGGCGGCCTCGGGGTCGGTGTAGGTGTGGTCTTCGGCGGCGTTGATCCAGAGATAGACGTGTTCGGGGAGGTCGGCGCGTAGTCTGCGGGCGTCGTCGAGATGTTCGGGCAGGCCCACCACGCCCACACTGAACCGGATACCGGCCCGGGTGAGCGCGCGGGTCTTGTCGAGGAAGCGGTGGTACGGCGTCTGCCCGGGATGGTAGGTGCACCACAGGGCGACGGTGTCGCGGTCGGCCTCGCCGAGCCATTCGGTGCGGCAACTCAGGTTGGTCTGGACGGCGACTCGGCGTACATGGGATTCATGGGAGAGTTCGACCAGTGCCCGGCGATACCAGGACCGGACCAGGCCCTCACCCCACGGGGTGAACAACACCGAGATCCGGTCGCCGCGCCGGTCCCGCACCCATTCGGTGAAGCGTTCGAGCGCCGCCCGGTCGGCGCGTAGTTGTGCCCCGCTGTCGCGGCGTTTGGCGAACGGACAGTAGGGGCAGTCGTAATCGCAGGAGGCCAGCGGACCGCGATAGAGCAGGGTGAGATCCACCGCGTATCACCGCAGTTCGTATTCGGCCATGGCCGCGCGGACGGCGGGAGAGAAGAACTCCGGGCCGATGGCGTCGGAGTAGGCGAGACCGTCGGGGGAGAGGCGCAAGAGTGCGGGATCGGTGTCGTCGAGCCAGCCGCGATCGGCCAGTAGTTCCAGCTCCACCGGGAAATCGGTGTGCGGATCCGTGCCGAAACGGGCGCGGTAGTCCGCGACCGGCAGCCCGTCGGCCTGTAGGATGGATTGGAGCAGGTGACGGCGCCGCGCCTCGTCCGCGTCGACGGCGCGGCCGACGAGAGCCCGATCGAAATCGGTGGTCGCGGTGTAGCTGTCGATGATCGCGCGGACCTCTTGCGCCGATACCGCGTAATCGAACGAGTAGTGCAGTTCCCGCGTATAGGAACGGGCACCACAACCCAGGCCGATCATGCCGTCGGTCTGGCAGGAGTAGTCATCGGGCCCCGGCGTGGCCGCGTCACGACGACGGAACATCCGCAGGGACCGTTGCTCGTAGCCGCGGGCCAGCAGATGATCGCGGCCCGCGCGGTACAGCAGCAAACGCTGATCGTCCCAGGCCAGATCCGCCGCGACCCGGTCCCGCCGGGACAGACCCGTCAGCGGGCGGACGTACAGGGGGTAGAGGTAGATCTCCTCGGGCCGCCAGGCCAGGGCCGCGTCCAGGGAAGAACGCCAGCTCGCGGGCGTCTGCCCGTCGATACCGTAGATCAGGTCGATATTGAGGACATCGACGGCGCTCGCGCGGATCCGGCCGAGCGCGGCCTCCACATCGGCGCGGCGCTGCGGCCGTACGGCCGCCCGCGATTCGTTCTCGTCGAAACTCTGCACGCCGAGACTGATCCGGGTGGCACCGCGTTCGGCGAGCACCGCCAACCGGTCGGCGGTGGCCGTGGCGGGGGAGGTCTCGACCGAGAACCCGATGGTCGGTAGGTCGGCGCCCATGATGTTCTCGGCGATATCGCAGAGCCGGGTGAGTTCGCCGGGGTCCAGGAAAGTGGGGGTACCACCGCCGAAGGCGGCGTTGGCGAAACGCGGGCGCGCTTCGTCACCGAGGCTCGTGCGCACGGCTTCGGCCTGCCGGGTGAGAGCGTCCAGATAGCGGGTGGTGAGGTCGCCCGGGGCGCCGACCCGGGTGAACAGATTGCAGAAACCGCAGCGTATCTCGCAGAACGGGATGTGTAGATAGAGCGAGAGCGGATCGCGCGGCTCACCGGACCAGATATCGCGCAGTGCGGGGGGTGGTTCCAGCGGGCGATAGGCCGTCTTGTGCGGATAGGCGTAGACGTAACTCTGATAGGGCCGCGGTAATCGGATGTGGGCGTGGGTCATACGTGGTCCTCGGAGCTTTCGGGCGGGCGGCCGTCCGGGTGCGGTTCCAGGAAGAAGTGGGCGTAGGGCACGGTCCACACCGATTCGTGCCCGAGGCGGTGCCCGGTGTAGCCGTCCTCGCCGTAAGCGGTGCCGTGATCGGAACAGACGATGGCGAAACAGCGGCCGCGGGCGCGCAGGGCATCGAACAGGTCCGGAATATGGCGGTCCACATAGCGCAGCGCCGCGGCATGCGATTCCCGGGTGTCACCGGATTCCCGGGTGGCGCCGGGCAGATGGAACCAGTTGGGCTGATGCAGCGCCGACACATTGAGGAAAAGGAAGAGCCGCTGCGTATCGGGGGTTTCGGCGATCACCCGGCGGGCGTAGGCCACCTGCGCTTCGAACGAGACGGGTGAAGCGACCGAGAAGTCCGGCTCCCAATGGCTCTCGGCGAACAGGCCGGGCAGGGTGCTGCCCAGCGCGCCCTGGTTGTTGAAGAAACCGACCCCGCCGACGCATACCGTCCGATGGCCGAGTGCCGTCAGCGCGGTGGGCAGATCGGGCTCGTCGAAGACGAAGGTGTCGGGGGCAGTCGTTTCGCTGCCGGCGAACCGGGCGGCGAACAAGCGCGGATGTGGACCGGGCGCGGCGGGGGTGGGCAGGAACCCGGCGAATATCGCCTGATGCGACGCATAGGTGAAGCTGCCCGGGGCGTGGCGTTGCTCCCACACACCGCCGGGCAGCGCCGCCGTGAGATTCGGCAAGCGGCCCGCCGCGGTCTCGGCCACCGCGACGTCGTAACGCAAGGTGTCCAGGGTGAGCAGGAGCAGATCGTCCCGGCCGACCACCTCGTTCATATCAGGCCGGTACATGCTCGTCCTCCGGTGCGAATGCGGTGCGCACCGCACCGTACCAGCGCGGGGCGGCCGCGATCTGCGCCGTGTAGGTGTCCGCTCCCGCCGCGGGTGAACCGGGCAGACCGGTGATCCGGGGCAGCAGATCGCCGAACGCGTTCACCTCCCCGATCACGAATTCCCGCCAGTGTGTGGTGGGCAGCAGGTCCACTCCTACACACATGGTGCGGGGAAAACAGGCGGCTGCTCGTTCCGCCAGTTCCAGTGCCCGCGTCCAGTGCTCGCCCGCCGCGGCGCGCACGGCGTCCGGGTCGCCGCGCTCACCACCGAGATGCAGATTGGTGATGGGCATCGTCGACCGCCGTGCCACCAGATGTGTCGCCCGGCCGGCGACGACCAGAATCCGCAGATCACAAGGTCTGCCCTGAAGTGAGGATTTCGGCACCCACTGTTCGATGTGCAGCCCGTCGGGGGCGAGCCGGTCGACGATCGCGGCGATCTCGGATTCGGTGTGATAGCGGCGGACCCGTAGCGAATTGTGCAGGGCGCCCGACGGTGTCACCTCGACCGACGTGGTGGCGCGAATCCGGCCGGCCGGATGGGTTTCCAGGGCGAGGACGCCGGAAGCCGAGGACCCGTGCGCGATCTTGACGAACGCGCGTGCCAGCCCGGCAGCCCGCATCCGTGCCCGCAGATCGCCCCAATCGCGTATCGGCGCGACCGGGCCCGAGGTCGGCGAGGCCGGCACGGCGACCCCCGCGGCGGTGAGCCGCGCATGACACAGTCGTTTGTCGAAGAGCACGGCGAGCTCCGCCGGATCGTCCAGCCGGCAGCCCCCGCGCAGCGATGCGACCGCCGCACCGAAACCGGTGTACCAGCGCGCGGTGCCCTCCACCCGGGTCGGATCGGTGACTCCGCGCAGGACGCGATCCACTTCGCTGTGTTCGCCGGGCGAATCCAGCCGTACCAGTTCGTCGTCGGCGAAGTGGTGCCCGCCGTCGCGCAGCACATCGAGCCATTCCACCACCCGCGGTGTGGGCAGCCCGGCCGCTGTGGCCGCCGCCCGGAACAACCGGACCCGCCGGTTCTCGCCGTTACCGACCACCACCCAGCGGTACCCGCCCGAATGCGCCGGAGACAGCGGGGTCATTCGCCGATCGAGACGTAGCGCCACACTTCGCCTTCGTAGGAATGGGTCTCGGCACCCCCGGTGTCCAGGTCCAGTTCCACCTTCGGGGACAGGGTCTCGCGCAACCGCTCCCGGATCTCGGGGCTGAGGTAGTTGTAGTGCAGGTCCAGCCGTTTCAGATGGGTGAGCGGTTGCCCGCCGAGCAGTGCGGCGGCCCCCGTATCGGTGAGGATCCCCAGGGATAGGTCCAGGCTCTCCAGCCGGGCCACCACCGGCGCGGCGGCCAGCGCGGCGCACACCTCGTCCTGGATCTCGCTGTTGCGCAGGCCCAGATGACGCAGCGCCGGGAGGCGGTCGCCCGCGAGGATCGGTGCGAGGTCGGCGATCTCGGCATCTCCGTGGTAGTTGGGTGTCCCCAGCCACAGTTCCAGGTGGGTGAGGGCCGGGAAGTCGCCGGCCGCCAGCTCGCGTACCACGGTCGCCGGTAGGCCGCCGGTCTGGATGGTGAGCTTCTTCAGCCGCTCGTGCCGTACGGCCGGGAAACTCAGCTGTTCCGAACCCCGGACCACGATCTCGGTGAGTTCGGGGAATGCGTTCAACAGACCGGTGAGCTGTCCCTGATAGATCCAGGAGATCTCGTTCTCCTCCTGGGTGATATCGCCGAGGAACAGTGCGCGCAACGCCGGGAACCGGTCGCGGGCGGCCACCAGTCGTTCCAGTACCGCGTTCACCGGTTCCTCCGGGTCCTCTTCGATATCGACCCAGGACCCGACCACGAACGCGCGGATCCGGGTGGTGTCCACGAGTTCGAGGAACCGGTCGAACAGATCCGTCCAGGAGACTTCCGAATCCCAGCCGATCCGGCCCACCCGCCAGGCCACCGATTCCACCGCGGGATGGTCGAAACTCGCGGTATCGGCGTGTTCCGGTTCGGCGAGGCGCTCGGGAAAGTCGAATACCGGCAGGCCGCCGAATTCGGACAGGTGGTCGTCGTTGATCATCGAGTGTGCCTTTCCGCGGCCGGGCCCTCCCCGGGTGTCGCGATGGTTCTACCAAGACCGGCCGACACACGCGCAGTGTGTGCGCCGCTCATTCACCGCAGGAGACGAAACGCCATACCGACCCGTCGTCCTCGACATCGTCCTCGGCGTCGCCGGGGCCCAGATCCAGATCCACTCCCGCCGGTTCCAGCGTGCTCCGCAGCCGGTCGCGGATCGCTTCGCTGAGGTAGTTGTAGTGCAGGTCCAGCCGTTTCAGGTGGGTGAGCGGTTGCCCACCGAGCAGAGCCGACGCCCCGGTATCGGTGAGCACGCCCATCGACAGATCCAGGGTTTCCAGCCGGGCGAGCACCGCCGCCGCGGCGAGCGCGGCGCAGATATCGTCCTGGATCTCGCTGTTGCGCAGGCCCAGATGCCGTAGCGCGGGCAGCCGGTCCCCGGACAGTATCGGCGCGAGGTCGGCGATCTCGCCGTCGCCGCCGTACTCACCTGTCCCCAGCCACAAGTCCAGGCTTCGCAGGGCCGGGAGATCGCTCGCGGCGATACCGCGCAGCACGGCGCGCGACGTCCCGCCCGACTGGACCGTGAGCGATTCCAGGCAGTGGTGGGCTGTCGGCTCGAACGCCAGGCCGTCGCTGCCGCGGATACCGAATTCTCGAAGTGCGGGAAAGGCGTTCAGCAGTTCGCCGGCCGGGCCGGATCCAGGAGATCTCGTTCTCCTCCGAGGTGATATCGCCGTGGAAGAGCGCACGCAGTTCCGGCAGCCGGTCGGCCGCCGCCGCGATCGCCTCGATCACCGGTTCGCCACCGCTGTGCGGATGCGCGGCCCGGGTCACCCAGTGACCGACGATCAACGCGCTCACCCGGTGGCTGTCCACTGTGTCCAGGAAGGCGGCGAACACCTCGGCCCAACTGTGCCTACTCGTCCAGGAGCCGACGCTGATCCGCCAGGCCACCGCGTCCGCCGCGGGTAGCTCGGACCGCGGTGTACCCGCCGCGTGCGGAAAATCGAACGCGGGCAGGCCGCCGAGTTCCGCGAGATGCTTTCCGATTGCCATGACGTCCTCCGGGGCGTAGCGACAACGAGAAGGTTCTATCAGCGGTGGGTGACCGGTCGGGAACGAGCGGTGCAGGCTCCCGGGCGCGCGAGGCCGCCGGCCCCGAACCTGTCGGTGTGCGGCGTTATGTTCCCGGCAGCACGGCACGAGATTGCCGTAACGGGAGGAAATCACATGTATCGCCAGGGAGATGTCCTGATCGTCGGGGTCGCCGAGAACGAGGTGTCCGAGGCCGCGGCGGCGTGGCAGCCGGCCCGCCGGGATGCCCGGGGCCGGATGGTGCTCGCGCTCGGTGAGGTGACCGGGCACGCCCACGCTGTCGCCGCGCCGGGCACCCTGTACCCCGAACCGCACCGCTCGCACACCATGGTTCTGCATCTGCCCGAGGGCGGCCGCCTCGTGCACGAGGAACATTCCGCGATCACCCTGCCGAAAGGGTGGTACCGCGTGGTCCGCCAGCGCGAGTACGTACCCGGCTCGGTACGCATCGTCGCGGACTGACCCGGCCGGTGGAACGACGAGAAGACAGGACCGATCGAACTGTGAGCGAATTGGCCGAATGGCGGGCTCTCGCCGCCGTGACCGGCCCGGGCGACCGGGCAGCCGCCGAACGAGGGGTGCGGCTCGCCTACGAACGGGCCGGTCTGCGCGCACCCGAGCGGATCCTCTGGGCCCGTTCGCCGTTGGCGGCGGTGCGCATGCTGTCGGCGGCGGAACTGTCGCGCGAGGCCGGTGCCTCGGTGCGGGAGCGGGTGCGCAGCACCCCCTGGGCCACCGAGCGCGACCGTCTGCACACCGAACTGGGCGCCCGTGAATTCGCCGGGCACTGGCAGTCCACCGGAGCGGGGCTCTGGGAACTGATCGAACCCGTGGTGGGCCGGATCCGGGACGGTGTGGTCGCCGCGATCGCCCCCGGTTCGGCGGCACCGGCCGACGAACCGGGGCTCGCGGAGCAGGCGGAGCAGGCGGAGCAGGCGGAGATCCGGGCGCGGCTGTTGTTGTTGGACGCGGTGCTGGGACAGCACGACGCGGCCTGGTTGTGTGCCTTCGATACCGGCGCGGGTACACCGCTGGAAGGGCTGGCCGCGGTGGCGCGCGAGGCGGGATGGTGGTGGCCGTACGAGAACCTCGTCGTCATCAGTGAACGACCCACGGCGCTGTATCGCGACGAAGCCGGCCGCCTGGACCGAGCCGACGGCCCGGCAGTGGGTTACTCCGACGAGTTCGCACTCTACGCGTGGCGGGGCATGCCGGTGCCCGGTGAATTCCTCGCCGAGCTCGCTTCGCTCACCCCGGACCGGATCCGCGGCGAGGAGAACGCGGAGTTGCGCCGGGTGATGCTCGAGTTCTACGGATACGACCGGTACCTGTCGGAATCCGGTGCCGAACCCGTGCAGCGCGACGAGACCGGAATCCTGTGGCGGATCCCGCTGGCCGATGACGAGGATGTGGTGATGGTCGAGGTGGTGAATTCGACGCCCGAACCCGACGGCGCCAGTCGCACCTACTGGCTGCGGGTACCGCCGACCACGCGGACCGCTCGAGAGGGTGTCTCCTGGACGTTCGGCGTCACCGAAGCGGACTACGAACCGCTCGTGCAGACCTGACCCACCGGATCTGGAACAATCGCCCTCGTGACCGACGCCGCGACTGGAACCGACGACGATCCCGGCACCGGCAACCGTTGGGCCGGTTTCCTCCGCTGTCATCTGCCGATGGTCGTGGTTGCTGTGGTGGCGCTGATCGCCGTGGTGTTCGTCGCGCAGGATCGCTGGCGGCGTGGCGCCTTCTTCTTCGGTGGTGCCGCCCTCATCGCGGCCGCGTTCCGGTTGTGCCTGCCGACGGTTCGGGTCGGTCTGCTGGCCGTCCGCAGCAAACCGTTCGATGTGGGTGCGCTGACGTTGCTGGGCGGTGCGATCGTCTTCCTCGCCGCGACCATCAACACCCTGGGCGTGGGCTGACCGGTCCCGTCCGGACCGACCGGGAATCAGCGTCCGGCGCGCGCCAGGTTCATCGTCTGGACCAGCAGTTTGCCGATGGCCGCCGCTTCGGTGAGAAAGGCGTCGTGGCCGTCGCGGGAGTTGATGACCTCGAAATGTCGGCAACCGGGCAGCCCGTCGGCCAGTTCCTGTTGCGTGTGCAGGGGGTACAGCCGGTCGGAATCGATACCGCCGACGATGCACGGCACCTCGGTGGCGGCCATCGCGGCCTCGATACCGCCGCGGCCGCGGCCGATATCGTGCCGGTTCATCGCCTCGCTCAGCAGTACGTACGTTGCCGGGTCGAAACGCCGCCCCAGCTTCTCGGCCTGGTACTCGAGGTAGCTCTGCACCGCGTAGCGACCACCGTTGCGCGGATCCTCACCCTCCTGCGCGCTGTTCGCGAACCGGCTGTCCAGCTCGACCTCGGTGCGGTAGGTGAGGTGCGCGATCCGGCGTGCGATACCCATACCGGCCATCGGTGCGCGACCGGTGCCGTGATAGTCGCCGCCCTGCCAGTCCGGGTCGCCGGTGATGGCCGCGATCTGGGTGCTCTGGGTGCCGATCTGGTCGGCCGTGGCGCGTGGGCCCACCGCGAGGATGAGCGCGGCGGCCAGGCGTTCCGGCGCCAGCAGCATCCATTCGAGGACGCGCATACCGCCCATCGACCCGCCGACGGCCGCGGCCAGCCGGGGCACACCCAGCAGATCGAACAGTTTCAGCTCCGCGGTCACCTGATCCCGGATGGAGATCTCCGGGAAACGCGAACCCCACGGCGCGCCGTCGGATGCGAGCGAGGCCGGACCGGTGCTGCCCTGGCAGCCACCCAGCACATTGGTGGCGACGACGCACCATTCGTCGGTATCGATCGGCGCGCCGGGGCCGACCATCCCGTTCCACCATCCGGCCTGTGGATGTGCGGCGGTGGGCTCACCCGCGACATGGGAGTCGCCGGTGAGCGCGTGCTCGATGAGCACGATGTTGTCCATGGCCGGAGACAGCTCACCCCAGCGCTGCACGGCCAACCGGACCTGTGGCAACCGGGCGCCGCTCTCCAGGGTGAGTTCGCCGATATCGATATGGCCGAGGGTGCCGTCGGCCGGCGGCAACTGGGCCACGGGCCGCGCCGTGGTCGGTTCGGTACTCACCTTCACGCGCGGACTTCCGCGGAACCGATGGCCGGTGATGTCCGGAACGTATGAATGGCCGCCGTGGGGCCGGGGGTACGGGTGCCGAGGACGCCGAATGCGACCGACCGTGTCCGGCGGGTCGCTCCGGCAACGGTCGCAGCGGCGAAGCTGTGATCGGTCATATCGTGCTCCAGAAAATGGGGGATTTCTCGTCGAATCGTGAGAACGCCGCTATCAACGCGACCAGCACCGGCACAAATCGACAACCTCCTGACGTGCGCTTGCTCCCGGCTCTCGGAAGCCCGGTCATCACCCGGAGCACCCCACCGCAGCAGGAGGGTTGCCGGCCAGCGAGCCGGGGCTTGGCGCTGGCGCTCATGACCTGCCGAATATGGTAGCCGGGCGCCGATACGGATCGAAATCGGCATACGGGCCCACCGGGTAATCTTGTGGTGCGATTCACCCATGTGAGATCTCACGACCGGGGCTGGCTGCACCGTGAGACAACCACTAGCAGTACGCTCGTCTTGGTTACACCAGACGTCTCGTGGACAACGCGGGATGTATACGTTGTCTGTTGAACAGCTGGGGTCCGCTCACAAGCGTGTTCGCCTGGCCGTGCAATGAGGGCACCAGTCTTAGGAGGACACGAAGATCCATGTCCAAGATCAAGGTTGAAGGCACCGTCGTCGAACTCGACGGCGACGAGATGACGCGGATCATCTGGCAGTTCATCAAGGACAAGCTGATCCACCCGTACCTCGACGTGAACCTCGAGTACTACGACCTCGGCATCGAGTACCGCGACAAGACCGACGACCAGGTCACCGTGGATGCCGCCAACGCCATCAAACAGCACGGTGTGGGCGTGAAATGCGCGACGATCACCCCCGACGAGGCCCGGGTCGAGGAGTTCGGCCTCAAGAAGATGTGGCGTTCGCCGAACGGCACCATCCGCAACATCCTCGGCGGCACCATCTTCCGCGCGCCGATCATCATCTCCAATGTTCCGCGCCTGGTCCCGGGCTGGACCAAGCCGATCATCATCGGCCGCCACGCATTCGGCGACCAGTACCGCGCCACCGACTTCAAGGTCTTCCAGGCCGGCACCGTCACCCTCACCTTCACCCCGGAGGACGGCAGCGAACCCATCGTGCACGAAGTGGTGCAGATGCCCGAGGACGGCGGCGTCGTCATGGGTATGTACAACTTCAAGAAGTCCATCGAGGATTTTGCGCGCGCCTCCTTCAACTACGGGCTGCAGCAGAACTACCCGGTCTACATGTCGACCAAGAACACCATCCTCAAGGCCTACGACGGCATGTTCAAGGACACCTTCGAGGAAGTGTTCGAGGCCGAGTTCAAGAGCCAGTTCGAGGCGGCCGGCCTCACCTACGAGCACCGGCTGATCGACGATATGGTCGCCTCCTCCATGAAATGGGAGGGCGGTTACGTCTGGGCCTGCAAGAACTACGACGGCGACGTGCAGTCCGATACCGTCGCGCAGGGCTTCGGCTCGCTCGGTCTGATGACCTCCGTACTGCTGACCCCGGACGGGCAGACCTGTGAGGCCGAGGCCGCGCACGGCACGGTCACCCGGCACTACCGCCAGCACCAGCAGGGCAAGCCGACCTCGACCAATCCGATCGCGTCGATCTTCGCCTGGACCCGCGGCCTGGAGCATCGGGGCAAGCTGGACAACACCCCCGAGGTGATCGGTTTCGCGCAGACCCTCGAGGACGTCGTCATCAAGACCGTCGAGGGCGGGCAGATGACCAAGGACCTCGCGGCGCTGGTCGGTGGGGATCAGGGCTACCTGACCACCGAGGAGTTCCTGGCGGCACTGGACGCCAACCTGGCCCGCGCGCTGCGCTGAGGTGTCGATCGGCGTCGTTTGCGGCGCCGGGGAATCGATGCCGTGAGGTCTCGCTGTCAGCCCTACGAGGTGCGGTATGTGCTTCGAGGACCGGCGGCGGGACCTTTGTGCTGTTCCGGGGAGTTCGCCGCCGGCCGCTCCGACCCCGCCGGGAGCGTGGCTCTTCCGGCCGGGGCGGGTGGCGCCGGGGGCCTCTGTTCAGTCGACCGTGATCGGCTGCGCCGGATCGAGGGAGTAGCCGGTCACGATCACTGGAGCGCACTCCGATTGTCGATCACTGCCGCGTAGGCGAAGATGCCCTGTGCTGATAGAGCCGCATGGGTGGACGTGCGAATCGATCTCGGATCGTGCGATTAGTGTTGGCTGTCTTCTCGATTCCCCGGCGAGTACCGGATGATCGAGGGCGTGGGCCGCGCGATCGGGACTGTGACCAAGCGGCTGGGCGCGGCGATCATCGATGCGGGCGGCGAGATCGTTCGCCGCTATCACGGGACTCGTGCGGGGGCCGGCGTCGATATGTCGACGAAGAACGAAGTCGACGTTCGCGGTGCGGGCGATATCGATGAGCCGAACCGAGACGCACGGCCCAGTGCGGCGGGCGGAGGGGATCGAGTGGCGGGATCGCCGGCGCATCTGATGTCGGTGGATGAATTCACTGCCCGCTTCCTCGCTGCCGATCGTTCCGGTGATCCGGTGATCCGGTGATCCGGTGATCCGGACACCGGGGTACATGTCGGCCGAGGGGAATGCCGATACGGATCTCTTCGAGTATCCCGACGGCTTCGAGGTGGTGTGCAAGTACGACCTGACACCGGGGCAACAGTCCGCCGAAGTCCTCGTCGCCGCTGTCGGCCGGGTGGTCGGAGCTCCGGTCGCCCCAGTGGTCGCGGGAGAAGGCGGCAGCGTGATCATGCAGCGGCTGCCGGGGCGTGCTGTGTCCGGTACCAGAACCGACCCGGGTGCCCGCGCTGCGATGGAGGCGATCAAAGACAGCCCCGGCGCACGAAAACTCGGCTTGCTGGATGTTCTGACAGGCAATTGGGACCGCCCCGGCAACTGGCTGCAGGACGGTGACCACGTCTATGGATTCGATCACGCGGAAGCGTTCCACCGAAACCTCGATGTCGACCCCCGTTCGAATCCGTTCGCGAGCCACTACGTGGAATCGGCGCCACCCGGCTCGCCTCGATGGGTCGAGTGGAAGCCGAATGATCTGAGCCGGGCCGAACTGGACAGCTGGCGTGCCGAGATCGTATCCCTGCGGCCACTGTTCGAAGAGCACGCGCGACCGGAATGGGGCATCGAGGGGCAACCCTTGGACTGGCACGACAAGGTTCTGTCGCGACTCGACCGGCTGCGCGAACACGCCACCCGTCCCTGATCCGCACTCCGCTGGGTCGGTGATCGAGGTGGGCATCCGATGAATTTTCGCCGGATACCCGCGCCACGGGCGAAGAACTGGCAGTGTGTCAACAAGGTGGGCGCGGCAGAAGAGCCCGCCCGGCGATTTACGCCGTAATGCTGCTGGTGATACCGGAGGACGCCGATGTTCGAATGGTCCGATACCGACCTGATGGTCCGCGACGCGGTGCGGACGTTCATCGATAAGGAAGTGCGTCCCAACCTGGACGCGCTGGACAGCGGCGAGATGCTGCCCTATCCGATCCTGCGCAAGCTGTACGCGGATTTCGGTATCGGCGCCATGGCCGAGGAAGCTCTGAACAAACAACTGGCCGCGAAGCAGGCAGCCGCGGACGGAGCGGAGAAGCCCGCCGGCGGCACGGACCGCTCCGACAGCGGATTCGATCAGCAGACCATGATGGCGGTCGTGACCGGTGAGCTCTCCGGTGTCTGTATGGGCCTGTGCAGTTCGCTCGGGGTGAGCACCGGGCTCGGCGGAGCCACCATCCTGTCGCGGGGCACGCTCGCGCAGCAGCAGCGGTGGGTGCCCGATATCGTCAGTCTCCGCAAGATCGCCTGCTGGGCGATCACCGAACCCGATTCCGGGTCGGACGCGTTCGGTGGGATGAAGACCTACGTCCGGCGCGATGGAGCGGATTACATCCTCAACGGTCAGAAGACCTTCATCACCAACGGGCCCTTCGCCGACACCCTCGTCGTCTACGCGAAACTGGACGAGGGCGACGGGACCCCGCCCCGGGACCGCAAGGTGCTCACCTTCGTGCTCGACAAGGGGATGGAAGGCCTCACCCAGGGCAAACCCTTCAAGAAGATGGGCCTGCACGCCTCGCCCACCGGGGAACTGTTCTTCGACAACGTCCGGCTCGGCCGCGATCGGCTGCTCGGCGAAACCGAGGAACACCGCGGCGGTGACGGACGCGAGAGCGCCAAATCCAGTTTCGTGGCCGAACGCGTCGGGATCGGATTCATGGCGCTGGGTGTGATCAACGAATGTCTGCGGCTGTGCACCGATTACGCCCGCGACCGGAAACTGTGGGGGCAGGAGATCGGTCGTTTCCAGCTGATCCAGCTCAAGCTGGCGAAGATGGAGGTCGCCCGGATCAATGTGCAGAACATGGTCTTCAACATCATCGAACGCGGCCGGGCCGGTAAACCGCTGAGCCTTTCGGAGGCGTCGGCGGTGAAGCTGTACTCGTCGGAGGCCGCCACCGAGGTGGCGATGGAGGCGGTGCAGCTGTTCGGCGGCAACGGCTACATGTCGGAGTACCGGGTCGAACAACTCGCCCGCGACGCGAAATCACTGATGATCTACGCGGGTAGCAACGAGATCCAGGTGACCCACGTGGCGAAGGGCCTCCTCGGAAGCTGAGCACGATGGTGCCGGTCGTCCCGCCGAGACTCCGGGACCGCGCGGAGTCTCACGGACCTCCCACACCACGCGAAAACCTCAGACGCCCCATCGCTCGACGCCGACGGCAACCCCTCGGTGCCGAGATGCTTACGAGGCCCCAAAGGTCGAGGCCCGTCCCGCCGTTGCGCCCTCGAAAGCGCATGAGCGAAGCTCGAGTCTCGAGGGCGCAACGGCGGGACCGAGGGGGCCTCGACCCGCGGCGCCGCAGGCGCCGCAAAGATTACACAGCCCGCAGGTGATCGCGGCTCGCGTAGATGTGTTCGGCGATCAGGTTGGCGATCCGCTCGGGATCCTCCAGCATGGGTACGTGACCGGCCCGGTTCAGCATGATGCGGTCCGCTGCGGCCGGTAGTTCGCGCAGGAACCGGCGACCGTATACCCGTGGCGGGAGAACATGATCGGAATCGGCGAGGATCAGCCGGAACGGAGTCGTCAGGTCGGACATATCCGCTATCGACGGTCCGCGCAGGGTTCCCAGGGTGAGGGCCGGTAGCGCCGGACAGTGCAGCGCGGCCAGGACCACGGCCTCGATGTCTGCGCGGGAGACCGCGCGGGTATTCCTCGTCAGCAGATGCGCCATGGCCCACTGCACGATCCGGCTGTGAACCGGGCGGTCGCCCAGCCGACCGGCCATATCGAGGACCGGGACCATGGGCATGATCTTGGCCGCCGCGAGGACCTGCCGCACGGACGGGGTTTTCCAGCCACCGGCCGGCGCGATCGCGGTCAGGGTGCGGGCTCGGCCCCGGCGGGCCAATTCGATACCGATCCAGCCGCCCAGGGAGTTGCCGGCGATATGGCAGGTCCGCCATCCCAGGTCGTCGAGCTGCGTTTCGATATGGTCGGCGAGGGTTCGGGCGGAGTAACGGCCGTCCGCGAACTCCGGTCCGCCCCGATGCCCGGCCAGGGCCGGCGCGAAGACCTCACACCGGCCGGCCAGCAGACCGGCGGTCTGCTCCCAGCAGTGCGGCGAGAGCATCACACCGTGTAGCAGCAGCAGTGGGGCGCCGGATCCCAGATGCAGCGCCGCGACCGGCTCGGGTGTGGTGGTTGCGGAGGTGCCTGACATCGGTGTCGTCACCCCTTCCTGGCAAATGGTGGTGACACGTCATTGTACGGTCGGTCGGTGCCTTACATCCTCTCCACGGTCAACGTCAACGGTGTCCGGGCAGCCGCGGGCAAGGGTCTGCTCGCCTGGCTGGGTCGGACCGAGGCCGATATCGTCTGCCTTCAGGAAACCCGGGCCGAAGACACCCAGGTCGCGGCCGCGCTCGCGCCCGCCCTGGAACAGGGCTGGCAGCTGGCGCACGCCGAACCCGGATCGAAGGGACGGGCGGGGGTCGGGGTGCTGTCCCGGCGGCCGATGCGCTCGGTTCGGATCGGTGTCGAACCCGACAGCGAGTTCGCCGGGACGGGCCGGTACCTGGAGGTCGAATTCGACGAGGTCACCGTGGCGAGCGTGTACGTCCATACCGGAGAAGCGGATACGCCCCGGCAGGACGAGAAGTACCGTTTCCTCGACGAACTCGCCGCCCGGATGTCCACCCGCACCGGGTCTTTCGTCATCGCGGGTGACTGGAATATCGCCCACACGGAACGAGACCTGAAGAACTGGAAAGGAAACCTGAAGAAATCCGGTTTCCTGCCCGCCGAAAGGGCCTGGCTGGACCGGCAACTGGCGGCCGGATACGTCGATGTCGTCCGGGAACTCCACCCGGAAGGCGACGGTCCGTTCAGCTGGTGGTCGTATCGTGGGCGCGCGTTCGACAACGACACCGGGTGGCGGATCGATTACCAGCTGGCGACACCGGAAGCCGCCGAACGAGCGAAGCAGGCGGTGGTCGAACGTGCCGCGACCTATGCGGAGCGCTGGTCCGACCATGCTCCGGTGACGGTTCAGTATCGATGAAGGGGAAGTCGTGCGTGCGAAAGTTCTGAAGGTCCTCTCCGCGGTGGGCGCGGTGGTGGTGGCGATCGTGGTCGCCCTGCTCAGCACCCAGGGGGGCGACGACAGCGGGTCAGCGGCCGTGGCATCACCGGCAGGCACCGTCGTGACCTCCGCGCCGGTCGGTGCGAAGCCCGCGCCCGGCCGGACCACCGCGGCGAATGCCCCGGTGGTGTCGAAGGTGGCCGGGGTGCCCGACCGCGCCTATGAGACTCTCACGGAGATCGATGCGGGCCGCTGGCCCGATTCCGCGAACGCGCCGGGAACCAAAGGCGGTATCCCCTTCGGGAACAGGGAAGGCCGCCTACCCGCCACCGATTCCGCGGGCAAGGCCGTGAAATACCAGGAGTGGGACGTGAACCCGAAGAAGCCGGGGCAGTCCCGCGATGCCGAACGCATCGTCACCGGTAACGACGGTTCGGCCTGGTACACCGGCGACCACTACGACACCTTCACCAGGATGCGCTGATGGCCGAACCCCTCCTGCTGGCCGATTTCCTCGCCGTCCCACCGTACGACCAACTCACCACCGACGGTTCGCCGCCGGCCGTCGGATCGGTGGCCGTGGATGCCGCCGAGTTCAGCAGGGTGCGCTACGGTGCGCCGGCCGGATACCGGGTACGCGAAGTCCGAGGTGACAAAATGCGCACGGTGGCGGCTCTGTTCGACGAGTTCGCCGCCGCGTTGCAGTTTCCGTACTACTTCCGGCCGAACAAGGACGCGTTCGACGAATGCCTGTTCAACCTCGAGGATCTGCTCGGGGACGCGACCGGGTACGTGGTGGCCGTCCGTGACGCCGACCGGTTGCTCGCCGACGCGCCGCAGGAACGGGCGTGGTTCGATTCGGTGACCGCCGAATGCGCCGAATTCTGGCTGTCCCGGGAAGTGGCCTTCCGGGTCGTGTTGCAGGGGGCGCCGGTGGGCCTGACCGCCGTTCCCCTCCGCATCTGACCACACCGGGAAACCGGCCCGGCTCAGTCTGCGCGGTGAGCGAAATCCTCGCCGAGCAGAACGAACACGTCGGTCGTGTAGTCGATCAGCTCGTCCCGGCCGATCGGCAGATCGCCACGCACCCAGCCGGTCAAAGTCTGGACCAGCCCGCCGACCAGATAGGTGGCCCGGAAATCGATCACCGGATCCGGGGCCGGATCGGTGACCCCGTAGAACTCGATCCCCTGACTGGCGACCAACCGGGCGAAGACCCGGATGGTCTCGGTGGTACGGGCGCGCAGCTGCGGGGTGGCCATGGCGGCGACCATGGTGACCTCGGTCTTGCGTGGATCGTCGGTCAGCAGATGGATCCCGGCGGTTATCGCGGCATGCGCCTTGGCCCGCGAATCGGCCCCGGCCGTCTGCAGGGCCCCGGCGATCGCGACCACCAGCTCCTCGGCGATACCGTCGATCAGTGCGGTGAGGACGTCGTCGCGGCTGCTGAAACTCTCGTAGTAGTAGCGTTCGTTGAGCCCGGCCGCCGAGCACATCCCGGAAACGGTGAGCTTGTCCAGACCCTGGGTGCCGATGATCTCCAGCGCCGCGTCCAAGAGCGCGGACCGTCGCTGTGCCCGCCGCTCGTCCGCGGACAAACCGCCGTAGGTGCGCTGCGCTGCCATCCTCTGATGATGCAGTGTTCATGGCGCGCTGGCGCGCGCGGGGTTGAGGCCCCCGGAAGTCTCGCCGTTCAGGCCTCGAGACTCGAGCCTTCGGCTCATGCGCTTTCGAGGCC
>NZ_JBSFDZ010000033.1:0-53398 GCF_053594175.1 Nocardia sp. NPDC001965
CAGGCCTCGAGACTCGCGCCTTCGGCGCATGCGCTTCGAGGCCTGAACGGCGAGACGGGCCTCAACCCTTTGAGGTGTCTCGTAAAACTCGACGCACGCGGGTTGCGTGGGCATTCGATATTCGTCTGCATGCGGGCTCGCGCGTACCGGGGACCGGGGTCGGGGTTGTCGGCTGTCCTTACCGAGAGTGGTCTGTCAGGGGAAGGCGACGATGGTGACCGTTGTCCCGGGCTCCACATTGGCATTCGCCGGCGGATTCTGGGAGACCACGGCCGAGGAGTCCAACGGGGCCAGCTGCCGTACCTGGACCGTCAGGCCCAGAGATTCCAGGGTCTGCCGGGCGTCGGACACTTTCTTGCCCATAACCGACGGCATGGTGACCGCTTCGCAGACCAGCAGGGTCACCGAGGAACCGGCGTCGACAGTGGTGCCGACGGTCGGGTCGGTGCCGACCACGCGGCCCACTTCGACGAGTTTGTCGTAGACCGGGCGTTCGCCGCTGACGGTGAGTCCGAGGTCGGTGAGTTTCTGCCTGGCCTGCTCCGGTGTGGCGGCGCGGAGGTCCGGTAGCTGGACAGGCTTCGATCCGTTGCTCTTCCAGATCTGTACCCGGGCGCCGGCGGGCAGGACGGTGCCGGGGCCGGGGTCGATCCGGGCCAGGGTTCCCTCGGGTGCGGTGCTGGCGACTTCGCCGCCGTCGACCGGTTGCAGGCCCTGATCACGGATCAGCTGCTGGACACGGTCCCAATCGTCCCCGGGGGAGGCCGCGGGTACCTGGGGTTTTCCGCTGGAGACCAGAACGTCGACAGTGGAGCCTTTGGTTTCGCGGGCGCCCGGGCCGGGATCGGTACCCACAACACCGCCGACCGGGACGGTATCGGAGGCCTTGTCCCGGGTGCCGGTCGCGAATCCGGCGTCCTGTAGCTCGGCGGTGGCTTTCTCCAGCGTCATCCCGGCGACCGAGGGGACGGTGGCGTAGCGGCCCATCCCCAGCCACCAGCCCCCGATTCCGACGAGCAGTGTCAGCACCACCACCACCGCTGCCCAGATCATGCCGTTGCGCCGATGGTTGGCCCGGGACTCCTGATAGGCGCTGTACTGGGTGGGTTGCTGCGGGGGGATGTAGGTAGGCGCGGGCGGCTCGTTCCGGGGACGGGCGGTGGTCACCATCCGGGTGGCCTGTGGGCCGGCGACCATAGCGGGTTCGGGGGCCGGCCGGGTGACCGGATGCCGAGCGCTGGTGTGTTCGGCCGACTCGCGGGGCGCGGGTACGCGGTAGGCGGGCAGATCCAGGCGGGCGGCGACGGCGCGTAGTTCGGCGACCATTTCGCCGGCATCGGCGAATCGGTGTCCGGGCTCCCGGGCGGTGGCGCGGGCGACCAGCCGATCGAATTCGGGCGGTACGCCGGCGATGAACTCGCTGGGGCTCGGTACGTCGTTCTCCACCCGCTGATAGGCGATCGACAGCGAGTTGTCGCCGGTGAACGGCACCCGGCCGGTGAGCAGTTCGAAGATCAGGATCCCGAACGCGTACACATCGCTGCGCGAGTCGGCGCTTCCGGAGGTCACCTGTTCCGGTGACAGGTACGCCGCGGTGCCGAGGATGACGCTGGCCGAGGTGGTATTGGCGGCGGCGACCGCGCGCACGAGCCCGAAGTCGGCGATCTTGACATCGCCGGAATCGGAGATGAGCACGTTCTCCGGTTTCACGTCACGATGTACCAGCCCCGCGTCGTGCGCGACACCGATCGCGGCGAGCACCGGTTCGGCTACCGCGCGCACCGCGTGCGGGGGCATCGGGCCGCGTTCGCGCAGCAGTTCGCGTAGGGTGCCGCCCTGTACCAACTCCATGACGAGGAACGGGTAATCACCGTCGATGCCCTGGTCGTAGACCTCGACCAGGGAGGAGTGTTTGAGCCCGGCGACCGCGCGGGCCTCGAATTCGAAACGGCTCAGGAACTGGGGGTCACCGGCGAACTTGGGGTCCATCACCTTGATGGCGACCTGGCGGCCCAGGCGGGTGTCCACACCGCGGAACACCATCGACATCCCACCGCGGGCGATCGGTGCGTCGATCCGGTAGCGCCGGTCGAGTACGGCACCGATCAATTCTGTTCCGGCTGTCACGAACCTCTCCACTTTCCTACCGCGTCCACACGGTGGCCGCCCCGCGCGGCTGTTGTCGATGGTATCGGCCGGGTCGGCGCGGGTGTGTCACGGCGGGGCGGCGGGCAGCGTCTACGGTTGTCTTCCGTGAGTGCCTTCCCCTGCAGTACCGATGTCCTGCCCGCCTCGGTACCCCTGCTCGCGCTGCCCGAAGTCGCGAAACAACTGGGCGTTGTGGTGACCCGGGTGCATCAGATGCTGCGCGACAATCAACTGCTGGCCGTCCGGCGCGACGGCGTGGCCGGGATCCCGGAGATCTTCTTCGACGACACCGGCGCTGTGCTGAGATTTCTGCCCGGGTTGATCACGGTGATGCGTGACGCCAAGTACACCGACGAGGAGATCCTGGAATGGATCTTCACCGACGACGACACCTTGCCGGGTAAACCGGTGGAGGCGCTGCACGGGCCGCTGGCGCGTGAGGTGCTCCGCCGGGCTGCCGCGGAACCGATCTGATCGAGGTTCAGCCACCCAGTACCGCGCCCGCGGCGAGCCGCAGCCGCCGGTGCCGCGGTACCACTGCGCGCTGCGCGAAGACGGCGTAGCCGCTGTCCTCTATACGGTCGAGGACGGCCGCATAGAGGGTCGCGGCCGTGCGGATGGCGGGGCGCACGCGGGGGCTCAGCAGTTCGATTCCCGGCTGCGCGTCGCGGTACAGCTCGCGGTTCACCGCGATCAGATGTGCCAGTGCCCGGCGCAGCCGGCTATCGGTGCGGCCGGTGCGGTGGCCGTCGGCGAGCAGTGCCTCGTCCACTCCGAACGCGGCCAGATCCGCGGCCGGGAGATAGATCCGGTCGCGGTCGAGGTCCTCGCCGATATCGCGCAGGAAATTGGTGAGCTGGAAGGCGTTGCCGAGCGCCGCCGCCGCGGGTTCCGCTTCGGCCACCGGGCAGACGGTGCCCAGTACGGGCAATAATTGCAGACCGATGGCCGCGGCCGACCCGCGCATGTACTCGTGCAGAGCCGCCATCGTGGGGTAGCGGTTGCGGAACAGCGGGGATCCCGGGATGTCCATGCGCATGGAGTCCAGGAAGGTCCAGAAGTGCCGGGGTTCGATCGCGAATCGGGTGACGGTGTCGGTGAGCGGCGCCACCACCCGGTCGAATTCCGGGGGTAGTGCCCGGACCGGTGGGGGTCCGGCATCTCCGGGGTGCGACCATGCGGTCCGGAGCCGATACTCGACGGTGTCCAGCGTGGTGACTGCCGCGCCCGGGCTATCGGCGGGGCCGTTCGGAGCGTCGACGATATCGTCCACCGTCCGGGCGAAGGCGTACAGCGCGTGCACCGCGGGCCGGCGGTCGGCCGAGAGGAGCCGGGTCGCCAGAAAGTAGGTACGGCCGTGCGCCGCGGCGATCCGGCGGCAGTGCCGGTAGTCACCCGGCCCGGCACCGTGACTCGTCGACAGCGATTGTTCGTCGGACCGGCCGGGACTCGCGTGGTTCACAGACCGGTGGTGACCGCGGGGGTGGGGACGGGGACCGCGCGGGGTGTGCCGCGCAATCGCAGCGGGTCGATAGTGCGCAGCGAGAGCGCGGCGACCACCGAGGCGAAGGTCGCGGCCGCTACATGCCAGAAGTTGTACAGACCGATCGAACCGTCGGGCTGGAACACCAGCATCAGCCACGTACAGACACCGACCAGTGTCATGAGCGTGGTGGTGGACAGGGCGAAGCCGGCGGCCAGCGCCAGCGGCCACGAGTAGTACCAGGGCAGAGCGGCAGGCGACAGGATCACGATCGCGACGAAGGCGATCAGGATGCCGAGCACCGCGTCACGTTCGGTGAGTTTGAACCGCCACCATGTCCACACCAGCAGCACCAGCAGCGCCAGCATGCAGAGCATGCGGGTCACCTCGAGGGTCGAATCCAGGCCGAACGGGGTGATCCAGGTGACGGCGTGCGCCATAACAGTGGGCAGTGACAGCCAGTTGATGATCTTGCGCGAGCCCGACAGCGCGGTGAGCCAGCCGATCCCCACCCCCGCGATCGCCGAAGCCGCCACGAAGACGGCCGCGAACACCGCGAGACCGAGACTCGCGATCTTGGCGAACATCTTCCAGTGGTGGGCCAGGAACTCACGGCTGCTGGTGGCCAGGGCGGCACGCTGGCCGTCTTCGGCGCGGCGGTCCCGTTCGTGCAACATCCAGATCCACACCAGGAACGGCAACGCGATACCGGCGGTCGCCTTGATCGCGACGCCGATCGCCACCACCACGATCCCCGCCACATGGTGGCGTTCCAGGACCAGCGCGATCCCGGCGCACATCAGGCCGACCATCAGCATCTCGTTGTGTACGCCGCCGATCAGATGGATCAGCACCAGCGGGTTGAGCACCGCCAGCCACAGGGCGACGGCGGGCCGGCCGCCGAGATGTTTGGTCAGGTAGGGCACCGCCCACATCATGAGCACCAGACCGGGCAGCATGACGAAGCGCAACGCGATCGTCCCGCCGACCACGCTTTCCCCGGTGACCGCGGTGATCGCGCGACCCATCAGCAGGAACACCGGACCGTAGGGCGCGGTGGTGGTGGTCCAGACGGTGCTCACATTGTCGAGCAGGATGCCCGGGTTGGCGACCGGGCCCACTTGATACGGGTCGAATCCGTCGCGCAGCAGCGCGCCTTGGGCGAGATAGGAGTACGCGTCGCGGCTGAACATGGGTACCGCGAACATCAACGGGGCGATCCAGATTCCGACGATGGCACGCAGCTCGTTGAGCCGCACCTCACCGGTGTGGCCGCCGAAGCCGAGGGTTATCCGGCCGAGCCGCACCCAGGCGGCCACCATCATCAGCACTCCGGCCCAGACACAGATCATCGACAGGGCGTACCCGTGCCCGAACCGGAGCCAGGACAGATGGACCGCTTCGAGCAGCGGATCGCGTTTCCGCACGCCGCCGGCGCCGAAACCGCCGAAGGTGATCATCACGGCGCCGGCGAATCCGAGCAGTGCCGCATGGCCTTCCGGGCTGCGCAGGAAGTCGGCGCAGAACCGCAGCCAACCCCGGAACCCGGGCGCGAATCCGGCACGTCCGGCCGGCCGCGCGAGCTGCGGATCCGAGATCGCCGTGCCGGTATCGGCGACGGGAACAGTGGTGGTCGTGGTGTGCATATGGGGGGCTGGCATCCGGTGTCGGTCCCCCCTGGGTGGTCGGCGGTCGCAACCGCGGGCGAATAGGTCGGCGCTCAGTTTACGGCTTCCGTCGCGGGAGGCCGCCGGACGGTCGCGGGGGCGCGCGTCCGGGCACCGCGATTCTCGCCCACAATGCGCTGTGCCGCGAGTTTTCCCGACAGCAGCGCGGTCGGCACACCGACCCCCGGGGTGGTCCCGCATCCGGCCAAGACCACGTTCTCCTTGCCGCGCGCGAGATTCCGGGTGCGGAAGGGGCCGGTCTGGCGGAACAGGTGCGCGGCGGAGAACGGGCTTCCGGCGAGCATGCCCTGATCCAGCCAGGTGGCGGGCGTGTCGAGCCGGTCGACGGTGAACTGCGTGGCGATGCCGCGATATCCGCGCTGCTCCAGCACAGCGAGCAGTTCCCGCAGATAGGACGGGCCGAGCCGGTCCCAGTCCAGCGGGGCCGAATCGAGGTTCGGGCAGGGCGCGAGCAGCGAGAACGGTTCGTACCGGGTCTGCCCGCGGGTGAGGTAGAGGCCGGGATCGCTGCGCGCGGGCCGGGTCAGCAGCAGCGACGGATCACTCATGAGACGCCCGCCGCGCCGCGGCGTGATCTCGGCGAAGGTACCCGCCCAGGCCGCGCCGAAATCGATGGTGTGATGTGCCTGTACCGGCCAGCTTTCGGCGACGGCGGCGGGAACGGTGCCGTGGGCGACGACCGCCGACGGGGAGGCCCGCAGCCCGCGGCGCGGGCGGACGCCGAAGCGATCCAGCGAACCCAGATCGGCGGTGAGGACCACCGCGTCGCACGGCAGCTCCCGGCCGTCGGCCAGGCGTACCCGGTGGGCCCGGCGCCGGCGATAGTCGAGCCCGGAGACCTCGGTGCCGAGTTCGAGGCGGCCGCCCGCCGCGGTGAAGGCGCCCGCCAGGGTTTCGGCGACCGACCGCATTCCGCCGTCGGGGAAGTAGACGCCCAGCGCCGTGTCCATGTAGGGGATCGCCCCGTATACGCCGAGCGCCTGCTCAGGCGCCGTGCCCGCGTACAGCGCCTGGAATGTGAACAGCCGGGCCAGCCGGGGATCGCGCAGTGTCCGGGTGACCCGGTTACCGAGCCGTCCGAAGGCGCCGAGCCGGATCAGCTCGACCAGGGCTGCCCGTTTCCCGGGGTAGCGCACCATATCCAGGGGGGAATCGAAGTTCGCCGCCAGGAATTCGTCGTATTCGGCCCGGTACACCCGGCCCAGCCAGTGCCGAAGCCGCCGGTACCGCACCGCTTCGTCCGGTCCGCAGGTCTGTGCCACCTCCGCGCTCATCCGGTCCGGGTCGGCGAAGACCCGGAGTTCGGATCCGTCGGCGAAACGAGCGTGATAGGCGGGGTCCAGCGACCGGATGCGCAGCGGCGGCACCGTATTCGAGATATCGGCCCCGACAGCGGCCAGCGCGTCGTCGATGAGCTCGGGCAGGGTGAGCACGGTCGCCCCGGAATCGATCTCGTAGTCGGCGAACCGGTAGCGCCCGACCCGGCCCCCCACATGATCGGCGCGCTCCACCAGAGTCACCGAGCATCCCGCGCCGGTGAGATACAGCGCCGCGGACAGGCCGGACAATCCCGCGCCGACCACGACCACCCGGCTCGCCGGGCCGGTCACCGATTTCACGGGCATCCCGTCGGCCGGCGGCGATCGGTCCCTGTGGCTACCCGGACGGCGCGCGTCATGCCGCGCGCCGGGTGGCGGCCAGAGCCATTTCGCGCAGGCGCGTCTTCGCCTCCGCGGTGGCGGAACTGGCGTCGATGGCGGTCAGGCCCTGATCGGTCAGCGCGGCGATCCGCGCCTCCACCGCGTCGACCGCGCCGAGTTCGATGAGCAGGGCGCGTAATTCACCCACCTGTTCCTCGTCGAGGTCGGTGCCGATCGCGCTGCGCAGGGTCCGGGCCGCGTCGGTCTCGCCGGCCCGCTGCAGCGCCTCGGCGACCAGGACGGTCCGCTTACCTTCGCGCAGATCGTCACCGGACGGCTTACCGGTCACCGCCGGATCGCCGAACACCCCGAGCAGATCGTCGCGGAGCTGGAAAGCGATCCCGATATCGGTCCCGTAGGTGCGGTAGGCGGCGATGAGCTCCGGGCCGGCCCCGGCCAGCGCCGCGCCTAGATGCAGCGGGCGTTCCACGGTGTAGGCGGCGGTCTTGTACCGGTTTATCCGCAGCGCGGCGGCCACCGATTCGTCACCGCTGGCCTCACCGTGCACATCGAGCAGCTGGCCGCCCAGCACCTCGGTACGCATCCGGGCCCATACCGGGGCGAACCGGGCCAGGGCCGCCGGATCGAGACCCGCGTCGTGCACCATATCGTCGGCCCAGGCCAGCGCCAGGTCACCGAGCAGGATCGCCACCGATTCGCCGTAGTGCGCGGAATCGCCGGACCACCCGGCACGCTGGTGCCGCTGCTCGAAATCCACGTGCACGGTCGGGAACCGGCGCCGGGTACGGGAGGAATCGATGATGTCGTCGTGGATCAGCGCACAGGCCTGCACGAGTTCCAGGGCCGAACACGCGCGCAGCACCGCCGCCGCCCCGGCGCTCGCGGGATCGCCGCCGGCACCCAGCCAGCCCATCCAGGCGAAACCCGGCCGGGTGCGTTTTCCGCCGCGCAGCGTGAACGATTCGAGTGCCTCGACGCTCTCGGCGAACATCGGTCCCAGTTCGGCGACCGAATCGTGGCGGGTGCCGAAGAAATCGGTCAGTGCCTGTTCCACGGCGGTCACGAAGGCCGCTGTCCCGGGAATGGCCGAGGTGGGACCCGGCCGGGTCGGGGTACCGGTTCCGGCGGACAGGGTGACCTCCCAGTTCGTTGGATTCGCGGGGCGGGCGGCAGCCGGAGCCCGGCGGCGCCGGTACTGCGGGAACGACCCACGTTCGCCCGCCGCAGCGGCGGGACCTGATCGCAGAATACGCCGCGCGCGGGCCTCGGCCGGGATCCGGTGGCGGGCGCCGCGGGAGACAGTCAGGGCCGGGTAGAGGGTCGGCTCTAGACTGAGCCGGTGACTTTCGACAACGCGCGGGGACTCCCGACCCCTGGCCGGCCGTCTCCCACGTCACCGGACGTCTCCGCGACGCCTTCGGTTGTGCAGAGCCTGGGCCGGCACGCCGGCGGCGCTGTGCCCTTCTCTGTGGAGTTCTCCCCACCCCGGGACGAGGCGGGCGAACAGCGGCTGTGGCGTGCGGTGCGCACATTCGAGCGGATGCATCCGGCATTCGTCTCGATGACCTACGGTGCCGGTGGCAGCACCCGCGACCGCACGGTCCGGGTCACCGGCGAACTGGCCCTGCAGACCACCCTGCTGCCGGTCGGTCATCTCACGGCGGTCGGGCACAGCGTCGCCGAACTGCGATCGATCGTCGGGGCCTACGCCGATTCCGGCATCAGCAATATCCTCGTGCTGCGCGGCGACCCGCCGGGCGATCCGCTCGGCGAATGGCATCGCCACCCCGACGGCGTGGAGTACGCCGAGGAACTGGTCCGGATCGTGCGCGATCTCGGCGATTTCCACGTCGGCGTGGCCTCGTTCCCGCAGGGTCACCACCGCTCTGTCGACCTCGACCACGATACGAGGTACCTGGCGGCGAAATTGCGTGCCGGCGCCGAGTACTCGATCACGCAGATGTTCTTCGATGTCGACGACTACCTGCGGCTACGCGATCGGATCGCGGCGCTGGACCCGGTGGAGGGTGCCAAGCCGATCATTCCGGAGCTGATGCCGATCACCTCGCTGCGCACGGTGGAACGAGCCGAGGAGTTGTGTGGCCGGCCACTACCGGGCCGCGTGCTGGAGCGGCTGCGGCTGGCCGCCGGGTCGGGGCCGGAGGAGGACCGTGCGGCGGTCCGGGCCGCCGGGATCGAGATCGCGACCGAGATGGGCGAGCGGTTGATCGCCGAGGGCGCCCCCTGCCTGCACTTCATCACCCTGAACTTCGCCAAGGCGACCAGCGAGGTGCTCACCAACCTGGGTTACGGCGTCACCGCCGCGCCGCTCAGCGCCTGACCGGCGTTCAGTCGGCGTGGGCGTACACGTTGACCGCGATGAGGTCGTCCCGGCGGACCACCTCGAGCGCGCGGTCGTCGTGACGCAGGACGAGTCCGGGCGCGCCGTCGACCGGATCGAGGATCTCGATACCGGCGATCCGTTCGCCGGCGTGATCCAGCCGGTCGCCGGGTTTGGCGGCGATGAACACGCGTCCGTCGATCACCCACCAGGTACCCGGCAGACCCGGCAACTGTTCCGGTGCTTCGCCGAGGTGGTGCCGGGCGAGCGGGTCGCCGGTGCCGTGCGGGCTGCGCAGTCGGACCGAGAAGCGCTCGAGCCATTGCGTCCAGGTGGTATCGACGCTGGTGTGGCCGACGATGGTCATGGTGGCGCCTCCTCGAAACCCCGGGCCGCGACGGCCCTGCCCGCCGGTCGTGCCGGGCGGGTTCATCATCCGGCCGGTTACCGCGCGGGCACAAGACCAAGAATCAGCGAGAATCCAGCTCTTGGCGGGGTGTCAAAGGGCGTCCCCGCCAGGTCAGGGCGTTGCGGCGGCGGGCGCGGTGTGAGTGTTGCCACAGTAGGAGGTAGGTGGCGACCGACGCCGGGTGCGCCAGGGCGTCGATGAGGTCGCGCCGGCCCGGCCGCCGTCCGGTTTCCAGGTCACGGGCCAGCAGCCGGCCCGCGACGGCGGCGGCGTAACCGATCAGGCCGGTCCGGCGCAGGCGGCCGCGACCCAGGAGAGCAGCCAGCGGGGGCAGCCAGTACGCCCACGCCGCGACCGCGCCCACCGCCACGCCGCCGGCGACCGTACCGCCGTAGGCCGACCAGAGCCAGCGGCGGTAACCGGCCACCAGTTCGTCGGCGCTCCGGTACATCCGGGTCTGCGCCAGCTCGCCCGCCGCCGCGACCGCGCTCCGATGGCCGGCGCGTCGCAGCACCCGGGCGATATCGAGGTCCTCGGTCACACTGCCGGCCACCGGCCGGTGCCCGCCGATCGCCCGGTAGGCCGCCGTATCGAACACCAGGAACTGACCGCAGGCGACCACGGTCGAGGCCCGGGTGCCGCGATCGGCCCGGGCCACCGGCAGGGTGGAGGCCCACGACCAGCACAGCAGGGGTTGCACCAGCCGTTCGGTCACAGTTTCGGCGCGCTGTCGCGGCCACGGCGCCAGCAGCGCCAGACCCTCGCGCCGGAGCCGCTGTACCGCCGCCGCCAGCGCGGTCGGTGCGAGCCGGATATCGGCATCCAGGAAAACCAGTACGCCGGGGGCGGCGCCGGCGGCCGCTGCGTATTCGGCCAGCGCGGTGCAGGCGGCCGCCTTGCCGGTCCAGCCGGGTGGCGGGCCGGTGGTGCCGCGGATCAGTTCGCATCGCGGGTCGCCGGCCATTGCCCGGCGGGCCGCCGCGGCGGTGCCGTCGGTGGAGAGGTCGTCCAGGACGAGGATGCGCATCCGGTCGATACCGGTCTGCGCACGCAGATCGCCGATCAGGCCCGGTAGCAGCGCGACCTCGTCACGTGCGGGGACACAGACCGTCACGGATTCGGTGACCGGGGCGGGGGCAGCGGACAGCCGGGGCACGGTGAACCGGTTCCAGACGGCGAGCGCGGCACCGCCCACGGCCATACCGGCGCCCAGGCTCACCATCCGCCGGACCCGGGCCCGTGGATCTTGCGGCACCGATCTCACGCGTCGGATTTGACCTGTTCCCACCAGCGGCGCAGGGAGAATCCGGTCGGCCCGCCCGGCGCGGGCGGATTGCGGTCGACATAGGCGAGCGCGATGACGACGGCGGCGACCGCGAGCGTGATTCCGCCGACGATCCCGGCCCAGCCCGCGAAGGAACGGGTGTTCGGATCGGCATAACCGACCTCGGCGCGAACGGTACTGACCTCGCCGGCGGGCAGCTTCCAGGAGACCACGGAATCGCCTTCGCGGTTGCCGTTGGTCTTGGCGACCCGGGCCGGGAAGGCCACACTCAACTGCACATCCGACCCGTGCGGGGCCAGCGTCTCCAGATCCACCCGGCCGTTCAGGCTGACCAGATCGCCGTTGCGCTGGAATTTCAGGTCGAACAGGCCCTGCGCCTGCTCCGACATCTGGGAGAGCTGTTCGACCTCGCCGAAGTTCAGATCGTCGAAGTACACCTCGCTGCCGATGTATCCGTCCTGGTTGTACGGCTCGATGCGGACCTTGGTGGCCAGGGCGTCCGGGGCGGTGAGCTGTGGACCCTTGTCCTCGCTGTTCTCCGGTACGACCGCGGCCACGATCCGGCCCGAGACCCGGTCGTTGGACGACAGGCCCATCGATGCCTGGACCCGGAGGCAGCCGGCCAGCGCGGGCGTGAGCAGGGCGGCCAGGACGACGGCCGCGGCTACCCGCGTCCGCAGGCGGCGGCGCGTGCGCGGAGCGGGGAGCGGGGAGCCGGGTTTCGCGGTAACGGGACTCGGAGGCACGGATGACATGGTGCCAGGCCGGAACTCACCCACGCCATGCGACGGGCCCGACGGTTCGCCGATCTTGCTCGGTCGCGCGGCCGGTGGCGTCGCGCACGAGCCGGACCAGCAGCGGAACCCCGAGAATGCCGAGCGCGAGACCGCCGTAGACCGCCGAGTACGGGAGGCCGAGGAACACCGCGTGCGCCAGCGCCGAGCCGAGCCAGGTCCACAGGAACATCAGGACGGGGACGCCGATCCGATCGGACGGGGGCGTGGATCGTTCCCGGACGGTGAGCGCCGCGGCCATCACGGCCGCCACCCCCAACCAGCCGAGATAGTTCGTCCAGGGGATCTCGGCGAGACCCGGCAGCCCGGAATCGGTCACCGCCCACCGCCACTGCCCATCGGCCACCATCTGCGGATCGAGGAAGAGATCCCAGCCCACCGCGCCCACCGCGGTGGCGGCGACCCGTACCGCGGGAGCGGCACACAGCAGGCCCGCCACTACCCAGATCGGATACAGGCCGCCGGTCCACGCGAGGGGGACGACCAGCGGTACATCGAACAGTTCCGGTCCGATCCGGCCGTCCGCGTAGTCGTAGGCCCCGAACGGAATCCCGGTCGCGGTGCCGACGGCCTCGGCCGCCAGCCCGGTTCCGGAGACGATCACCGCGAACCCGGCCGCGTAGCGGATGCCACGGGTCACCGCGGCGTGCAGCAGCGCGGTACCGGCCGACAACAGCACCACGGCCACCGTCACCGCGTCGCGGGCCGTGCCGTCGGTGAGCGGATAGGCGATCTGTGTCCCGACGAGTACGACCAACAGACCGGCCGGCAGCAGGTCGCGGCGCCGCACGGTGCGCGTTCCCGGGCCTGTCAGCGGCGTAGCCACGTGCGCATCCCGCGGCCGTCCCGCAGCACCAGCCGCGCGGCGGTGCGCCCGCTCGCCCCGGACACACCGCCGCCGGGATGCGTCGACGCGCCGGTCAGGTAGAGACCCGGGGCGCCGGGCACCCGCTGCCCGGCCAGTTCCGGGATCGGCCGCCACAGCATCATCTGATCCAGGCTCATCTCCACATGCATGACATTGCCGCCGCGCAATCCCATCTCGTCTTCGAGATCCAGCGGAGTCTGGATATGGCGGTCCAGTACCGAGTCGGCGAAACCCGGTGCGTGCCGATCCAATTCGGCGATGATCCGGTCGGCCTCGGATTCGCGGTGCCGAGGCCAGCCGCCCGCGTCGGTCAGCCGATAGGGATGCCATTGCGACCACAGAGACAGCTGATGCTGACCCGCGGGCGCGATACTGGGATCCAGCGCGCTGAAACTCATGGCGAGCACGACCGGTCGCGGCGGCAGCTGGCCGCCCAGGGCGCTGCCGTGGGCCAGTGCCAGGTGGCGGCGATCGGCCACCAGCAACTGCAGTCCCGTTGCCGAGTCGGCGGTCGACGCGCCCGGGTACCGCGGCAGTGCGCTTGCCGCGACCCGCACCACCATCCCGATCCCGGGGCCGACTCGGATCCGCCGCCGCCAGCGTTCGAGCTGTTCCGGATCGAATCCGCCCGCACGCAGCAGGTCGAGGGTGGTGAGGATATGGGTACCCGCGATCACCGTCGCGGCATCGTATTCGCGTCCCGACGCGGTGCCGGCCCGCCAGCCGCCCACGCGCCGGGTCAGCGCGGTGACCGCGTCGCCGGCCACGACCTCGCCGCCGTCGGCGCTCAATCGCGCCACCAGTGCCTCGGTGAGGGCACCGCTGCCGCCGATCGCCCGGCCCGGGGGGAGCGTGTGCATGAGGGCCGCGAAGGCCACCATCGGCGCGGTCCCCGGTTCCGACATCGGCGGCCCCGACTGGGCGCCGAACCAGGCCAGTGCCGCCTTCAGCCGCTCGTCGTCGAACCAGGTGTCCAGGAGCGCGTCACCGGATTGCAGGAACTCCCGGGACAGTGCGCTGCCACCGTCGCGAGCGTCCAGCCCCCAGAACGACCGCAGCAGCCGGCCGGGTGTCGGTGCGCCGCCGAACGAGCGCATCACCCGCCGGGCCCGGGGTTCCCACACCCCGACGAACCGGCGATACGCGTCGGCATCGCGTTCACCACAGGCGGCGGCCACCGAGGCGCAGGTCCGGTCGAGGTCGCGCCGGAACACGATCGGCGGCGCCCCGGTGTCGGGACAGGCCGGTGCGAAGGCCCAGGGATCGCAGTCGAGGTAGCGCAGTCCGAACCTGTCCAGTCGGAGTTCTTCGATGATCCCGGTGTGCCGGACCATCAGATGTGCCGAGGAACCCCGGTCGACGCGGTGCCCCGGGAATCGCGCCACGGTCGATACCGCCCCGCCCAGCACGGTATCGCGTTCCAGTACCCGGACCCGGTGGCCCTCCCGGGCCAGGTAACAGGCCGCCACCAGCGCGTTGTGACCGGAACCGATGACCAGCACACTCATGGCAGCAGCGGCAGCGACCGGCCGAGGATCCCGAAGCGCCGGTGGTCGCCGGCGAAGACGAAATCGCGCAGCACATCCCGGAAACCCATCCGCCGGTACAGGCGCCAGGCCCGGTTGTCCTCCTCGCCGGCCTCCGGGGTGGACAGCAACACGGCGTTCTCGGGCCGGTCCCGGAGCAGGCGCTCCAGCAGGGTCGCTCCGATACCACGGCCCTGCGCGCTCGGGTGCACATGGAGTTCGGTGAGTTCGAAATAGTCGCCGAGCAACTGCTGGGCGGCCGGTTCCGGCCAGCCGGTCCGGCGCATACCCGCGTGCACCTGCTGCTGCCACCATTGATGGGGGCCGCCCCGGTACCCGTACGCGATGGCCACGATCGGGGAGCGGCGCAGGTCGAACTCGCCGTTGTCCTCGGGGACCACCGCGGCGACCGCCTGCCAGCCGGCGCGATGGGTGTGTTCGGTCCACATCGGCGCGCGATGGTGCTCGGTACCGTGCGGGTATTCCATGGCTGCGACATAGACGGCCAGTGCGTCGTGCAATCGGGCGCGCAGCGCGGTGACCGAGAGGTCGACGACGACCGGAGCGGGGAGATGGTTCGACTTGACGGCGGTCATAGGAGTATCGGTGGGCTCTTTCGCGGTCGGTGGGGGTGGAGCTGCGGTTTCGAGCACACGAACATGTCGGTGGTCGTCTCTATATTCAAGCTCGAGCCAAACGTTCGAATGCCTGTTCGGCCCCCACGGTGCACGCTCAGCCTGCCATACCGGTGGACCGCCGCGGGGTGTGACGGGCGAGATACGGAGGGACGGCCATGTCGGATCGAAGCGTTCACCCGGTACAACCGGGACGGGCGGGGATGCTGTTGCGGCGCGCCGACGGACTGCTCATGGAGGCCGCGGGGGAGCGGGATCCCCGCGAGCGATTCCGGGTCGCCTATCTGGCGGCGCTGCGCGGCGCCGGAGCGGTACTCGCACTCACCGGCGCGGACACCGCGCCGCGGGCACGATCGCGTAACGCATGGATCATGCTGCAGCGCGCCGCACCCGAATTCGTGATGTGGGCGGACTATTTCAGCGGTCACTCCGCCACGCGAGCGGCACTGGAGGCCGGTCTGCCCCGGGAGATCGACGAGGAATGGGCCGACGAGTTCTCCTCGCGGGTCACTGCCTTCCTGCACGACGTCGAGGATCTCATCGCACCCGCCGCGCGGCTGCGTGCCGCGGGTGACGACACGCCACGCTAGCCGCGGCCGCCGGACCTCGATATTCGGCTCTCGCCGGAATCGATCCGGCGACGAACTTCGTTCGGCTGCACCCATATGGTGGTACCGCTCTTGGCGAACTCGTATCATTGATGACAGATAGCCGCCAAGGGGTTATCTGTCGCCTACCCGGAGGCGACAGCCACGTCCTAGTGCCGGGGGAGGTACCGTGCCACTCTCCGAGCACGAGCAGCGCATGCTCGAACAGATCGAGAGCGCTCTCTATGCTGAGGATCCGAAGTTCGCGTCATCAGTCCGCGGCGGACGTCTTCGTACGACCTCGAGTCGTCGTCGACTCCAGGCCGCGGCCCTGTTCGTACTCGGCCTTGTCCTACTCGTCGCGGGTATCGCCCTTCCGGTGCGACCCGGCGGCTTCCCGATCATCAGTCTGATCGGCTTCATCGTGATGTTCGGCGCGGGAGTGCTGCTCCTGCTCGGCGGCGCCAAGGGCGGTTCGCCGGGCCGCGGCGGCGGTTCGCCGGGCGAATCATCGGGGACCGGATCGTCGGAGCGAGCCGGTGGGCGTGGCCGCCCGCGGCGCTCCGGTGGGTTCACCGAGCGGATGGAGGACCGCTTCCGCAGAAGGTTCGAGGAGTAACCGCTGCGCCGATCGGATCGGCGATACGAGCACCCAGCGATGCCGCACCGGATCCCCGGTGCGGCATCGCTGTCCTTCGCCGCGTCCGGCCGGTTCACCACGGTGTCCCGCCGGTCGGCGGGCGGGACACGTGAGCCGTCCCGAGCTATCCCGGCCACCTTTTCCCACCCCGCCCCACCGGGATCCTCCACCGCGCCCCACCCACCCGTCCGACTGGGTGTGAACAGGGGGTTTGCTGGAAGTTGACGGAGCCCGCCGGAGCCGTCGGCGGTGGACGCGCGCAAGGAGGCAGAGCCCGCGAAAAGTTCACCCAGCCGGTGATAGCTGGGATGACCTGCGAAATCGATCGGCCGGGGAGCCACATCACCCCGTGTTTCGATTGAAAGTGGGGGAAAGTGGGGTAATGTGGAGCGCGCACTACAGGAGAGGCCGTGAGGCACTCGACCGGCGTAGCCGGTCAACACCATTCGAGGTGGTCCGGTAGGAGGTATCGGGTTGTTTCTCGGTACTTACACACCTCGTCTGGACGACAAAGGGCGACTCACGTTGCCCGCGAAGTTTCGAGACGATCTGGCGGGAGGGTTGATGGTCACCAAAGGACAGGACCACAGCCTTGCCGTCTATCCGAAGGACGAGTTCAGTGCGCTCGCCCGGCGCGCCGCGTCGGCATCCCGGAGCAACCCGCAGGCGCGGGCGTTCGTCCGGGCGCTGGCAGCGGGTACGGACGAACAGCGGCTGGATTCGCAGGGCCGGATCGTACTGTCGGCCGAACATCGCCGGTACGCAAACCTCACCCGCGACTGCACGGTCATCGGTTCGGTCGACTTCCTGGAGATATGGGACAAGCAGGCGTGGGAGACCTACCTCGCCGAGCACGAGGAGGACTACGCGCAAGCGAGAGACGAGGCACTGGGCGGAATCTTCTAGCCCGCGCGAGTGCCACGCGGCCTCTGCCCGGATGCGGACCCTGACGTACTTCCCCGACGCCAGGTGCCGCTTCGGTCAGAGACCCCGCGGCATTCGTAACGTCACCGATTTCCTTCTGGTGCACACATAGTGAGCGCGCCGGACCGAGCGGCGGCGGCCGCATCTCGCGCAATCAATTGTTCGCCCGCTTCGGCGCCGGTGATCCGCATACACACGGTCGCGGCGCGACCCGGATCGGGTCGTCACGGAGCGAGGCACGGATCCGGGAGGTCGATTTGAACCGTGAGCAGCACGGCACACGACACGTCCCTGTTCTGCTCACCCGCGCAGCCGAATTGCTCGACCCGGTACTCGACGCACCGGCAGCTGTCTATCTGGACGCGACACTCGGGCTCGGTGGTCACGCCGAGTACTTCCTGCGCACCCATGCCGATCTTCGGCTCGTAGGTCTCGATCGCGATACCCGCGCGCTCGCGCTCAGCACCGAACGTCTCCGGCCCTATGCCGACCGGATCACACTCGTGCACACCCGATACGACGGAATCGCCGAGGCTCTCGGGCAGGCGGGTCTGCCCGCCGCCGGGTCGGTGAGCGGCATCCTGATGGATCTCGGTGTCTCGTCCATGCAGCTGGACGAGGCCGACCGCGGTTTCGCCTACTCCGTGGACGCGCCGCTGGATATGCGGATGGACGCGACTACCGGCCCGACCGCCGCGGATGTGCTCAACACCTACAGCCAGGGCGAGATCGCCAGGGTCCTGAAGGTCTACGGCGAGGAACGTTTCGCGAACAAGATCGCCGCCGAGATCGTGCGCAGGCGGGCCCGTCAACCGCTGCGGACCAGTGCCGAACTGGTGAGCCTGCTCTACGACACCATTCCCGCTCCCGCCCGGCGGACCGGCGGTCATCCGGCCAAGCGGACCTTCCAGGCGCTGCGGGTCGAGGTCAACGGTGAACTCGACTCGCTGCGCGCGGCGCTACCGGCCGCGTTGACGGCCCTGCGGCCGGGCGGGCGGATCGTGGTCATGTCCTATCAATCGCTCGAGGACCGGGTCGTCAAACACGAACTGGCCGATCGCGCGAAATCCCGTACTCCGGTGGGACTTCCGGTCGAGCTGCCCGGTATGGGCCCGGAGTTCCGCATCTTGACCCGGGGCGCCGAACAGGCAGGTCCGGCCGAGATCGAGGAGAACCCGCGTGCCGCGCCGGTCCGGATGCGCGCGGCCGAGAAGATCGTGCAGGAGGCGGGATGAACCCGGGCACCGGCCGTGCCGCAGCGGCCCGCGGAGCAGCGAATTCGCTTGTCCGCGTGGGGCGATTGCGGTACGACGGTGTGCATGCGATATCCGGATATCGCATAGGTGTTCGCAAAGTCGTGGTGTCAGGGGAGCACCGGCTGGGCATTACGGACCACAGCACAAACGCGCGCGGGCCGATCCCGCGCGCAATCACACCGATACGGGGGTGTCAGGTATGAGCGTGAGCACACGTACCGAAACCGGGCGGCCGGCTCGGCGGGTACACGATGCGGAGCGGGTGAAATCCGGTGCGGCGCAGCGGGCATACGCCCGGCGCCGCCAGCGCGTCGGCGGACCCGGCGCGGTGCCGGTGGCCGCGCCGCGTACAGAACTGGCGGGGCGGGGTCCGTTCGTGGCCGCGATCCTGGCCATGTTCGGCTGTGGACTCGCGCTCACCCTGGTACTGACCACGCGGGCCGCCGAGGACAGCTATCAGCTCAGCGACGCACGCGAGGCCAACCGGGTGCTCTCCGACGAACGCGCTGCCCTGCAGCGCGAGGTCGCCGCGGCCGATTCACCGCCCGAACTCGCCACCCGCGCACGCGAACTCGGCATGATCCCGGCCCGGGATCCGGCCCGGCTGGTGGTGGCCCCGGACGGGACGGTCACCGTTCTCGGTGAGCCGAAGCCCGCCCAGGGGCCGCCGGCTCCGCCGCTGAACGGGCCGCCGCGCGCTGGGGCGCCCCGCAACGGCGCCGCCCCGGTAGAACGGATCGTGCCGGTACCGGCCCTGCCGCGGTCGGATTCCGCCACGCCGAGTCCCGGCGATGTACTCGCGGCACCCGGCGCCGATCCCACTCCGGCGCCCCAGCCGGCCGATCCCACTCCGGCGGCCCAGCCGGCCGAGGGCGCTCCGGTGCCGCAGCCGGCCGCGGGCGTTCCGGCGCCGGATGTACCGGCTCCGGCCCCGGAAGGGAGCGCACCGGCCGACGGGGGCATACCGCAGCCCGCCCCGGCCGAGGGCGCTGCTCCGGCCGCTGTTCCCGCTCCGGTCGAGGGCGCGGCCGCGGCGCCCGCGCCGGCCGATGTACCGGCACCGGTGGACGTGCCCGGTTCCACCGAACCCACTCCGGTCGCGCCGTTGCCGCCCATTACGGCGGGTGAGGAGATGCGATGAACCGGCGCGGCTCGGGGCGCGGCCGCGATTCCGTGCCGAGATCCCGGGCCGCGGCCGACCGCGGGAAGTCGAAGCAGAAATCCGCCGCGGTGGCCGAATCGGCGCGGTCCCGTTCGCCCACGCGGTCGCGCCCGAATTCGCGATCCGCGCCGAACGGCCCGGTCCGCGTCCGGCTCGGCGTGGGCCGGTTGATCATGCTGGTGGCGCTGACCGTGGTGGCGCTGCAACTGCTGTGGATCCAGACCATCGCCGCGCCGACCCTGTCGGCGCAGGCGGCCGGGCAGCGCACCGCGTATCAGGACCTGCCCGCGACCCGGGGGACCATCACCGACCGCAACGGCAAATCACTGGCGTTCACCGTCACCGCGCAATCGCTGAACTTCCAGCCGGTCCGGGTCCGCAAGGATCTCGCCGACGCCCGGGCGAAGGACGATACTGCACCCGACCCCGATCTGCGGCTCGCCGATATCGCCCGCACCGTGCACCAGGTGCTCGGTGACGAGGGGCCCGAGGAAGCCGAGCTGCTGGACAAACTGCGCAGCGATCAGACCTTCGTCTACCTGGCGCGCAATGTCGACCCGCGCAAGGCCGACGAGATCACGGCGAAATTCCCGGAGATCGGGACCGAGCGGCAGGATCCGCGCGATTACCCGGGCGGCGCGCTGGCGGCCAATATCGTCGGGGCCACCGGCTGGGACGGCCACGGCCGGGTCGGGCTGGAAGCCTCACTGGATTCGGTACTCGCCGGCACCGACGGCTCCTACACCTACGACCGCGGCTCCGACGGCGCGGTGATCCCCGGCAGCGTCCGCGACCGCCAGCCCGCGGTGGACGGGAACAACGTCGAGCTCACGCTGGACTCCTACCTGCAGAATCATGTGCAGCAGCAGGTACAGCAGGCCAAAGACCGCTCCGGCGCGAAATCGGCTTCCGCGGTGGTACTGGACGCCAAGACCGGCCAGGTGCTGGCCATGGCCAACGACAACACGTTCAATCCGGCGCTCGGTCCACAGCACTGGGATCCGGCCGGGCTGGACAACCCGTCGGTGACCCAGCCCTTCGAGCCGGGTTCGGTGAACAAGGTGGTCACCGCGGCCGCGGCCATCGAGTACGGGCTCACCACGCCCGACGAGGTGCACCAGGTACCGGGTCGTATCGATATGTCCGGAGTCACCGTCGGGGACGCCTGGGAACACGGTGTCGCTCCGTATACCACCACCGGGATCTTCGGTAAGTCCTCGAACGTGGGCACCCTCATGCTGGCGCAGCGGGTGGGTGAGGACCGGTTCGCCGATATGCTCGAACGCTTCGGTCTGGGCCGCCGAACCGAGGTCGGACTCCCCGGTGAGAGTTCCGGGCGGCTGCCGGCCCGGGATCAGTGGTCCGGTGGTACCTTCGCGAACCTGCCGATCGGTCAGGGTCTTTCGATGACCACGCTGCAGATGACCGGGATGTACCAGGCCATCGCCAACGACGGAGTCCGGATACCGCCGCGTATCGTGCGCGCGACCGTGGCGCCCGACGGGACCCGCAGCGAGGAGCCGGCTCCCGAAGGTGTGCGGGTGGTGAGCCCGCAGACCTCGCGGGTGCTGCGCACCATGTTCCAGTCGGTACTGCAGAACGATCCGACCGGGGTGCAGATGGGAACCGGGTCCGCGGCCGCCGTCGACGGGTACCGGATCGCCGGGAAGACCGGTACGGCCCAGCAGGTCGATCCGAACTGCGGCTGCTATTCGAGTTCCTCGTACTGGATCACCTTCGCCGGTATCGCGCCGGCGGACGATCCGCGCTACGTGATCGGAATGATGCTCGACGCGCCGGTGCGCAGTTCCGACGGCAGCGGCGGGCAGTCGGCGGCACCGCTGTTCCACGACATCGCGTCCTGGGCCCTGCAGCGCGATCGGATACCACCGTCGAGCGAACCGGAACGGCAGTTCGTCCTGCAGGCGTCGTGATTCGGCGAACCGGCTTACCCGACCGTGACTCGGCGTCGGTAACCTGACTCGTCGTCGTATCCGCGCTTCATCATGCAGAGAGGAATCCTGTGCCCGCGCAGTCCAGCCAGCACGCGCTGCGGCCGGCCCGGCCGCTGTCGACACCGCTGCCCGACCTGCTGGAACTGATCGGCGCCGAACTTCGGCCACCGGTCGCCACCGACCTGCTCGTCACCGGTATCGAACAGCGCTCCGACGCGGTTCTACCCGGTGACCTGTTCACGGCGTTACCCGGCTCCCGGGCGCACGGTGCCCGGTTCGCCGCGGCCGCGGTGTCCCGCGGCGCGGTCGCCGTCCTCACCGATGCCGCCGGCGCGGAACTGGCCGGTGAGCTGTCGGTGCCGGTTCTCGTACGGGAGAATCCACGCGCGATCCTGGGTGAACTCTCGGCGGCGATCTACGGACATCCGTCGGAGCGGTTGCGGATCATCGGTATCACCGGCACCTCCGGCAAGACCACCACGTCGTATCTGGTGGAGGCCGGGCTGGCCGCCGGTGGGCTGTCCACCGCGCTGATCGGCACCATCGAGACCAGGATCGGGGGGCGTCGCGTTCCCAGCGCGCTCACCACACCCGAGGCGCCGCAACTGCACGCCATGTTCGCGTTGATGGTGGAACAGGGGGTGGACGCGGTGGTGATGGAGGTGTCCAGTCACGCCCTGACCCTGGGCCGGGTCGACGGGGTGCGGTTCGCGGTGGGGGCGTTCACCAACCTGTCGCAGGACCATCTGGATTTCCACGCCGATTTCGAGGACTATTTCGCCGCCAAGCGCCGGCTGTTCGAGCCGGAGTCCCCGGTGGCCGCCCGTACCGCGGTGGTGTGTGTGGACGATGCCTGGGGGCGTCGTCTCGCCGACGGACTGGAGGCGCCGGTCCGCGTGTCGACCACCGAAGCCGCGGACTGGTCGCTGGCCGGTCCGGCCCACGTGCACGGCGGTGAACAGGAGTTCACCGCGACCGGTCCGGCCGGCGAGATCCCGGTGCGGTTGCGGTTGCCCGGTGACTACAACGTCGCCAACGGACTGCTCGCGGTCGCGGTGTGCGCCGCTGCGGGGGTCGGTCCGGCGACGGCCGCGCCCGCGCTGGCGACGGTGGACGTACCCGGCCGGATGCAGCGGGTGGAACGGGGCCAGGAGTTCCTCGCGCTGGTGGACTACGCCCACAAACCGGCCGCCGTGGAATCGGTCATCGCGACGCTGCGCACCCATCTGACCACGGCCGGCAGTCGAGGCCGGCTGGCGGTGGTGGTCGGCGCCGGTGGCGACCGGGACACCGGTAAACGTGCGCCGATGGGCGCGGCCGCCGCCCGCGGCGCCGATCTGCTCATCGTCACCGACGACAACCCGCGCACCGAGGACCCGTCCACGATCCGGGCATCGCTGATCGCCGGTGCGCAGAGCGTCACCGATGATCAGCGCGGCGAGGTCCGTGATATCGGTGACCGGACCGCGGCCATCGAGGCGGCCGTCGGCTGGGCGCAGGCCGGGGACGTGGTGCTGGTGGCGGGTAAGGGCCACGAAGTAGGGCAGGAGATCAACGGGGTGAAATATCCGTTCGACGACCGCGAGGTGCTCGCGGCAGCGATCGATTCGGCACTGCGGCACAGTTCCGGGGGCGCGGACAACGGTTCGTGGTCGACGGGCGCGGAGGACTTGACAGTTTCATGATCGAAATGACACTGCGGGATATCGCCGAGGTCGTGGGCGCAACGTTGCACGATGTCGATGACCCGGAGGCGCGGGTGACCGGCTCGGTCGAATTCGATTCGCGCCGAGTCGGTCCCGGCGATATCTTCCTGGCTCTGCCCGGTGAGCGCGTCGACGGTCACGACTACGCCGCCGCGGCGATCGAGGCGGGCGCTGTCGCCGTGCTCGCGGCCCGGCCGGTGGGGGTGCCCGCTATCGTCGTGGCACCGTCGTCGGGCTCGGTGCCGTCGAGTGCCCTTGCGCTGAGCCATGATTCGACCGGCGCGGGCGCCGCGGTACTGACTGCGCTGGCCGCGCTGGCCCGGGAGAGCGTTTCGCGCCTGGTCGCGGCCGGCGGACTGACGGTCGTCGGGGTGACCGGCTCCTCGGGTAAGACCTCCACCAAGGATCTCCTGGCGGCGGTACTCGCCCCGCTGGGACCGGTGGTGGCCCCGCCCGGTTCCTTCAACAACGAACTCGGCCATCCGTGGACCGCCTTGCGGGCCGGACCGGACACCCGGTTCCTGGTGCTGGAGATGTCGGCACGCGGTCCCGGTCATATCGCCGCGCTGGCCCGGGTGGCGCCGCCGAATATCGGGGTGGTGCTGAACGTGGGTACCGCGCATCTCGGTGAATTCGGCAGTCGTGAGGCGATCGCCCAGGCCAAGGGCGAACTCGTGGAGGCCCTGCCGGAAACCGGTCTGGGGGTTCTGAACGCCGACGATCCGAAGGTCGCGGCGATGGCCTCGCGTACGGTGGCCCGGGTGGTCACGGTCGGGCAGTCCGCGAACGCGCAGATCCGTGCTACGGCAACGACTCTCGACGATCAGGCCCGTGCCTCGTTCACCCTGCACACGCCGCTCGGTGAGCGCCCGGTGACATTGGCCGTGCACGGCGAGCACCAGGTCGGGAACGCACTGTCGGCGGCCGCGGTGGCCCTGGAATGCGGTGCCGATCTCGACACCCTGGTCACCGCGCTGTCCGGCGCCCGGGCCGCATCGGCACGGCGGATGGACGTGCGGACAAGCGTCGCCGGAGTCACGGTGATCAACGATTCCTACAACGCCAACCCGGATTCCATGCGAGCCGCGCTCAAAGCACTGGTCACCATGGCCCGCTCCGGCGACACTCCGCGGCGCAGCTGGGCGGTGCTCGGCGAAATGGCCGAACTCGGCCCGGAATCGGTGGTGGAACACGACGGGATCGGCCGTCTCGCCGTCCGCTTGGATGTGGACCGGCTGATCGTCGTCGGGACCGGACGACCCTCCCGGGGCATGCACCAGGGAGCGGTCATGGAAGGCTCATGGGGTGAGGAATCGGTACTCGTCCCGAATATCGAAGCGGCCGTGGAGTTGCTCGCCGCCGAAGTCGGCGCGGGTGATGTGGTGCTGGTGAAGGCATCGCAATCGGTCGGCCTGTGGGCGGTGGCCGAACAGCTGCTGGCCGAGGGTGAGAAGAACACGGGTGCCGGCACACCGGCACCGGGCGGCACCGCCGCCGACGGGGTTAGCACGGAGGCAGTGCGATGAGACAGATCTTGTTCGCGGCGGCGATCGCGCTGACGGTGTCGATCCTGCTGACTCCGCTGCTGATCCGGATATTCGCCCGGCAGGGCTTCGGCCAGGAGATCCGGGTCGACGGTCCGGCCAGCCATCAGTCCAAACGCGGTACACCCACCATGGGTGGGGTGGCGATCATCATCGGTATGTGGGCCGGGTATCTCGGTTCCCATCTGATCGGGATCGGTTATGAGGCGGAAGGTCCGACAGCTTCGGCGCTGCTGGTGCTCGGCCTGGCCACCGCGCTGGGTGTCGTCGGGTTCATCGACGATTTCATCAAGATCCGCAAGGGCCGCAACCTGGGGCTCACGGCCGCGGGTAAATATCTGGGCCAGATCACCGCGGCGGTCGTCTTCGGTGTGCTGGCGTTGCAGTTCCCCGGCGGCAGCGGGCTCTCCCCGGCCAGCCGGCAGCTGTCCTATGTGCGCGATATCAACACCGTGTCCATGAGTGTCGTGGTGTTCCTGGCCTTCGTCTGCCTCATCGTGGTGGCCTGGTCGAACGCGGTGAACCTCACCGACGGTCTGGACGGTCTCGCCGCCGGGTCGATGAGCCTGGTGCTCGGCGGCTATGTGGTCATCACGTTCTGGCAGTACTACCACTCGTGCGAGACCAAACCCGAGACCGGCTGCTACAACGTGCGCGATCCGCTGGATCTGGCGCTCGTCTGTGCCGCCGGCACCGCGGCGTGTATCGGGTTCCTCTGGTGGAACGCCGCTCCCGCCAAGATCTTCATGGGCGATACCGGGTCGCTGGCCCTGGGTGGTCTGCTCGCCGGACTGTCCATCACCACCCGGACCGAACTGCTGATGGTGGTCATCGGCGCGCTGTTCGTCGCCGAGGCGGCGTCGGTGGTGCTGCAGGTGGCCGTCTTCCGGACCACCCGGAACCGGTTGTTCAAGATGGCGCCGTTCCACCATCACTTCGAACTGAGTAAATGGGCGGAGACCACGGTGATCATCAGGTTCTGGTTGCTGGCCGCCATGGCCTCGGCAGCCGGACTATCGCTGTTCTACAGCGAGTATCTCTCCGCGGTCGGGTGAGTTGACGATGGAGGAACATACGTCGCGGGCCCTGCGCTCGCCGGGCCCCATGCTGGAATTCCTGCGCGGTCGCGATGTGCTGGTCGCGGGGTGGGGTGTCTCGGGCCGTTCGCTGATCACACCGCTGCGCGATATCGGGGCCCGGCCGGTGGTCACCGACAGCGGGCCCGCGGCGCTGGCGGAAGCCGCCGAACTGGGCTTGGAGATCGCGCCCGCACCCGAATTGGAGCGGACCGACTGGTCGCGTTTCGCGCTGGTGATCACCAGCCCGGGCTGGCGGCCGGACTCTCCGGTCCTGGCCTCGGCGGTATCGGAGGGCATCCCGGTCTGGGGCGATGTCGAGTTCGCCTGGTGGGTGGATCAGGCGCGGATCTACGGTCCGGTCCGTAAATGGCTGGTGGTGACCGGCACCAACGGTAAGACCACCACGACCCAGATGACCCATTCCATTCTGCGTGCCGCCGGTATCCCCAGTGTGGCCTGCGGAAATATCGGCCTGCCGATTCTCGACGCGCTGCGCCGCAATCCGGGACCGCAGGTGCTGGCCGTGGAGCTGTCGTCGTTCCAACTGCACTGGGCGCCGTCGGTGCGGCCGGAAGCCGGGGTCGTGCTGAATGTGGCCGAGGACCATCTGGACTGGCACGGCGGACTGGACGCGTACGCGGCCGCGAAATCGCGGGCCCTGCTCGGCCGGGTCGGGGTGGTCGGACTCGACGATCCGGTGGCCGCCCGGCTGGCCCGCCGTTCGAAGGCGCGTCGCACCATCGGCTTCCGGATCGGGGTGCCGGCCGACGGTGAACTCGGTGTGGTCGACGGCAAACTGCTCGACCGGGCCTTCACCAAGGCGGCCATCCTGGCCGAATCCAAAGAGATCAGCCCGCCCGGTCCGGCCGGTATCGCCGATGCCCTGGCCGCCGCCGCGCTCACCCGGGCCATTGATGTGGCGCCGCAATTCGTCCGCGAGGGCCTGATCGAGCACAAGGTCGGCCCGCACCGGTCGGCGCTGGTCCGCGAACTGGGCGGAGTCGAGTTCATCGACGATTCCAAGGCCACCAACCCGCATGCCGCGCGTTCGTCGATCCTGGGTCATCAGCATGTCGTCTGGCTGGCCGGCGGTCAGCTGAAGGGCGCAGGGGTCGAGGATCTGGTGGAGGAGGTGGCCGAGCGGCTGGTCGCGGTCGTGCTGTTCGGTGCCGACGCCCCGGTGATCGCCGCCGCGCTGGCGCGACACGCGCCGGAAGTCCCCGTGGTCGAGTTGGATACGCGGGATCATGCCGGTATGGGGCAGGCAGTCATGGACGAGGCGATCACCGGGACCCGTAACACCGAGATCGCCGACGCGATCATGGAGCGTGCGGTGCGGGAAGCGGCGGCGTTCGCCGGACCCGGCGATACCGTGCTGCTGGCGCCCGCGGCGGCGTCGCTGGACATGTTCACCGACTACACCCATCGCGGCCGCAGTTTCGCCGGTGCGGTCGAGGACCTGAAGGACGAGGACCTCGGGCGGCGGTTATGAGACCGCGCGGCACGCGACAGGTGCAGGTGGGCCGGTTCGGCGCCTGGCTGGCGCGGCCGCTGGCCTCGTTCCATCTGGTTGTCACCATCGCCACCCTGCTCACCCTGCTTGGCCTGGTGATGGTTCTGTCGGCCTCCAGCGTGGAGTCCTACGTCGACGGTCGATCGGCCTATTCGCTGTTCGTACAGCAGATGATGTACGCGCTGGTCGGTGCGGTGCTGTTCTATCTGGCGCTGCGGATACCACTGCGCCGGTTGCGGCAGTTGTCGTTCCCGGTGTTCGCGGGGTCGGTACTGCTGCTGGTGCTCGTGCTCATCCCGGGTGTCGGCAGTACGGCCAACGGTGCTCGCCGCTGGATCGATCTGGGGATCTTCTCGGTCCAGCCCTCGGAGCTGGTGAAGGTGACGTTCGTGGTGTGGGGGGCGCATCTGCTGATCTCGCGCCGGGCCGCGGGCCGGGCGGCCAACGATCCGGGGGGCCTGAAGAATCTGCTGGTACCGCTGGTGCCGGCCGGTCTGCTGGTGTGCCTGTTGATCGTGTTGCAGCCGAATCTGTCGACCACCATCGCGCTCGGAATCGTGTTGCTGGCCCTGCTCTGGTTCGGCGGCCTACCGGTGCGGCTGTTCGTCGCCATTCTCGCCTCCGGCGCCATCGCAGCGCTCGCGCTCGCGCTCTCCGCCGGGTACCGCTCCGACCGGATGCGTGCCTTCTTCAATCCCGCCGACGATCCACAGGGCATCAACTATCAGGCCCGGCAGGCGATGTACTCGCTGGCCGACGGCGGGTTGTGGGGCCGCGGACTCGGCCAGAGCCGGGCCAAATGGAGTTATCTGCCCAACTCGCACAACGACTTCATCTTCGCCATCATCGGCGAGGAACTCGGCTTCCTGGGGTGTGCCCTGGTCCTGGGCCTGTTCGCGCTCTTCGTCTACACGGGCCTGCGGATCGCGGCCCGCTCGGTGGACCCCTTCCTGCGCCTGCTCACCGCGACCGCCACCACCTGGATCACCGGACAGGCCTTGATCAATATCGGTTATGTGGTGGGTCTGCTGCCGGTGACCGGGTTGCAGTTGCCGCTGGTGTCCGCGGGTGGTTCGTCGCTGGCGCTGACCCTGCTCATGTTCGGCATCATCGCCAACGCGGCCCGGCACGAACCCGAAGCGGTGGCGGCCCTGCACGCCGGTCAGGACGGCCGGGTCAGCCGGTTGCTGCGGCTGCCGAAACCGGAGATCTACCATCCCGCCCGCGCCCGGGCCGCCGCGCCGGCGCGCGAGCCGGGCCCGGCTCGCCGCCCCGCCCGCGACGAGCCGCCGCGCACCCGCCCGCGTACCAACAGCCGCGGTACCGACACCCTGCGGGCGACCCGGGCCTGGGAACCCAGCTATTCGGTGACACACGCACGAGAACGGGGAAGAAACAGGTGAGCGCACCTAAGTCCGCAGGCGAGCACACGGCGCCGCGCGCGGACGGGATATCGGTGATCGTCGCGGGTGGCGGTACCGCGGGGCATATCGAACCGGCCCTGGCCGTCGCCGATGCGCTGCGGCGACTCGACCCGGGGATCCGGGTGACCGCGCTCGGTACCCAGCGCGGACTGGAGACCACCCTGGTGCCCGAACGGGGTTATCCCCTCGAACTGATCCCGCCGGTGCCGTTGCCCCGTAAACCCAGCGCGGATCTGCTGCGGCTGCCGGGCCGGGTCCGGGCGTCGGTATCGCGGACCCGCGAGATCATCGACGCGGTGGAAGCCGATGTGATCGTCGGATTCGGCGGTTACGTGGCGCTGCCGGCCTATCTCGCCGCCGGCCGCGGCCTGCTGCGTCGTCGCCGTGCTGTACCGGTGGTGGTGCACGAGGCGAACGCGAAGGCCGGTATCGCGAACAAAGTCGGCGCGCGGCGGGCGACCCGGGTGCTGGCCGCGGTACCCGGTTCCGGGCTCGACGCCGAGGTCGTCGGGATCCCGGTGCGCGCGGCGATAACCTCGCTGGACCGGGCCGGGCTGCGCGCGCAGGCGCGGGAGCATTTCGGCCTGCCGGCCGAGGGGCCGGTACTGCTGGTGTTCGGCGGCTCGCAGGGCGCGCGCTCGCTCAACGAGGCGATATCCGGTGCGGCGCCGCAGTTGGCCGCGGCCGGGATCTCGGTGCTGCACGCGCACGGCCCGAAGAACTCGGTCGATATCGAGTCGGTGGATCCGGCCGCGCCGTATGTGGCGGTGCCCTACCTCTCCCGGATGGATCTCGCCTACGCCGCCGCCGACGCGGTGGTCTGCCGGTCCGGGGCGATGACGGTCGCCGAGGTGTCGGCGGTGGGCCTGCCCGCGGTGTATGTACCGCTGCCGCACGGAAACGGTGAACAGGAACTCAATGCCCGGCCCGTTGTCGCGGCCGGTGGTGGCAGAATCGTTGCCGACCCCGAACTTTCCCCCAAATATGTGATCGATGAGGTGATACCGCTGCTCACGGATCCAGCACGCATAGCCGAGATGGGCCGTGCCGCCGCCGGTGCGGGCCATCGCGATGCCGCCGACGAGGTCGCCCGAATCGTGCTGCGGGCGGCGGGCCGGTGAGCGGGGAGCAGTTGACCGCTCCCGAAACCGGTCCCGGCGCGTTGCCGCCGGAACTGGCCCGGGTCCATATGGTCGGTATCGGCGGCGCCGGGATGTCCGGTATCGCCCGGATCCTGCTGTCGCGCGGCGGTGCGGTGTCGGGGTCCGATGCCAAGGAGAGCCGCGGTGTGCTTGCGCTGCGGGCCCGTGGGGCTCAGGTACGGATCGGACACGACGCCGGTGCGCTGGATCTGCTGCCGGGCGGTCCGACCGTGGTGGTGACCACCTACGCGGCCATCCCCAAGACCAATCCGGAACTGGTCGAGGCGCATCGCCGCGATATCCCGGTGCTGCTGCGGCCGACCGTTTTGGCGGCGCTGATGAGCGGACACCGCACGCTGCTGGTGTCGGGGACGCACGGGAAGACCTCCACCACGTCGATGCTCATCGTCTCGCTACAGCACTGCGGGCTCGATCCGTCGTTCGCGGTGGGTGGTGAACTCAACGAGGCGGGTACCAACGCCCATCACGGCAGCGGCGATATCTTCGTCGCCGAAGCCGACGAGAGCGACGGCTCGCTGCTGCAGTACGACCCCGATGTCGCGGTGGTCACCAATATCGAATCCGACCACCTGGACTTCTTCGGCTCCGACGCGGCCTATGTGCAGGTGTTCGACGATTTCACCGATCGGCTCGCGGACGGTGGGCTGCTGGTGGTGTGCCTGGACGACCCCGGCGCGCGGGCGCTCGCCGAGCGCACCGGCGAGCGCTTGGCCGCGCGCGGTGTCCGGGTCCTGGGATACGGCTCCGGGGAGTTGCCCGACGCTCCCGTTCCCGTGGGGGTGCGCCTGTACAGCTGGGAACCGCGTGATGTGGGCGGTATCGCCCAGTTCCAGCTCGCCGACGAGCCGGCCCCGCGCACGCTGCGGCTCGCGGTGCCGGGCCGGCATATGGCCCTCAACGCGCTGGCTGCGCTGCTGACCGCACGGGCGGCCGGCGCCGATGTGGACGAGATCATCCAGGGACTGGAGGGTTTCGGTGGTGTGCACCGCCGCTTCCAGTTCGTGGGCCGGGAGAACCGGGTGCGGGTCTTCGACGACTACGCACACCATCCCACCGAGGTCCGGGCGGTACTCGGGGCCGCGGCCGAACTGGTCGAGCAGGAGGCCCGCGACGGTGCGCTCTCGCGCCGGGGTCGGGTGATCGTGGTCTTCCAACCGCATCTCTACAGTCGCACCGCGACCTTCGCCGCCGAGTTCGGTGCCGCCCTGGACCTGGCCGACGAGGTCGTGGTGCTCGACGTCTACGGCGCGCGCGAGGAGCCGTTGCCGGGCGTCAACGGCGCGCTGGTCGCACAGTCGGTGCACAAACCCGTGCACTACCAACCCGATATGTCCCGGGTCGGCCGTCAGGTCGCCGGCCTCGCCCAGCCCGGCGATGTCGTGATCACCATGGGCGCCGGTGATGTCACCATGCTCGGCAGCCAGATCCTGGACGGACTACGCGCGCGTCCGCAGTACGGGCGGTGAGGCATGGTGCGGACCGGGGCGCGGCGATTCGAGGTGGGCGGATTGCGGCGTTACCGGCTGTGGGCGCTGCCCGCGCTCGCCCTGGTCGTCACCTTGGCCGCACTCGCCTGGTTCTCGCCGCTGCTCTCGGTGCGGGAGGTGCGGATCGAGGGTGCGGGCGAGATCCCGGAGGAACAGATCCGGGAGCTGTTGCAGATACCGGAGACCGGTTCGATCCTGCGGATCGATACCGCGGCGATGGCGGCGCGGGTGGCGACTGTTCCGAAGATCCACAGCGTCCGGGTCCAGCGGGATCTGCCGTCGACGGTGCGGGTGCGGATCGAGGCGCGAACCCCGGTGCTGTACTACGACTCTCCCGAGGGCGCGCATCTACTGGACGCCGACGGTATCGAGTACGCCGTCGAACCCGCGCCGATCGGGGTGCCGGAGTTGGTCACCGCCCGGCCGGGCAGCGACGATGCGCTGACCCGCGCCGCGGTCGAGGTGGCCCGGGTGCTGCCGCCGGCGCTGGACGTGCAGGTGGAAACCGTGCGCGCCGAGGGTGCGTCGCAGATTTCGCTGACATTGCGCGACGGTCGCACTGTACTCTGGGGCAGCAGCGAGGACGGCGAACGCAAATCGGCGGTGGTACTGCCGCTGCTCACCCAGCCGGGGACCGTGTTCGACGTCTCGAGTCCCAGTCTGGTCACGGTAAAATGATTCCCAGCAATCTTGTTCGGTTCGACCCTGTTCGGTTCGAAGCTCCACCGCGGTCCCGGGCGATCACCCGGAGGCCGTATGTTGCGGGAGCCGGGGGCGTCCCACGATGTGGGCGCCGACCGCTGGGCAACCGTTCACGATACGTCGCGTACCGCCCTGGTAGAAGCAAGTTCGCCGAAGAAACTGGTTATCGTCTCGGCGCGCCTGCGAGCGGATCGCGACGGCGGCGAATAGCGTTCCGCACCAGTCGGATACTTGACATAACTCCAACCCTATGGTTGAGGTTCAGGGTTTGTCCGGATCGTGGTCCGCGGATCGTGGTCGCGCGGATCGGTACCGGACATCCGAAAACGACAGACTTTGAGTCGAAGGAAGGCGAGAGCTCATGACGCCCCCGCACAACTACCTTGCCGTGATCAAGGTCGTCGGTATCGGCGGCGGCGGCGTGAACGCCGTCAACCGAATGATCGAGCAGGGTCTCAAGGGTGTCGAGTTCATCGCGGTGAACACCGACGCCCAGGCACTGCTGATGAGTGATGCCGACGTGAAACTCGATGTCGGGCGGGAGCTCACCCGGGGCCTCGGCGCCGGCGCCGACCCGGAGGTGGGCCGAAAGGCCGCCGAGGATCACAAGGACGAGATCGAAGAGGTGCTCAAGGGCGCCGATATGGTCTTCGTGACCGCGGGAGAGGGCGGCGGTACCGGTACCGGCGGCGCACCCGTCGTGGCGAGTATCGCCCGCAAACTGGGCGCGCTCACCATCGGTGTGGTCACTCGGCCCTTCTCTTTCGAGGGTAAGCGGCGTGGTAATCAGGCCGAGGTCGGTATCAACCTGCTGCGCGAATCCTGCGACACCCTGATCGTCATTCCCAACGATCGGTTGCTGCAACTCGGGGACGCGGCGGTGAGTCTCATGGACGCCTTCCGCTCCGCCGACGAAGTACTCCTCAACGGTGTGCAGGGCATCACCGATCTGATCACCACCCCGGGTCTGATCAATGTCGACTTCGCCGACGTGAAGAGCGTGATGTCGGGTGCCGGTAGCGCGCTCATGGGTATCGGTTCGTCCAGGGGGGAGGGCAGATCGGTCAAAGCGGCCGAGGCGGCGATCAACTCACCGCTGCTGGAAGCCTCCATGGACGGTGCGCACGGAGTGCTGCTCTCGATCGCCGGTGGTTCGGATCTGGGCCTGTTCGAGATCAACGAGGCCGCCTCGCTGGTACAGGAAGCGGCGCATATCGAGGCCAACATCATCTTCGGTACGGTTATCGACGATTCGCTGGGCGACGAGGTGCGGGTCACCGTGATCGCCGCCGGATTCGACGGTGGTGGCCCGGCGCGCCGCACATTCGACCCCGCCACTACCCGGGGTTCGCTGGGATCCGGTCGCACCACGGAGATCTCCGCGGCATCGCGTACCGCCGAACTCGGTCAGTCCAGGACAGCCGAACTGGGCGCGGGCCGCGGCCATTCCGAGGAGTCCGCCCCGGTCCGGGCATCGGATGGTCCGGGCTCGTCCGTCGCCCGCGGCCCGGCCCCGAGCTACCGCGATACCGAACGCACCCGTCCGCCGGTGGATCCGACGCTCAGTCACAACAGCCGGTCGCATATCCAGCCGCCGCCGGATCTGCCCGACGATGACGACGACGATGTGGATGTCCCGGATTTCATGCGCCGCTGATATCGGGGACACTGCACGACTTCCACCGGGTCGCTCGCGCTGACACGCGGGCGGCCCGGCGTCTTTTCGCCGCCCGCGCGCCGATGTGGCGACCGAGGTCCTTGCGGCCGCCGGGACAGGGCGGGACGTTCGCGCACCGGGTCGTCGGCTCCGGCCTGCGCGGAAGCCGGTCCCGGCCGGAGTTGCCACTAGGCTCGGTGTCATGACAGCGGCACCGGTACTCACCGTTCGACGGGTCGTCACCACGCGCGCGGGCGGATTCTCCGCGCCGCCCTACGATTCGTTCAACCTCGGCGATCATGTCGGCGACGATCCGGAGGCGGTGCGACGCAACCGCGCCCGGCTCGCCGAGACCCTCGGGCTGCCGGCCGATCATGTGATCTGGATGGAACAGATCCACGGCCGGACGGTGGCGACGGTGGACGGGCCGCGCACCGAACCCTTTCCCGGGACCGACGCCCTGATCACCACGCGGCCGGGTCTGGCCCTGGTGGCATTGTCCGCCGACTGCGTGCCGATACTGCTGTCCGACGACGAAGCGGGAGTCGTGGCGGCTGTGCATGCCGGACGAGTGGGTGCCCGGATCGGTATCGTGCCGCGGGTTCTGGACGCGATGGTCGCCGCCGGAGCCCGGCTCGACCGGATCGGGGCGCTGCTGGGCCCGGCCGCCAGTGGCCGGCAGTACGAGGTGCCCGCCGCGATGCGGGCCGATGTGGAAGCACATCTCCCCGGTAGCGCCACCACCACGGTGCACGGCACTCCCGGTCTGGACCTGCGCGCGGGGATACGGCGGCAGCTCACCGCCGCGGGGGTCACGGCGATCGCCGAGGACCCGCGCTGCACGATCGAGGACAGGACTCTTTTCAGCCATCGCCGCGGCGCCCCGACCGGGCGATTGGGCAGTGTTATCTGGATGGATTCGGGTACAGCGTGACAGGCCGGGTGGTCCGCGGCGCCGGCTACGGCCGCCGTGGGGTCACGGTCGGCGCGGGTTCCGTACTCGCGCAACATGTTCGACTGATAGCCGATGATCGGCGCGGGAAGCAGGGAGGCCGATGATCGAGGCGGGTTCGTGGCGGATCGGCGGGTCGCGATGACCGGCTCGCATTCGGGGGACGGGACGGATGCAGATTCCCCGGCGCGGGCGCCGGCTTCCGGAGGCGATGGGGCGCAGGCTGTCCCGGACACCGGCGCCGCCGCGGCCGGGAACGACTCCCGGATGGTGGAACTGGCGGCCGGTCTCGACCGGGTGCTCGCGCGGATCGACGCAGCGTGCGCGGCCGCCGGCCGGGATCCGGCGGACGTCCGGCTGCTGCCGGTCACGAAATATTTCCCGGCATCCGATATCGCCGCACTGTATCGTCTGGGCCGCAGGGACTTCGGGGAGAACCGCCCACAGGAGGCAGGTGCCAAGGCCGCGGAATTGAGCGACCTCGGCGTGCGCTGGCATCTGATCGGGCAGTTGCAGCGGAACAAAGTACGTCAGGTGGTGCGGTGGGTGCATACGGTGCAATCGGTGGACAGCGAACGTCTGGCGACCGCGCTGGCGACTGCCACCGCGGCGGCGCTGGATTCCGGTGAGCGGGACACTGTGCTGGAGGTCCTGATCCAGGTGAGCCTGGATGCCGATCCGGCCCGTGGCGGCGTGCGGCCCGATGCGGTGCCGGCGCTGGCCGACCGGATCGCCGCATCCGGCGCGCTGCGTCTAGCAGGGGTTATGGCCATTCCGCCGCGCGCCGCCGATCCGGATGCGGAATTCGCCCGCCTGGCCGAAGTCGCTACCCGTCTGCGCACCGGACACCCCGGTGCGACAGAGCTGTCCGCCGGAATGTCCAACGATCTTGAAAGAGCTATTGCCCATGGATCCACGTGTGTGCGTGTCGGTACCGCTCTCATGGGCAGCCGACCGATAACCTCGGCGTAGCAAACAAACCTCATCAGTCACATTCGACACATATGCTGGGACACGACGAGGGCTGAGCAAGACTTCAACACCCGGCCGCCACCGGGGCCGAAGGAAGGTCGACCAGAATGAGCGAGCGCAGCGAGCGAGTACTCGACGCAGCCACAATCGTGGTCATGACGGAGCCGAGCGACAGCGAGGCACGGTCATGAGTGAGCGCAGCGAGCGAGTTATGGGCGCAGCCACGGGCGTGCTCGTGACGGGGCCGAGCGACAGCGAGGCACGGTCATGAGTACGCTGCACAAGTTCAAGGCGTACTTCGGCATGGTTCCCCTCGAGGATTACGAAGACGACTACGTCGACGATCGCACCCCCCGGGGGGTCGAGGATCGCGGTGCGCGTCGTCCGCGTGACTACTCCGACCGCGCTCCCCGCGACTACGACGACCGTCCGGACTACGACCGGTACCCCGAGGACCGCTACGACGGCCCGGACTACCGCGAGTCGCCGTACAAGTCGTCCTATCAGCCCAGCTATCCCGCGCCGCGCCGGGACGACTACCCGGGCGACGCCTACGACGAGGACTACGAGGGGCCGCGCCGTCCCACCCGGATCGACGCCGCCTCCTCCGGCCGGTATCGTCCGGGCGGCGGTGCCTCCCTGCGCGGCGCGACCAGGGGAGCGCTGGCAGTCGACCCCGATGCCGAGGAGCGGCGGCTGGCCGAGCGGGTCCGCCCCGAACCGGTCGCCGCCCGCCGTCCCGCGATATTCGAGGACGGAGGTCCCTTGTCCAAGATCACCACGTTGCGTCCGCGTGATTACAGCGAAGCCGCGATCATCGGGGAGCGGTTTCGCGAGGGCAACCCGGTGATCATGGATCTGGTCGATCTCAGCAACGCCGATGCCAAACGCCTCGTCGACTTCGCCGCCGGGCTGGCCTTCGCCCTGCGTGGTTCGTTCGACAAAGTCGCGACCAAGGTGTTCCTGCTCTCTCCGGCCGATGTGGACGTATCGGCGGAGGAACGCCGCCGGATCGCGGAAACCGGGTTCTACAACCAGAAATAGCGGACGGCGCGCCGAGTCGGGCGCCGTATGCCGGAAACAAGATCGGCGCGGTCATTTTGCACCGCGCCGATTTTGCGGCAGAGTGAGGTCGTGGCCTTGTTCGCGGTGCTGTACTTCGTACTGTTCATCTTCTGGCTGTTGCTCATCAGCCGGGTGATCGTCGAGTTCATCCGGAGCTTCGCCCGCGACTGGCGCCCCACCGGAGTGGTCGTCGTGATCCTCGAGGTGATCTTCACCATCACCGATCCTCCCGTGAAGCTGCTGCGGCGCCTGATACCCCCGGTCTCCCTGGGCGGAATTCGGCTCGATTTGTCGATTATGGTTCTGCTGTTCCTGGTCTTCATCCTGATGTCGGTCGTGAGCCGGCTCGGGCAGCCGGTAGCTCCGGTGTGACAGAATGGGCCGTGAAGACTTGCCAGAGCCGCTAGATCTGCCAACGCGCGAAGGGATCCTTCCATGCCGCTGACCCCAGCCGATGTGCACAACGTCGCGTTCAGCAAACCGCCTATCGGGAAACGCGGCTACAACGAGGACGAAGTCGACGCCTTCCTGGATCTGGTGGAGCAGGAACTTTCCCGGCTGATCGAGGAGAACGCCGACCTTCGCCAGCGGGTTGCCGAGCTCGACGCGGAACTGGCCGACGCCAAGAGCAACCGCGGCCCGGGCGGGCCCGGCCTCGGTAAACCGGTGCAGCAGGCACCGCCGCCGGAACCGATCAAACCCCCGGTCCAGGCGCCGCCCTCGGTGCCCATCCCGGTGGTGCCGCCCGCGCCGTCGGCCGCCGATGCCGCCGCGGACGCGAATATGCAGGCCGCGAAGGTGCTGAGCCTGGCGCAGGAGATGGCGGACCGCCTGACCAGTGATGCCAAGACCGAAGCCGAGAATTTGCTGGCGAACGCGCGGGCCAATTCGGAGCGGCTGGTCAACGATGCGCGGGCGCGGTCGGAAGATATGATCGCCGACGCGCGGCACAAGTCCGATGCCATGCTCTCCGACGCACAGACCCGCTCGGACAGCCAGCTGCGCCAGGCCAAGGAGAAGGCCGACGCGCTCCAGGCGGATGCCGAGCGCAAGCACACCGAGATCATGGGGACCATCACCCAGCAGCGCAATGTGCTGGAGAGCCGGATCCAGACCCTCAAGACCTTCGAACGCGAGTACCGGGTGCGGTTGAAATCGTATCTGGAGTCGCAGCTCGAGGAGCTGGAGAACCGTGGTTCGGCGGTACCGGTCGACGAGGGTGACTCCTTCGATACCGGGGCCAACCAGCTTGCCCCCGCGTCCTTCGGTAAAGGCGACTGAACGCCCGATAACGCTGGGGGCGAACGGGCACCCGGCCTGCTGTTCTGGGGGTCACCATGCTTGTCTTGACACTGGCGCTGGCCGGAATCGGCCTGGCGCTGCTGATCCTGTCCCTGGCCACCGGTTCGGTGATGTGGGCCTGGGGCTGCATCGTCGTCTGCGTTCTCGGTGCTGTGGTGTTGCTGGTGAGTGCGCTGTCGATGCGCGCACCGGACGAAGAATTGCCGCCACGGGACCAGCACGCGAAGCGCTGACGAGCAGAACGAGCGAGAACCAAAACGTCCTTCCGGGGTTGCGGGGCCGCGGCTCCGCGGGCGGATGTATAAGTGGTTGACCGTCCTGGTTAGAATCAAACCTGTAAGTCGGCGACGATCCGGCCATCACCGGGGAGCTTTCGGAAGAACGGCGCCGCGCAGCGCTTCCTACGGTGCGCACGCTCATTAGAACCGAACGGGTGAGCCCGTCACAGCTCGCAACGAGAGGTCCGCCCGGTTCGCCGGGTGCGGACAAGCGGGGTGGTACCGCGGTTCCGGCGCACCCGCTGCGCCGTGATCGTCCCCGTGCCGAGATACCGCGCCTGCGGGCGCGCCGGGCACGAGGAGACGTGTATCCGCGATGGCGGACGAGAATTCCAGTAGCAGCGCATACCCCCGGGTCGACCTCGGCGGCGGGTCCGGTATGTCCTTTCCCGAGCTGGAACGGGCCGTACTGGACGCCTGGGCCGCCGACGGAACCTTCCGCGCCAGCATCGACAACCGCGCCGATGCCGAGGAGTTCGTCTTCTACGACGGGCCACCGTTTGCCAACGGTCTGCCGCACTACGGTCATTTGCTCACCGGCTACGTCAAAGACGTCATCCCACGATTCCAGACCATGCGCGGTAAGCGGGTCGAACGGCGTTTCGGATGGGATACCCACGGGCTGCCGGCGGAAATCGAAGCGGAAAAGCAGCTCGGTATCACGGACAAATCACAGATCGACTCGATGGGGCTCGCGGAATTCAATGCCGCGTGCAAGTCGTCGGTGCTCCGTTATACCGGGGAATGGCGCGATTATGTGACCCGGCAAGCGCGCTGGGTGGACTTCGACAACGATTACAAGACACTCGATCTCGACTTCATGGAGTCGGTGATGTGGGCGTTCAAGTCGTTGTACGACAAGGGCCTGATCTACCAGGGTTTCCGGGTGCTCCCGTACAGCTGGTACGAGCAGACGCCGCTGTCGAATCAGGAGGCCCGGCTCGACGACGCCTACCGGATGCGCCAGGACCCGGCGGTGACGGTGGATATGGCCCTGTCGGTGCCGCCGGACCACCCCCTGCGGGAACTGGACGGCGCCAACGCGCTGATCTGGACCACCACGCCGTGGACACTGCCCTCCAACCTCGCCGTGGCGGTGCATCCGGATGTCCGCTACGTACAGGTGCGCGGAGCGGACGGCAAACGCTATGTGCTCGCGGCCGAGCGGGTCGCGCACTACGCGCGCGAACTCGGCGAACAGCCCGAAGTGGTCGGGGAGTACGACGGCGCCGCACTGGTCGATCTGCGCTACACCCCACCGTTCGACTTCTTCGCCGGGCATCCCAACGCGCACCGGGTGCTCTCGGCCGATTACGTCACCACCGACTCCGGTACCGGCATCGTGCACATGGCGCCCGCCTTCGGTGAGGAGGATATGGACGTCTGTAGCGCCAACGGTATCGAGCTGGTGCAGCCGCTCGATCCGGGCGGCAAGTTCACCTCCATGGTGCCGCCGTACGAGGGCCTGATGGTGTTCGACGCCAATCCGGTGATCATCAAAGATCTCAAGGCCGCCGGAAAACTGCTGCGGCAGGAGACCATCGACCACTCGTATCCGCACAGCTGGCGCTCGGGGCAGCCACTGATCTATATGGCCGTGCCCTCGTGGTTCGTGGCGGTGACGCAGTTCCGCGAGCGGATGGTGGAGCTGAACAAGCAGATCAGCTGGGTTCCCGAGCATATCCGGGACGGCCAGTTCGGCAAATGGCTCGAGAACGCCCGGGACTGGAACATCAGCCGGAACCGCTACTGGGGCAGTCCGATCCCGGTCTGGATGTCCGACGATCCGGCGTATCCGCGTATCGATGTCTACGGTTCGCTCGACGAGCTCGAACGTGACTTCGGTGTGCGTCCCACAGATCTGCACCGCCCCGCGATCGATGAACTGACCCGGCCGAACCCGGACGATCCGTCCGGGCAGTCCACCATGCGCCGGGTGCCGGAGGTGCTGGACTGCTGGTTCGAGTCGGGGTCCATGCCGTACGCCCAGGTCCATTTCCCGTTCGAGAACCAGGAGTGGTTCGACTCGCATTTCCCGGGCGATTTCATCGTCGAGTACAACGGGCAGACCCGGGGGTGGTTCTACAACCTGCACGTGCTGTCCACCGCGCTGTTCGACAGCCCGGCGTTCGAGAACGTGGTCGCGCACGGGATCGTCCTCGGCGACGACGGGCTCAAGATGAGCAAGTCCAAGCGCAACTACCCGGATGTGAACGAGGTGTTCGACCGGGACGGCTCCGATGCCATGCGCTGGTTCCTGATGAGCTCGCCGATCCTGCGTGGTGGCAATCTCATCGTCACCGAGCGCGGTATCCGTGAAGGTGTGAGCCATGCGCTGCGGCCGCTGTGGAACGCGTGGACGTTCCTGCAGCTCTACGCCACCGAGCCCGGGGTGTGGCGTACCGATTCGCCCAACGTGCTGGATCGCTACATCCTCGCGAAGCTGGCACAGAGCCGTGATGTGATGACCGCGGCGCTGGAGGAGTTCGATATCGCCGGGGCCTGCGAGGAACTGCGTACCTTCGCCGACGCGCTCACCAACTGGTATGTGCGCCGGTCGCGTTCGCGGTTCTGGGCCGAGGACCGTGACGGCGTCGACACCCTGCACACGGTGCTGGAAGTGGTGACGCGGTTGGCGGCTCCGCTGCTGCCGCTGGTCGCCGAGGTGATCTGGCGGGGGCTCACCGGTGAGCGTTCGGTGCATCTGGCCGACTGGCCGGCCGCCGATACGCTGCCGCAGGATCCGGAGTTGGTCGAGGCGATGGACGAGGCGCGCAGTGTGTGCTCGACGGTGCTGAGTCTGCGCAAGGCACAGAAACTGCGGGTCCGGCTGCCGTTGGCGGAGGTGACGATCGCCGCGCCGGACGCGGAACGGCTGGCCCCCTACGCTGACATCATCGCCGATGAGGTGAATGTCAAGAAGGTCGACCTGACCACCGATGTCGCCACCCACGGCCGGTTCGAGCTGGCGGTCAACGCGCGTGCCGCCGGGCCCCGGCTCGGCAAGGAGGTGCAGCGGGTGATCAAGGCGGTCAAGGCCGGTGACTGGTCGGAGACCGCCGACGGTGTGGTGAGTGCCGCCGGGATCGAACTGCTGCCCGAGGAGTACACCCAGCGGCTGGTGGCGGCCGAACCGGAGTCCACTGCCGCGCTGCCCGGTAACGCGGGTCTGGTGGTGCTGGATTCGGTGGTCACCGAGGAACTGGAGGCCGAGGGCTGGGCTCGCGATCTCATCCGGGATCTGCAGGAGACCCGGAAATCGCTGGGCCTCGACGTTTCCGACCGCGTCACCGCGACACTGGAAGTGCCGTCCGAGCGGAGCGCGTGGGCGAACACCCATCGCGGGTTGATCGCCGGTGAGATCCTCGCCGTCGAGCTGGAATTCGGGCCTGCTGGTCCGGCTGCGGCGGAGCTCACCGGTGGGGTGCGCGCCCGGATCGTCAAGGCGGGCTGAGCTCACACCGGCCGGACCCGGGTCCGGCCGGTGGGGCCGCGTGATCCGCCCGGCCCGGCGTGATCTCGGCCGCCGCCGGCGGTCTTCACAGGTGAGGGCGTGGGGTACCGGTCCGGGGAAATCGCGGTCATGCCCGGGCCGGTGTCGCACATTAGGGTGAGTTCTTATGGCTTCGGACAATCCCGACGAGTGGTGGCAGCATTCTCCCGAGGGACAGCAGAAGAACTCCCCGTCGGGGCAGTGGCAACAGGGCTACCCGCCACAAGGCGGGCAGCCGGGTCCCGGCGTGCAGTGGGGGCAGACGGCCGGGCACGGCCCGCAACCCGCTCCGCCGCAGGGGGCCTGGGAGGTGCCCCCGTTGGATGCCGGTGGGTACGGAGGCCCGCCGGCGAAGAACAACGGTCCGCTGATCGCGGTACTGGTCGCTGTGGTGGTGCTGGTCCTGATCGGAGTGGTCGGGCTGGTGGCCCTCCAGGGGCGGGGGTCCGAGGAGAACACCGCGTCCGGAACCTCTTCGGAGTCAACCGATTCCGCCGAGCCGTCCGCGTCGGCCACCACGACCTCCGGCGCCGCGACCACCAGCGCCCTGCCGTCGTCGGACGAGCCCGTGCTGCGTGAGGGTTTGGCGCCGGTCGCTGTGCTCGGCCCCACCTGGCAGGCAGGGGAGAGCACGTACACGATGGCGTTCCAGGGCTGGCCCTTCGCATTCCGGGCACCGGGCTCGTGGGGTTGTATGAAGGGCTCGATCGAGAAGATCCCGGATGCCCAGGCGTGGGGTTGTGTGGACGAGGGCAATTCCGCTGCGGGACAGAAGGTCAACCTCATCATTCGCAAATGTCCAGCGACCTGTGATGCCGCCACCCAGGTCCAGTTCGACGCCGCCTGGTTCGACGAGCCGGGCAAGGCCCGCAAGTTCGACGACCGGACCTCCTACGTGGAGACCGCGGTCAACGACGAGGGTAAGTACTCGGTGGACTTCAGCCGCTTCTTCGCCGCCGAGCCGGGTGGTGAACCGGTCTGGCAGGTGGGGGTCTTCGTGGAGTCCCCGGCGGCCACCAAGGATGTCGTTCTCAAGACGCTGAACGACGTGGCGACCCAAACGCAATAAACATTTTTGTGATGTTCATCACATGCTAGATATTTGCTAGAAGCTTGTCCGCCCCCCGGCGGGCCGGGCAAAATCATCCCCGATACCGCTGAGTCCGGGTCCCCGGACCACCGGGAACGGTGATCATTTCGTTCGGTTCTACCTGAGTGAAGTTGCGCCGGAACAGATTCACCCGGCGCGACCCCTGTGGTTGCGGTATCCCCACCCCCGTGGCGGTGCCGCGAGAAAACCGGGACGTCGCACGACGTCCCGGCACCGATGGGCAGAAGGGTGGGCAAGTGATCGGAATAGCACTGCGCCGGGGTATCGCCGGCGTGCTTCTCGCGACGGCCGTCGGCGCCGTCGGCGCCGCCCCCGGTTGGGCGCAGACCGGTAGCGGGGCCAGCGGATCGTCCTCCGGTTCCGGATCGCTCAGCGCCAGTGGGTCGGCCGCGCTACCGGTCTCCAGCAGCAACGGCCTGGGTGCGCTGGCCGCAGCGACCTCCCAGACCGGCAAGATGTACGAATGGGGTGCGACCGGCCCCGACACCTGGGACTGCTCCGGCCTGGTGCAGTGGGCCTTCCGTCAGGTGGGAGTCATGCTCCCGCGAACCACATGGGAACAAGCGGAGGTCGGCGCTTCGGTGCCGCGATACGCGCTCTCACCCGGTGACGTCGTCATCATCAACCAGGACGCGTCCCATGTGGGGATCTACGCCGGGTTCGGCCAGGTGCTCAATGCCTACGCCGCCGGGTTCCCCGTGGGACTCACCCCGCTCGATCAGTTCTACATCTACAGCATCCGCCGTTTCTGAGGCGGCCGGCGGCAACGACGCCGCCGAACGGTGGTCAGTCGACCTGACGGCGTAGCAGCGGCCCATAGTCGGGGTGGGCCAGCGCCGAGGCGAACTGGGCGATGAGGTAGTCACCGGGATTCCCGGTGTCGTACCAGCGGCCCTGGATGACCTGCCCGTACACCGCGTGATTCGCGGCGTAGGCGTTGATGGAATCGGTCAGGTAGACCTCGCCGGTGCGATGGGTGTACCAATCCTCGGTCTGGGCTCGCAGTTCGTCGATGATCCCCGGCGTCACCACGTAGCCGCCGATCGCGGCGAAGGCCGAGGGTGCGTCCTCGGGCTTGGGTTTCTCCACCAGTCCCGATATGCGCAGCAGGCCGTCGTCCAGGTCCTCCCGGACCACCGGGACGCCGTAGCGCTGCGATTCGTTCGGATTCATCGGCATCAATGCCAGTACCGGGCAGCCGGTCGATTCGTAGGCGCGGATCAACTGCTGGGCGCGCGGTTCCTCGGCGACGAAGACGTCGTCGGGCCACAGCACCAGCATCGGCTCATCGGCGGCGCTCCGGGCCGCGTTGAGCACCGGAGTGCCGTTACCGTACGGGCCGTGCTGGTCCAGGTAGGTGATATGGCCCAGCCGGGACAGTTCACCCACCTCCTCCACCGCGTCCGCGTAGGCGGTCTTACCGTCGGCGCGCAACTGCGCCACGAGTGCGGGGTTGGGCCGGAAATGGTCCTGGATCAGCGATTTGCCGCCACTGACCACGATGGTGATATCGGTGATCCCGGAGGCCACCAGCTCACGTACCGTGTGCTCGATCACCGGCTTGTCGCCGACCGGCAGCATCTCCTTGGGGATCGCCTTGGTCAGCGGCAGCAGTCGGGAACCGATACCGGCAGCGGGGATCACGGCCTTGCGGATCTTCATCGTCCGATCATCACATACCCGGCACCCGGGGCGTGGTATCCCGGCCCGGTCCAGTGATCCCGGAAACGCCCGGTGGCCGGGTCGATCGGCCGAGGGAAGCGGTGGCTGGGCAAGGCCCCGTGACACGTAGCCGGGCCAGGGAACTCCCGGCAACCCGGTAGTGACCGATCCGCATCCCCGGGCCTGTCGGTAGCGCCGCGTAGATTCTGCGCCCATGGACTCCATGCTCACCGGTACCGCCGTCGGTCCGCGCGGCCGCCGAGTGCGGGGGCGGTGGCGGCCGGCCGGTGAACCGCGGGCCGACCCGTGGTGAGCGGCGGGCATCCGGCGGCCGGGCCGGGCCCCGGCCGCCGCGCACCCGGAGAGACTTCCCGGCGCTGGGTGCTGCACATCGATATGGACGCGTTCTTCGCGTCCTGTGAACAGCTCACCCGTCCTACTCTGCGCGGCCGGCCGGTACTCGTCGGCGGGACCGGAGCCCGCGGCGTGGTCGCCGGGGCGAGTTACGAGGCCCGGGTCTTCGGCGCTCGCTCGGCCATGCCCATGCACCAGGCGCGGCGGCTGGTCGGGGTTTCCGCGGTGGTGGTGCCGCCACGGGGCGCGCTCTACAGCGTGCTCAGCGGCCGGGTCTTCGATGCTCTGCGCGCCCGGGTCCCGGTTCTGGAGACTCTGTCCTTCGACGAGGCGTTCGCCGAACCGGTCGAACTGGCCGGAGCGGGCGCGGCCGCGGTGAACGCGTTCTGCGCCGGGCTGCGGGCGGCGGTCCGGGAGCAGACCGGGCTGGTCGCTTCGGTCGGCGCCGGGAGCGGGAAGCAGCTGGCCAAGATCGCGTCCGGGATGGCCAAACCCGACGGGATCCGGGTGATCGCGCCCGCGGAGCAGCAGGCGCTGTTGTCCGCGCTCCCGGTGCGGAAGCTGTGGGGTATCGGGCCGGTGGCCGAGGCCCGGCTGCGCACTCTCGGCATCGAAACGGTCGGCGGCTTCGCGGCGCTGCCCGAGACCGAGGCGGTATCGATCCTCGGCGGCAGTATCGGCGCCGCGCTGCACCGGCTCGCGCGCGGTATCGACGACCGGCCGGTCACCGAACGCGCCGAAGCCAAACAGATCAGTGCCGAAACCACCTACGAGCACGACATCGTCACTCTCGAACGGTTACGTCCGGCGATCAGTGAGATGGCCGCCGCCGCACACCGCCGGCTCACCCGTGACGGTCGCGCCGCACGTACGGTGGTGCTGAAACTGCGTCGTGCCGATATGAGCATCACCACTCGCTCCACCACACTGGCCTACGCGACCGAGGACCTGCCCACCCTCACCGCCGCCGCCCAGCGGGCCGCCGTGGACCCGCGGGAACTGGGCCCGATCCGGTTGGTCGGCGTCGGCTACGCCGGGCTGTCGGCGATCCGGCAGGAATCCCTGTTCCCGGAACTGGACCGGCTGGGCGCCGAGCCGGCCGTACTCGCCGACACCGTCGATCCGGCCGCGGCGCGGGCCCCGGATTCTCTGGCGGTACCCGAAGAGACCTCTGTGGATTCGGTAAGACGTGCGGCGGCCACGGCGAGTTCCGTGGACACTGCGCGGGATCGGCCGCCCGGCGCGGCGATCGCCGGTGAAAACCGCACCGCACCGCAGGATTCCGGTGTTTCCGCTGGTGGCGACGCACGGTGGCGGCCGGGTTCGGATGTGCGGCATCCCGAATTCGGGTTCGGATGGGTGCAGGGCTGCGGCCACGGACGAGTGACCGTCCGGTTCGAGACCCGCTCGACAGGACCGGGGATCGCGCGTACTTTCGCTGCCGACAATACGGAGTTGTGCTCAGCGGACCCGCTCGGCAGCTTGTCGTGAGGACCGCCGGGTAGTTTGGTCCGGGGCAGCGTCGCCGGTTCCGGTGGCTCTGTCGTAGCGCACGACACCGAACCCTCGAACGCAAAGGACGAGCAGTTGAAGCTTCGCAAGACCGGACGTATCGCGATCGCCGGCGTGGCCGCCGTGGCCGCGCTGACCCTGACGGCGTGTGGTAGCGATGATTCCGACTCGGACAGCAAAGCCGCGAGCACCACTTCCGCGTCGGCGGCTGCCTCGGAAGAGGCCTCCGCCGATCTGCCGCCGGTGCCGTCGGTCGCCGACCTGAACTCTCAACTCCAGCGCGCCCTCGACCCGGCCGTGCCCAACGAGGAGAAGTTGCAGATGGTGCAGGGCGCCGAGGCGGATCCGGAGCTGCCGGCGAAACTGGCCCAGTTCTACACGGATTCGGGCGCCACCATCGAGGTCACCGAGGTCAACGATTTCGCCGACACCATCAACGCCAAGGCCAACTTCAAACTGGGCGACACCCAGAACGTGGTCGATGTGCCCTTCGTCGCCGAAGACGGTGTCTGGAAGGTCGAGAAGACCTGGACCTGCAATATGCTCGCCCAGGCCCAGGTGCAGTCCCCGGCCTGCGTGGCCTGATTCCGCACGGTTCGAACCGGCCGGTCCGCGCTGAGCGGACCGGCCGGTGTCGTTCGGGGCGCTCGGTGAGCGCAGGCGCAAGGGCGGACACGGGCCCCGCTAGGATTGCGCCCCGTGGCTGACACGATGGTGGTGGCGGCGCCCGAGCCGGCAGATATCTCCGAACGTCCCCGATCCCGATCGCGCGGTGGCTGGGCCCGGCCGGTCGCGCTGGTGTCGGCGCTCATCGGAGCACTACTGGCATTGGCGGTACCGCTGCTGCCCGTGCGGGTGGATGCCGCCACCCTGTCCTGGCCGCAGGACGATTCCGCCGCCTCGATCGAGGCACCTCTGGTGGCCTACGCGCCGCTGAACTTCACGGCGACCGTGCCGTGCGCCGCGATCCAACAGCTAGGCCCCGAGGGCGGGGTGCTGAGCTCGACCGCGCCCTACGGCGCCCCCGACCTGGAACGCTACGGATTCCTCGCCCGGGTCCGGCCCGCGACCCCGGAGGCCGGCCCGCTACTCGATGTCGTCCTGCGTAACCAATCGCTGTTCAGCGTGCCCGTCGCGGAACTGCCCCCGGGCTGTGAACTCGGGGTCCGCGCCGATATGACCGAAGCCGTCGCCACCCTCACCGGATCCGAACAGGTGGTGCTGGGCGGTGACTTCCGCCCTCAGATGGTCGGTGTGTTCAGCGATCTCACGGACCCGGCGGGCACCAGCGTGACCGCGGATATCGACAGCCGGTTCACCTCCAGTCCCACACCGCTGAAGCGGATCGCCATCTGGTCGGCGGTCGTCGCGACCCTGATCTCGCTGTTCGCGCTGTACCGGCTCGACAGTCTCGACGGTCGCCGCGCCCGCCGGTTCCTACCGGCCCGCTGGTGGACCTTCCGGCCCGTCGATGTCGTGGTGCTCGGCACTCTGCTGCTCTGGCATTTCATCGGTGCCACCACCTCCGACGACGGCTACCAGTTCGGGATGGGGCGGACCTCGCAGGCCGCCGGCTACATGGCGAACTACTTCCGCTACTTCGGGGTCCCGGAGAACCCGGTGGGCACCCCGTACTACGACCTCATCGGCCGGATGGCCGATCTCAGCACCGCCAGCCCGTGGGTACGGCTGCCGAGCTTGCTGGCCGGAATGCTGGCCTGGCTGGTGATCAGCCGTGAGGTGGTGCCCCGGTTCGGGGCCGCGCTGCATCGCAACCGGTTCGTCCCGTGGACCGGTGCGCTGGTGTTCCTCGCCGTCTGGCTGCCCTACAACAACGGGCTGCGACCCGAACCCATGGTCGCGCTCGGGGTACTGCTCACCTGGTGCTCGGTCGAGCGCGGTATCGCCACCCGGCGCCTGCTGCCGTTCGCGGTCGCCCTCCTGATCGCTGCCTTCAGCTGTACCGCGGGCCCGCACGGCGTCATCTGTGTGGCCGCGCTGCTGGCCGGGCTCCGGCCACTGATCAAGATCCTGGCTGCTCGCGCCCCGCGCGCGGGCTGGCTGCCGCAGCTGTTGCCACTGTTCGCCGCGGGTGTGCTGGTTCTGGTGGTGGCCTTCGCCGATCAGCCGTTCAGCGCCATGCTGGAGATGCAGCGTGTCCACGAACTGGCCGGACCGAACGTTCTCTGGTTCGACGAATACCTGCGCTACCAGTACCTGTTCATGGGCACGGTGGACGGTTCGGTCGCCCGCCGGTTCGGGATCTTCGTGATGATCGCCGGGCTGGCCGTCTGCCTGCTGACGCTGCTGCGCAAGGGCGGCCGGATCCCGACGGCCGCCGTGGGGCCGTCGCGCCGCATTCTGGGCGTCACCGTCGGCGCGATGGCTCTGATGATGACCACCCCCACGAAATGGACCCATCACCTCGGTGTCTTCGCCGGCCTCGCCGGAGCCGTGGCGGTCCTGACCGCGGTGGCCATCGGGCCGCGGGTCATGCGCGCGCCGCGCAACCGGGCACTGTTCGGCGCAGCGGTGGCGTTTCTGCTGGCCCTCGTGTTCGCCGGTCCCAACGGCTGGTGGTACGTCTCCTCCTACAGTGTCCCGTGGTGGGACAAACAACCGTCGGTGGCCGGGATCGCCTTCAACAAGGTCTTCCTGCTGGGCGCGGTCGCGCTGTTGGCGCTGGCGGCATGGTGGCATGTGCGGGCGCCCGACGACGGGCACCACCGGATCTCGCGCTGGGGCTGGCGGGTCGCGAAGGTTCCGACACTGACGGTGGCGGCCGCCTTCATGGTGCTCTTCGAAGTCGCGTCGTTCGCGAAAGGCGCTGTCACCCAGTATCCGGCGTTCTCGCTGGCGAGCTCCAATCTGAACGTTCTCGCCGGCAACACCTGCGGCCTGGCCCCGCACATCCTGGTCGAGACCGATCCGAATCGCGGACTGCTCGCACCGCTGTCCGGTGATCCCGCTTCGGCGTTGGCCGGCACGGGAACCGGCTTCAGCCCCACCGGTGTCGCGGCCGACCTCAGCGCCGACGCCGAGGAAGGCGCCGACGCCGCCATCGCCGATTCGGTGGGCGCGGCGACGGCCGGTACCGGGGTGGCCACCGAAACCGACAGTCCCGCACTGCCGTTCGGCCTCGACCCGGGAACACCTGTACTGGGCAGCGATCGCGCCGACGGACCGGCCGAACTGACCTCCGGCTGGTATTCGCTACCGCCGGTCGCCGACCGCGCGGATATCCTGGCGCTCAGCGCCGCCGGCCGGATCTGGTCGCGGGACGCCGACGGTGTGGTCACCCACGGACAGTCGCTGGAACTCGAATTCGGTTCCACCACCGCGCCCGGCGGTTCGGCCGCCGATCCGGTGCCGCTGCGCCGGGTCAACCCGATCGATATCGGCCCTGCTCCCTCGTGGCGCAATCTGCGGGTTCCGTTGGCGCCCTACGCCGACGCCGACACCGTGCGGATCGTCGCCGCCGACCGCGACCGCGATCCGCGCCAGTGGCTCGCCTTCACCCCACCGCGGATGCCGCGGACCCAGGACCTGAACACGGTCGTCGGCTCGACCGATCCGGTACTACTGGACTGGGCGGTGGGTCTGCAGTTCCCCTGCCAGCGGCCCTTCGATCACCGTGTCGGAATCGCGGAGACGCCGAAGTACCGGATCCTGCCGGACCGGGTCGGCGCGCACGACACCGACCTGTGGCAGAACCACGACGGCGGCGGCCCGCTCGGCTGGACCGGCCTGCTGCTCTACGCCCGCACCCTGCCGACCTACCTCGACCAGGACTGGGACCGTGATTGGGGACAACTCCAGCAGTACCTCCCCATCGACCCCGAAGCGGTACCGGCCCGTCCGCAGACCACCCAGGAGGACCATCCGGGAACCTGGTCGCCCGGCCCGATCAACGTCGCCTGGTGAGCCGCGCGCCGCGCCGCTGACTACGCTGACACCCATGTCGACAACTGTGCAGTCCGTCGGGATGCCGGGTCTCACCGCCGCGGAGGTTGCGCAGCGCCGGCGCGACGGGCTCACCAACGATGTACCGGACCGGGCCAGCCGCTCGGTGCGCGATATCGTCCGGGCGAACGTGTTCACCCGGATCAACGCCATCCTGGGTGTGCTGTTCGTCCTGGTGATGGCCACCGGATCGGTGATCGACGGAATGTTCGGCCTGCTGATCGTGGCCAACAGCGCGGTCGGCATCATCCAGGAGACCCGCGCCAAACGCACGCTCGACCGGCTGGCGATCGTCGGCCGGGCCGAACCGACCGTGCGCCGGGACGGCCGGGCCGAACAGATCCCGCCCAGTGAGGTGGTCCTCGACGATCTGATCGAACTCGGGCCGGGCGACCAGATCGTGGTCGACGGCGAAGTGGTGGAAGCCGAACTGCTCGAGGTCGACGAATCACTGCTCACCGGCGAATCCGACGATGTCGCCAAAGAATCCGGCGCGCAAGTGCTCTCGGGCAGCTATGTGGTGTCCGGGTCGGGTGCCTATCGGGCGACCAAGGTCGGCAAGGACGCCTATGCCGCGAAACTGGCCGAGGAAGCCAGCAAGTTCACCCTGGTGAAATCCGAACTGCGCAACGGCATCGACACCATCCTCAAGGTCATCACCTATCTGCTGATCCCGGCCGGCGCGCTGAGTATCTACAACCAACTGGTGTCCAGCGGGGAATCCTGGCGGCCCGCCGTGACCGGTATGGTGGCCGCCCTGGTGCCCATGGTGCCGGAGGGCCTGGTTCTGATGACCTCCATCGCTTTCGCCGTCGGCGTGGTGCGATTGGGGCAGCGTCAGTGCCTGGTCCAGGAACTGCCCGCCATCGAGGGCCTGGCCCGGGTGGATGTGGTGTGCGCGGACAAAACCGGCACGCTCACCGAGAACGGTATGCGCCTGGCCGAACTCCGGATGATCGAAACCGGTTCCGGCACCGAAGAACGCGCACGGCAGGCCCTGGCCGCCATGGCCGCCGACGATCCCCGGCCCAATGCCAGCGTCCAGGCCATCGCCGAAGCACTCCCCGACACACCCGGCTGGAAGTACACGGCGGTCGCGCCGTTCTCCTCAGCCAAGAAATGGAGCGGATTCTCCTACGGCGAGCACGGCGACTGGCTGCTGGGCGCACCCGACGTCCTGCTCGACAGCGGTTCGGCCGATGCCCGCGCCGCCGAAGAACTCGGCGCGACGGGCCTGCGGGTGCTGCTGCTCGCCCGCGGTGACCGGGCCGTGGACGCCACCGGCGCGCCCGGCACCCTCACCCCCGTCGCCCTCGTGGTGCTCGAACAGAAGGTCCGCCCGGACGCCCGCGACACTCTGGACTACTTCGCGAGCCAGGACGTCGCGATCAAGGTGATCTCCGGCGACAACGCGGTCTCGGTGGGCGCGGTCGCCTCCTCGCTGGACCTGCCCGGCGGCGAACACGCCGTCGATGCGCGCACCCTGCCCGCGGAACGTACCGAACTCGCCGGGGTACTGGAGGAGCAGACCACCTTCGGGCGGGTCCGCCCCGATCAGAAGCGGGCCATGGTCGGCGCGCTGCAATCCCGGGGCCACACCGTGGCCATGACCGGTGACGGCGTCAACGATGTACTCGCCCTCAAGGACGCCGATATCGGTGTCGCCATGGGCGCGGGTAGCCCGGCCACCCGCGCGGTCGCGCAGATCGTGCTGCTGGACAACAAATTCGCCACCCTGCCGTACGTGGTGGGTGAGGGCCGCCGGGTTATCGGCAATATCGAGCGGGTCTCCAACCTGTTCCTCACCAAAACCGTCTACTCGGTGCTGCTGGCATTCCTGGTCGGCGCCGCCGGCGTCGGCTCGCAGATCTTCGGTTACGAACCCATCGGCTACCCGTTCCTGCCGCGGCACGTCACCATCGCGGCCTGGTTCACCATCGGAATCCCGGCGTTCATCCTCTCGCTCGCCCCGAACAACGAGCGGGCCCGCACCGGGTTCGTCGGCCGGGTGATGCGACTGGCCATCCCCTCCGGCGTGGTCATCGGCACCGCGACCTTCATCGCCTACCTCATCGCCTACGCCGGTCCCGATGCCAGCGAACAGCAGAAGATGCAGGCCGGCACCACGGCACTCATCACCCTGATCATGATCGCGGTCTGGGTACTGGCGATCGTCGCCCGGCCCTACACATGGTGGAAAGTCGTGCTCATCGCGGTCTCGGTGCTGGCGTACCTGGTGCTGTTCACGGTGCCGTTCACCCGGGAATTCTTCGCGCTGGACCCATCGAACATCCGGCTGACCACGGCCGCGTTCATCTGCGGTGCGGTGGGCATCGTGCTGGTCGAGGTCGCCTGGTGGGCGAACGCGACGCTGCGCGGGGAGTCGCACACACTGGTTCCCGCGGCGCCCGGGGAGTTGTGAGCAGGACGCACCGGTAGGGGCGGATTGTGGTCGACGGGGGCTGGGTGAGCTCGAAAAGGTCTAGGTGTGGGGTTGTTCGTGAAGGGTGAGGGGTGGGGTTGTTTGTGAAGGGGAGGCGGGTTGCTCGCGAAGGTGCGAGGTGGGGTTGCTCGTGAAGGTGCTGTGTTTTTGGCGCGCTGGCGCGCGCGGGTTGAGGCCCCCGAAGTCTCGCCGTTCAGGCCTCGGGACTCGCGCCTTCGGCTCATGCGACGTGCGGTCGGCCATCCATGAATGCGACCGTTGAGCACCTCCGGTCAAGGGCGAGACGGGCCTCAACCCTTTGAGGGTGTCTCGCAGAACTCGACTCGTAGGGTGCGGCGGCAGTCGATGTCCAGGTCGGTATGTGAACTCGTACACGGCAGCTGACTGGTAACTGCTTTCCGGACGTCGACCTGAGCCGTCCGGGCTCGCCGTGGCTTCGGAGCGCATGTATCCGGCCCTCTACGGATCGGCGATCCGGGAGTACTTCCCGTGACGTGCGCCTACCCAGGTTGCTCCGGGCGCACCTCCGCGCACCTCTTCCGCCTCATTCGGACGGTCGACCTCAGTGGTCGGGGCCCGCCCCGGTTCTGGAGCGACGGAGCGGGGGAGCGAAGCGGAGGAGCGCAGGAGTGAAGAACCGGGGTCACGAGGGCC
>NZ_JBSFDZ010000034.1:0-51551 GCF_053594175.1 Nocardia sp. NPDC001965
CGCTCGCCAGCCAGCACACCGCGTCGGAGATGTCCTCCGGCTGCGCGATCCCCTCCGGCACCCGCGACCGAACCTGATGCTGCCAACCCGATCCCCCGCGTCGGTGCAGCGCCCGATGTGCCCGACGCGATATCGGCGACCGGCGCTATCGCGCGATCAGCGATTCGTTAGGCTTGATGGCGCGGCATTCGGCGCGTTTCGGTAACCGGCGCGGGCGACTCAGGCGGATCCGCCACCCCCGGCAGTGTTGTGATCGCGGTAGGGGGCGGCCCACCGCTTGACAGCAGTCGCCAAGCCTTTGAACCTCTCTGCTCTACTCGACGCAAGGTTCAGCGGTCCTCGACGACACAACGAGCAATCACTGACCGGCCCAACTCCGACAACGGCTCGTACGGTGGGCCGCGAAAGCTTCCGATGAATAGGCGCGTTAGGGATTGAGGCTCATCCGGGGTGACGAGTCAGGCTAGGCAGACAGGCTCAACCTGGGAGTGGTGTGGGATCTGATCGAAGCGAAGGTGACCGGCTCCGCGCTGAGGCCGGCGGTCGCGGGAATCGACGAATTGGCCCCACCCGGCGATGCCGAACTCGACGGTAGGCGCGCGGACGAGTTGGCCGGGCGGTTCCGCCACCGTGCGGCCGTTTCCGCCCCAACCGAGGCACGGCATGGCTACGGTACGACCCCTGACGGTGCACCGGTTCTGGTCGCGATGCGCACGCTGGCCAAGTTCATCAGGGAAAGCCTGGTAATTCCGGGATGTGGCGGCTCGATAAGCGCCGGTCGATCACGACCTGATCGGCGGGTCGTGGTCTCGGCTGGTCTATGTGACCGGCCGCCCGGCCGAGACCGTTGATCGCGCGGCCTACGTGTTCCGTGTGCTCGAACAGTTCCACCTTCGTCTCAAGCGCCGCAGCGTCTTCTTGGAAGCCTCGTCGAAATGGCGTGATTTCCGTGGGCACCTGTTGGCCGGAGAGCACTGGGAGATCGCCCGCGAGGCCGGGCCTGAACAACGGACCCGTTAGCGATGCTCGCTGAGCATGCCGAGGCGCTGGATACCGCCTATCGGGAGGTCGCGCCCGGCTCGATGGCGATTCACTGGCCACGGTCGACGACGTCGGCAAACTGCACGCAGCCGCGCTGACCGATCCGCGGCGCGGGTGGCGGCTATGCTGCCGCGCGTCGATCTCCCGGAGCTGGTATTGGATGATGTCGCGGCATCCAGGTTTCACCGAGGCCTTCACTCGCGCCTTCGGAAACCCTGCACCGGTCGCCGATCGCGGCGGTGCTGTGTTCCGCACGCGATGAAAGTCGAGTTCGGGCGGGTGACCGGTCCAGGGTAGCGGTGTTGACTCGCGACCCGGCTGCGCAACGTCGGTCAGCAGACTCGCCTCGACCGCGCAGGTCACGGGATCTGTTGTTGAGGAACTCTTGCCGCAGGGTCCGCTCCCGCAGCTGCTGATACTGGTTCAGCACCGCCCGCTCGACCCGAGCCGCGGTCCCCGGATCCACCCCGCTCGCGTGGACCCTGGCCAGCAGCGCTGCCACGTTATCGGGAACCCGGCCGTGTTCACTGCCACCATCACCGTGCACCGTCAGCCGATCCTGTAGCCGGATGCCGGCTTCGATCAGTTCACGGCCGTCACGATCGGCGTCGACGGTCCTTCCTATCCCGCGGGCATCTTCCCCACGCGCAATTTCCGCCAGATCCCCCAGCGTGCGATTCACGTGGGGACCGTATTCGTCCCTGAGCAACCTGACCATGACGTCACGCATGCTCTGGAGCAGCTCACGTCCCGCTTCACCCGTCATCGACTGTGCCAGACGGAACCCGACACAAAACCCACTGCCGAGATCGCCGCCGCCGCGCGGCAGGGTCGCTGCCGGCCTGATACCGGCGCAAGTCCTCGTCGTACACCCGCGCGGACCTGACCAGGCTCCGCACAGAGATATGCCCCGATAACTTCATCAGCATCGGCGTGGACGCTCCGTCCTCCACGACATAGCCACCTTGCCTAGAATGCCGTAGCCGATGAAACGTGTACGGACCGCCACCGAAGAGCGCGATCTGGTTCTCGAGCAGCTCTGCAGCGCGACGGTAAGACAACCGAGCACGATGCGCCGCTAAGTCGACACCGGCTGCGGCGACCGACAGACGAGCTTTGCGGTCGGTCAGGAACAGCGGTCCCGACCGGCGTCCGGCCAGCGTCCGGGGCAACAACTCCGCGGCACCGGTTTGGCACGCGATGACCTTGCGGGCTCCGCCTTTGCCACTCACCACCGCCCACCGGTTCGCGGTCTCGAGATCGGGCACATCCTCCATCAGGACCGCTTCGGCGCGGGCCGAAGAACCGGAGAGCAGAGGCCCCAACACCGGTTCGCAGCGGCACATGCGATCAGAGAATCGGCGCGACCAGATCCCACGCAACGATTTTGCGGTGTCAGGCTGCGCGGGCTTCACCCGCAACCGAACCAACGGATCATCAGCGAGCCAGCCCTGCTCGCGCCGGTACCCGCACGCCGACGCCAGTGCGATCAACCGGATGTTGAACGTCGTTGCCGACCTGGATTCCCGCACGAACGTAAACCAGCCACCCACCCGATTCAGCAGCGCCACATCCGTATCCGCCCCGGAATCGACAAGCAACTGATCCCGCGCCACACCGTATGCCTCATGCGTGTTTCGCACCGTCAGCGTTGCCAGATAGATCTGCACCGTATCCGCCATCCGCATTCGAATAGCCGAGTGCGATACCGCCCGAAGCCGTTCTACTCACGCCTCTCACCACTGTCGCAGATAGTTTTCCCGAGCCGCCACAACACGGAAGGCCCTTAACCCCAGGGCGGCTCACCACATACCGCAGCACCTCTTGTTCCAGCGGGCGCTGTGATGATCGAGCTCTAACCTCCATAATGCAACACAATATCGCGCTTATCAAGCGAACAACACCAGATCCGAGCCCCGAGTCACTGCGAGGTTCGACTTGCGGGCAGCAGGCACGCCGCGATGCCACTTCGGATGTCAGCGAACCGTTGCGAGACTCTTCCTACGCGGGTAACGAGCTTGAGGGCGTGTAGAATCCGTGCGCCGCAGCCGACCGCGACAAGGAGGGTGACGGGCGCGTCGCAGCCGAGGAGCCGCTCACAGCTTCGGCACAGAAGCGGTTGACAGTCCGTGTTCGACAACCTAACCTCTGCTAACGCAACGATACTTTGTATTACACTTGCATGTTACTTCGACTCAGAGAGCGGAGGTCGGGCCTGGAGCGATGGTCCCACTAACTGCCCTCGACTCACATGGACTAGTTATCGGCGCTAATAACCCGCATAAACCAGACGTCGAGGGGGCCTCGTCGTCCGGTTCGAGCCAGATCTTGTCGCTGCCATAGGCCCGGTTTTGGACAACTGGCGCAACAGCGGCCGTTGAATCGAGCCGGAAAGCGTTTGAAGCGCAGGCCTGCAAAAAAACATCCCACGCGACTCGTGGCAGCACGAATGCTCGACAAGAGATTCATCTAGTTCTATTGAAGGAAAATCGAATTGGAATACAGCGGAGCACCCGCATTGGCGATCAAGGGCCTTGCCACTAAACTTGCCGTTAGCGCCAGATCGATTAGCTCTGGTTTAGAAAGCGCCACCAACAGGGCAGCGCAACAAGCCGACGCCGCCGCTGACCTTATCGGAAAGGCTGATAAATGTCGCATTCCACGTTTCGTCTTCCCTTCATCGGCGACTTCGAGTGGAGGAATCGATCTCGCACCTGACCTGATTAGTCAGGCCAGGACGCACTCCGACGAAGTCGAACTTCAAGCACTTCAGGACGGAGTACGACCAGCAAAACTGGCAACAGCATTCTACAACCGTAAGACTGGAAAAATCTTCTTCGGATCGAACAACACGTTCTATCCCGGCGCTGGCACGTACGCGAAGGAAGCGGAAGGCATTCGATTAGGGCCTCCGTTTCCGCTGCACTGGGAACTCGAGTCGAGGATGCCGAAAAGGAGTCTCGAGGACTGGCCGGCAGGGGGCTGCGCGGAGATTCACGCCGCTAATCGTGCGCTATTGGTCGCCCAGAGGACAGGCGAGAATCCCGCACTAGAAGATTACGCTTATGCGACAGTACATAATGGACAACACCGCGGACCATGCCGGAATTGCCAGGCAATGCTGGGGGGAGCGCTGGAAGTCACCGAAGCCGGTTCCCAACGCGGCCTGTTCCTCGGCGGTGCAGTCCGATAGCACCCTATGATTCGATCTAGCTTGACACTAGACCCGGTCGATCCTCGAATAGGTCTCCTCACACACCGATACGACTACTGGCACCGACACCTTCGACAGGACCGGTATCAACTGCCGCACAGGGAACCTTTTCGGCACGGGCTCTGGCTCGCTTTCAGAGGCGCTGTCAAGTGACGGTGGCACGATGCTTGACGGCCCGAGTTCATGTGTCCACGACAGCGGCTGGCCAATCTTCCGGTCGTGGGCGCTGCATGGTAGCGCGGGTGCGTGTCAGGCACCTGCACTTCCCCAACCCAGGGATACGAGGCGCACGTTCTGAGAGCAAGTGCGCTGGAAAGGTACAGCACATTTACGCAGTTGAGCGGACACGTTCGTGCAGCGGTGCGTGAGCTGACCGGGCCGCGGTCCGGATGCTCGGATAGTGGTCGATGCGACTGCCGCGGCAGACTGCGGTGCGGGTACAACTCGGGATTCCGCTGCAGCTCCATAAGGTGCCGAGGATTCTCAGCCTGGATGATCCGCTTTTTCGCGCCGCCACACATGCGGGACTGTAAAAATTGGCGCCGCGATCAATCAGCGTATCGATGCCCTGCCCGACCGCCGCTCCGAGCCTCTGGAAGCGTGGGTTGTGGGGCCCATCCCCGGGTCGGGTTTGTCGAAATCAGATCATGATCGGCAATCTCTGAACCGTTCCAGCGATGGCAGTGCGCCGGAATCTGGCTCGTCATTCTGAAAATGCTGCAGGCCTCCCCGATGTAGTCGACCGGATCAGGTAGAGGCACTCTCTCCACCAACAGCCAGGGCGGTTCGTAGTTGATGCCTTTCAAGATTCGTGCTCCAGAGGAAGGGGTTGCCATACGCGACGATGATCCGGCCGGCGCGGATAGGTGCGATTGCGCCATACGCACTCGCCGCAGGGTTGCAGGTCGTAGCCGCGGGCAACGACCCTGGTCGCGAGGCCGCTATCCTCTACAGTGCAGGCAGCAAGTTCTGACAGGCCTGTACAGTGCTTTACAACAAATTGCGAAGAAATTGACAAAATTTTCCCCGACAGGCCTTTGAATTAGAGGGTGATTCGAACTCTTCCAATGCTAGCGCGAGCCTCTCAGTGTCCTCTAATAAATTCGCCAGCTTGGCGCCAACTTAGGAAATACGCCGTATCCGCGTACTCTCGTTGAGAAATTACTATTCCTTCACTAACTTTGAAAATATCGATGAGGAATACCTCAAAAAGCTTTCCATCGATACTATGGCCACGGCAAATATTCTCAACAATTACAGTATCGTCTTCGGCGACCATATTGGTAGGCGTCCGTGATATGTCGGGAAACATTTCCACCATAGTCAAGCAGTGCCTTATCATTTCCTTCTTACCGTCATACGACAGCAAGAAAGGGAAGGTCTCCGCATTGCAGCGGTGTTCATACTGAAAATTATCAGCAAGGAGATCAATGGTAGGACCTTGAGTCCAGTCGCCCCACCCTTTTAGGAGGGTTCGGATAATTTCCTTGTTTTCATCTATATTCGACATTCGATTTCCCTTCATCATTCACCGTTACGCCACCTGTGCGTAACCGAGCGCAGGGTGGAGATCAGGTCCGATTCCAGCCGAAGGTCAAGTGCGGCCAGGGTCGGCCCCAACTGACGGGGATTACTGGCACCAACAATTGTCGCCGCGAGAGCAGGAAGCTCAAGCGTGAAGGCGACCGACATCGTCACGGGATCGAGCCCGGCTTCTCCAGCGATTCGAGTCAATTCCGTGACGGTGTCGAACTGTTCTTCATGCCAGTAGCGAGCGCGGTAGACTGTACCGAACGGGCCAGCCTTCGAGCCGAAGCGAGTATCGTCCTGCGGCGGCTCGATCCGGTTATGCTTACCAGTGAGCAGCCCGCCAGCAAGAGGATTGTAAGCGAGGACACCCAGGCCTTCTTCCTGGCAAAGCGGGGCCAGTTCCTTCTCAGCCTCCCGAGACAGGAGATTGTACCGAGTTTGAGTGCACACGAACTGGGTCGTATTATGCAGTGCACTACGTCCTAGCGCGCGAGCAAGTTGATAAGCTAGGTAGTTGGATGCGCCAATGTACCGCGCCTTGCCGCTGGAGACGATGGCGTCGAGCGCAAGAAGGGTCTCATCCAGAGGTGTGAGAGGATCGTAAAGATGCGGAAAGTAAATATCGACATAATCGGTTCGTAGGCGCGTGAGTGAAGCATCGATGGCGTCGAGCAAGTGCTTCCGGGAAGCCCCGTTGTCCCATACGCGCTGCCCGACCGGCCCTCCGCCTTTGGTAGCCAAGATGAAGTCATCTCTGCGCCCTTGCAGCAATTGGCCGACGATATCCTCGGAACCTGGATAGGCGTCGGCTGTGTCGATGAAGGTAATACCAGCTTCAGCAGCTGAATCAAGCACCTCTCGGGCCTCGGCGAGATCAAGTTGCCAGCCGAAATTCTGCGTACCCAATGCTAGTCGTGATACTTGCAGGCCGGTTTGGCCCAGGCTATTGTGTCGCATATTACCGATTCCCGTCGTTCAATTCCTCGAGCATTCGACTCGCGTACACCCGTCGGAGGTACTCCGCTAGTTGCGGTCCATCTAATGCGGTGCTTCGATATCCAATGTAGCCGTCAGGTCGCACATATATAATTTCAGGCTTCGAAAGCCCCAACGAGCCACGCATTTTTCGACCACCATCAATGATCACATCTGCAGCATCGACTTCCCGGCCAAGCTTTCTCGCGTCTACTTCAGTTTGAAATACAAAATGCACCCGCAATAGGTCCTGAAGTGCTGAAAGCTGCTTAGCTATCTGAGCCAATCTACTGACCACATCGAATGAGGGTGTCTCGCCGGCATATAACAGCAGCTCCGCTGTAGGACCACGCAGAACCGAGAACAAGCTGGTCCCACGCCCTGCTCGCCGACAAGATACATCCGGAACAAATGATCCAGCCCGAGCATCTGCAGGTTCCTGACGCGAGTTATTCCACGAAAGCGTGCTGTCCAGATAATTAATATGCACCATACTCATTCGTCTGGCGGCCAGCCTCTCGGCTAGTACCGGACTTCGCACCGCCATCGCCATCGCCGAGGAGACGACTCGCGACCCGAGTCCTCGAGGGTACATTACCCGATGCATCCGTTTCGAACGGGCCAACACGTTTCTAGCTTCGGCCAATCGCTCCTCGGTATAAGTGTCGAGAAGGCTCGACGCAGCTCGATCGTCAATTGTGAGAGCTAGTTTCCATCCGAGATTCAGCGCGTCTTGGACACCGGTGTTCAGTCCTTGGCCGCCCGCCGAACTGTGGACATGAGCCGCATCACCAGCAAGAAATACCCGGCGGTCGCGATAGCGGTCCACAGTGCCATAGTTTACACGGAGCTCGTGCATCCATAATGGGTTGGATACATTGGTGTTGAGACCTGTATATTCATGCCAGATTTCATTGAAGTTCTCGAGAGTGAGCGGAATCTTGTCTTCAAGAAGAGTCACCCAAGCATGCCATCTCTCAGTATGTGGATCGAAAAATGCGATTGCCGATCCTTTTCTGTGGCGGCCGAAAAAGATCACGTCACGCGACGTATTCCAATCCATATCAAACTCGCCGATGAACCACTTTCCAGGTTCAGCATCACCGTGCATCTGTAATCCCAACCGGTTCCGGACAGCGCTTCTCCCTCCGTCGCAGCCTACGATCCAGCCTACGCGTATTCGATGCCGTCCACCGTCCTGCTCAATCTCTACGTCGACCCCATCTTCATCTATTTCGAAATCGACTAGGCGACTGCTACGGTGAACCTGATGACCGAGTTCGGCCAGAGAATCAGCGAGTACCTTTTCTATGGCCTGCTGCCAGATGCTGAGCTGATAAGGGTAAGGCAGCCGCAGCGCGCCGCCTGCCGGCAGCTCGCTCACCGCGCGCCCGTTCGCCCAGTTAAGAATAGTCGGCTGAGGCGTCACCGCGGCACGCATCATGGCTCCGCCAAGTCCTATTATGTCCAAGCCTTCCAACGTGCGCGCCTGTAGACCATGAGCCTTAGCGTGCGGGTTCGCAGTTGGAAGCGCGTCGATGATCCGGATCGGAACCCCACGCTGGGCCAGATCATTTGCCAGAGTCAACCCTACCGGTCCGGCGCCGACGATCAGCACTTCACGGTTGCTCGGGTTCGTATCCATCGGCGCGCTCCTCATATGCGTTCGGGTCCACAAACGCCCGATCGGATTCCAGTGGCGGCTCCGGTCGAAGTCGTCTGAACCGGCCCGGGCGAATCTTAAAGCCACAATTAGTTGCTATAATTAGCAGAGTATGCCACCTCAGCGAAGGTGTCAACCGATTCTTCACCGCCACAAAAGGCCGCTCGTGATCGAAGCCACCGGATGCGCAAAAGGGACTTGCAGCGAGCGCCGATAACGGCTTCAACGAGCAGGGACATGCAGGCATAGCACCACTCGGGTCACCCACACTCCAACGAACCGGCACGACACAACGGCTTGAGCCCCTCGCGCAACCTCACCCGCAGGCGTGGCGAACGGCCCCCGGCCGATCGCCGATCCTCCTCGACCACTGTCGCAGCACAGGACGCTTCCACACCCATGGTCGGCGACAGACTACTCGCGACGAAGTCGAGCACCCCAGATCCCGCCCCAACCGGGCCAAACTCTCACCGACGAACCAAAACCGAGAAGACCCGCTTCACACACAAAGCCAACGAAAACCCTGCACGAAACGCCATCGAAACCATCACGACACGTCCACAGAACATCCCACCCCCTCCAACCTCAAGTCGCCCGCACTGAACCTCTTCCCAACTATTGCTTATCAAGAAGGAACGTTGCATTATCAATGCCAGAGCTGCAGCACCGCAGCACCTACCGACACAGAAGGGAAGCGGCATGCCGCACAACAACCCAACAGCCGCTCACCTCGACCCACACTGTGCACTCTCGCCCCCGAGAGCAAACCAATCCCTCACCACAGCCCGCCACGAGATAGAAACTAGACATACTCGACGACGTTTGGGGACAAACCCCGGCGGCCTAGCCCAGAAGAACCTTCTGAAGCTAACGCAGCGCTGTGTTAACCAGACTCTACGTAGATCTCATTCGTTCGCAGACGTGAGCCTGAAATTTCCCGTAGGACGCAAAGTTATCGAGATTGACGAGACGCCTCTCCGAGACGCGTTAGTTGCGTTACAGAACTTCAATTTTTCCACAAACTGCTGGAAATCTTACCAATGCCTACGGGTAACGCAATGAGCCGCATGGTGCGCTCGCCTAAGGATAAGGTGACCGCGGACATCGATCTCGTCATTCGCAATGGCACGGTCGTGACCACTCAAACAACCACGGTAGCGGACGTCCTGATTCGCTCTGGTCGTATCGTGACTGTCGTCGTTGGTACCTGGGACGGCGTCGCGCGGTCAACCATCGACGCTTCGGGCCTACTGGTCTTCCCTGGGATGATCGATACCCATGTCCATCTGATGGAGCCCGGCGACCCGAGCAGGGAAACGTTCGTACAGGGAACCGCTGCGGCAGCGCGCGCCGGAGTCACGACAATCGTCGAGCATACCCACAGCTGGCCTGTGCACGAATTGACACGCCTTGCAGAAAAACGGGATCTCTTGGCCGACCGCGCCCATATTGACTATGGGCTGGCCGCCCACGTCTGGCCCGATCGCCTGGAGCAGATCGAGCCGCTTTGGCACGCCGGAGTCGCGTTCTTCAAGATCTTCACATGTACAACGCATGGCGTACCCGGCATCGGATCAAGCGGGTTGCTCGATGTCTTAGGCCGACTGTCCGAACTCGATGCTCGATGCTTGGTGCACTGCGAGGATGAACTGATCACCGCAGCTGCTGAGCGGCTACTTCGCGATGCAGACCGCGTCGATCCAGCCCTGTTGACGGAGTGGCGCACCCGAGAGGCAGAATTGGTCGCCGTATCTCAGGTGACAGCGGCCGCAGCGTTGACCAAGGCCAATGTCCGAATAGCGCACGCCAGCCATCCGGCCATAGTGTCCCATGTTTCGAATGCGCGAATGTCCGGTGTCACAATCAGCGCCGAAACCTGTCCTCAATACCTCCTCATGAAAGAGGATGAGGTAGCTAAGCAAGGTGCGTTGCGCAAGTTCACGCCTCCCGCAAGGATCAGAAATGATCAGGAACAGGCAGCAATGTGGGCACTTCTGACCACAAGTGAAATCGACACGATTTCAAGTGATCATGCTCCATCTACGCGTCAACAGAAGCTTTCTGGAGATATCTGGTCGGCGCCTTTCGGACTCCCGGGACTTGATACTACCTTTCCGTTACTCGTGGACGCGATTGCGTCAGGTATGATAACGGCCGAGCGGATTGCAGACATCTACTCACGCCGCCCTGCAGAACATTTCGGCCTCAAGCGAAAAGGACAGTTAGCAGCCGGCTTCGACGCCGACCTCGTGTTGGTAGACCCGAGATCGGAATGGCTGATCAAAGACTCCGACTTACTATCGAATGCAGGGTGGTCGCCATTTTCCGGCCGTCACTTGCAAAGCAGGACGGTGCTGACATTGTTGCGAGGAAATATCGTATGCGAAGACGGTAGATTGACGGAAGTCCGCAATGGAGAATTTCAACCGGGTCTAGGATTCGAGGTGCGCAAGTGACTGAGCAACCGAACTCGCGAGTCCTGTTACTCGGCCTCGGCGGCACGATCTCGATGATCGATACCGTCGGAGGAGATGCTCGTCCGACTTTACGCGCCGCAGAGCTCATCGATACATCGAGCGACTCCGTGCGGGTGGATGTACGCGATCTCCGCATCGTCCCGGGCGTCCATCTGGACTACGACGACATATTCGCCTTAGCACACGAAATCAAGACCGCCCACCTTCATGGCTACCAGGGTGTAGTCATTACTCAAGGTACGGACACCATAGAGGAGGTCGCCTATGCCCTCACTTTGTTAGTTTCGGATCCGATTACAGTTGTCGTCACAGGAGCGATGCGGTCAGCGTCCGCCCCTAGCGCCGACGGAGGCGCCAATCTCGCGGCCGCAATTGCTGTCGCAGCCGATCGTAGTTGCGCAGGAGCCGGCGTTCTTGTGGTTCTCGGCGACGAGATACACTCAGCAGCCCATGTGCGTAAAACCAATACCACCGATCTACATGCATTTCAGTCCTGGCCGGGCCGACTCGGTTACATCCATGAGGGCGAGCCGTATCTCGAACTTCGTCCCGCAAAGCCGCCGCTGGCGATCCCTCTGGTCGGCCTGCCATCTATCCCACGCATCGAAATTATTACCGCATTATTTGGGGGCGGCACTGAGATGTTGAACTGGCTGTTGAGCGACCCGCCCGATGCCCTGGTTCTCGTAGCTTTCGGCGGCGGGCACGTCCATCCATCCTGGGTTGAGCCACTAGCCACCTTTTCCGCTCGGCATCCAGTCGTATTGTGCTCACGGGTAGGGAGCGGCCGCATACTAAGCAGCACATACGCTTTCCCAGGGTCTGAACAGAATCTTCTGGCACACGGACTGATTGCGGGCGGTTGGCATGATCCGATAAAGGCGGCGGTTGCTCTCACACTGCTACTAACCGCGCGTTGCACTGATGCACAAATTCGGTCTTTTTTCGAAAGATGATCCACGTCAGGAGTCCCCTCATGTTACAAACCGTCGCTTTGAGCTTCGTAGCGAGCTTACTTGCCACCAATGCGACACCACATTTTGTAAAAGGAATCACAAAGGAGCAATTTCCAAGTTCGCTAGGTAACTCGCCAGTTGCGAACCTGATAGCCGGCTGGCTCATGTATGTTTTGATGGGTATATTTCTATTTTTTGCCCACCCTCAAAATCACCCAGTGCCTGCAGCTACGGCTGCCGCTGCGGCCGCATTAGTTATGGGCCTTTTCCACTCCACAGTAGGCGCTTTCGGTAAAGGAGGAAGCCGGCCTCCTCTTCCAGCCTCTCCGAATAGTTCAGCAAAAGGAATCCGATAGCTTGTGCTAGTTCGTCTAACAGCTCATTGAGTAGCGGACGAGACCGGTCCAATTCTTGCGCGATTCGTTAAATGCGTGCTCACGCGCCACCTTCTATCGTACCGACGGCGGTGTGCTCGACGGCGCGAGTGGCCGCAACCGCTTCCCATCGCGGCTCACGCGCGAACAATATCGAGTCTACTCCCTAGTACAACAACTACTACTTCAATTCCGAAACCGCGCGCTTCGGGCATGTCCGCGACCGACGCCGGTACATCCCGCTCCCTGCCATCTACCGTCTGAAGGAGACTCGTTGATGAGCACCATCGAACGAGAGAATCTGAAGATACCTACTAGCTCGGGTCACCATCTCGACAGCTGGCTATATTTGCCTGCTACGACGAGACCTCTTCCAACTGTCGTGATGGCGCACGGGTTGGGTGGCATCAAGGCTGCCGGCTTGGCTCCTTTCGCGGAGTTTTTCGCAGACCACGGATTCGCGGCATTGGTGTTCGACTATCGTCATTGGGGTTCTTCTCAGGGGTCACCGCGAGAATATCTGTCCATCCGTAGGCAGCGGGAGGATTACCACACAGCTCTGCAATGGGCTGCTGAACACGAATCGCTGGATCGGCGACGATTGTTTGCCTGGGGGACGTCCTTCGCTGGAATGCATATTCTCGACCTTGCCGTATCGAAGGTCGATCTTGCAGGTGCGATTGCTCAGTGCCCCCTGGCCGACGGGTTCGCCGGCACTCGCGCCACACCTCCACGGCGAGCATTTCGACTGGGCACGACCGCGGTCGCTGATTTGATCGGCGGCATCGTGGGACGGTCACCGCGTTACCTACCGATCAATACGTCGTCGGGCGGTAGCGGCGTTATCGCAAACGACGATGCAATTATCGGACTACAACGCCTTGCCCCACGTGATGGGAGCGCTTGGCCAAATCAGATTACAGCAAGGTCGGTGCTTGATATTTCTGTGCACCGACCAGTGCGCACTGCAAGCCGGGTTAGATGCCCTCTACTGATGGTGGTCGCAGAGACAGACTCCGTCGCACCCACCACCCCAGCTCTGAAGGCTGCCATGCGGGCGCCGCGTGGTGAGCTCTACCGTAGTCGTGGTGGCCACTACGATGTATATGAGGGAGGTCTAGACCACCAGAACGTTCTGCGCGTGGAATTAGAATTCCTGAAGAGACATAGCAAATTATAATTCGTGAACCCTTTAGGGTCGATTTAGAGGTTGAACCCACCTGATGGCCGCCAGCGTTTGACCATTCACCTTGCTCACATTAAATTGGGATCGCGTGGGCCGATACCCGGCGCAGCGACCCGTCCCACCAGAGTGAACTGGGATTATCAAACGCGTTACCGATTACGACAGCGGCACCATAGATATCTTCATATGATCGGCGGCCAACGGGGGAAAACGTCGCGAGAGATGCGATGCCCTTCAAGGCTGATTTTCGGATAGGGATTTTCTTCGTCGGTATGCTCGATATTTCCGAATCCGAGAAGGTCTCCGATGCTACACGTTTCGCAGTCGAGCAATCAATACGATCGTAAGTTGTTAGCCATGTTCCGTCCTCGGATCGCACTTCCCTCGACAGTCCGACTACAGCGCCCGAATGAAACCATTCCAAGCTGGCCTCAGAATCCTGAAGCTGGCCCGAGCCGCAAAGTAGCGTCGTACGCAGGTTGACTCGGCTGTTGTTGCCGGGCGTGCGTCGGGAGTGGTCGACTGAGGATTTGATCGGGTCGTGGACGCTGGTCGGGGGTGACTGACATCAGGTGGGAACGAGACCGGTGCGACTCGCCCAGCAGTGCGACCAGATGGTCAAATACGCTACCGCCCTTACGGCTCGGGACTGCTGAGAGTAAATCGATCCTGCGCCGTTTCACCCGCGGCGCCCGAAGCATCCCACCTACGAGGCCCTCGAAGAACCGGGCCGGTCCGTCCGCACAATCTTTGCCTCGGGTTGCAAGTGGTGGAAAATTGGTGCTCCGCCAATACAGTCGCGCTCCACGGCAGAGACTCCCAGCGCACCGGCGCCGACTGCGAGCACGCCGAGGTCTCGATGCTCGCCCTGCACGTACTGCAGTCGGCGATGGTGCACATCAAGACCCTTCTTTGGAAGCCGTCCTGGAGGACCCGCAGTTCCATGACCTGGTCGGCGACACCGAACGCCGCGCACTGAGCGCGCTGCCTGCCATCTACCCTACGGACGATTCCGGCCCGACAGGGACACCCGCCTGAACCTCCCCCGGGAACGAGTCCCGGGATCCTGGCTGGCCGTCGTCGGTGCGCCGCCTCAACGAACAGCGGGCCGACGGCCGCTTGAGATTTACGCGGCTCGGACGAGGCGATTGGCAAGTGTGGACATGGTGTATGTGCTGACTCTCAGGACGACCTCCAGGGCATTTCGCTCGGTATACCCCTGTGCCAAAGAAGCTTTCAGCTCATCATCGCCCACCGCACCGGCGTCAGCCAGCACCTCCAGGGTGAAGACTCGGACAGCTTCGAGGCGCTGATCTTCCATCATCCGGCTTTTGCATAGGGCGGCGATCAGCTCGGGATCCGCGCCGAGCTTGCGGAGTTTGCCGGTGTGCACGGCGATGCAGAGGTGGCAGCCGTTGCGTACCGCGACGACATGATGACGATTTCGCGTGCCAACGAATCCAGGGTGTGCAGTGCTCGAGACTCGCGCTCATGGCGAGGAACCCGTTCAGCAGCTCCGGCGAGGCCGCCAACCGCGCAACAGCCTCGGGCACTTCCCGCCCGAGTTCCGCGACGGTCGCCATTGCCTGTCGTGCAGCCTCCGGGGCGGCTTCCAGCGTGTGCGGGTCGAACATAGAGTCCCCCAGCATAGACAACATGATTGACGGTAAAATACGAAACCGGGTTGCATTTTCTGGCAACAGTAGAGGTCACAACGCACTCCCCGGGGCCGGATACGAGGTTCCATTGCTGCTGTTTGCGGGATTCCGTCAGCTGATAGACGAACTACACGACGAGCTCGCCCGGCAGGGGCATCAAGGCGCGCGTCCCGCTTACGGTTTCGCGATGCAGGCAATCGGCCTCGAGGGGCGGCCGCCAGCGATATCGGCCGTCGCCTCGGGATCTCCAAACAGTCGGCTGGAAAGACCGTCGTCCGTCTCATCGCCGTCGGCTACGCCGAACGGACTCAAGACCCTGCCGACGCCCGCCGCAAAATTGTCCGCCTCACCCCGCACGGACTTGACTCCCTGACCCGCTCCGCCGCCATCTTCGACCGCCTCCGCGCCGGCTGGTCAGAACAGGTGGGCGAAGCTTGCCTCCGTGCAATGGAAGACGACCTTCGCACGGTCTCGGCCCCACTGCCTTCCGGCTCGACGCCGAAGGTTGGCTCGGCGGCATGAGCTGACGTACTGCCACGCGGAAACGACTACACCGGGTCGTGGAGCGGCCCCCACGGTTCAGGCGGGCAGCACTTCTGGGGTTGTACTGAGCCATACCGGGGGTTTAAGCCGATCGGCCAACGGAGCACCGCAGCCACAGGAATCCGGCCTTGGGCGGCGGTGTTCCGTACAGGTGTTCCGCGAACTGTTCCGGTGAACCCCCGTCATATGGACCGATCGCCGTTGTGATCGAGCCCTTCCGCGTCGGATATGTGCGCCGTCCACCGACGAACAAGACGTCGGGATCCAAACCGAGCAACTGCTCGCCCTCGCAGGTGTCACGCTAACGGATCCTCATCGACAAGGGATTCTCCGGCATCACCCGCGGCAACCGCACCGGCCTGGACAACGCGCGCACCACAGTCACCTCCGCCGCCGCAGCGGTCGCGGACCGGCAGGCGAAGCTGACCACCACGAAATTCGACCGGTTCGCCGGCAAAAAGGTCGCGGCCGGTGAAATCCTGACCAACCTGCGTGAGCGCGATGCCTGTTCGGGCTGGGCAACCAGATCTGCCAGGGGCCGTCTCAAGGGCAAGCAAACGAAACTGCCTCTCACCGCGCGGAAAACATTCTACCGCCAGTATCACAACCCCGGCGACGAAGCCAGCCTGGCCGATCTGGCCGAGGGATGCAGCGCCAGCCGCACCACCTACCGCATCATCAGCGGACCCAATCCACGCACCTAGCTCGTCGCCCACCCGTGATAATAAGTCTTGACCGCCGCCCCTACTCTGAGGCTCGGGCCGGCTTCAGCATTCCGGGGCCGAGCCGTGTTGGTGCCGAATGTCTGCGGCTATCCGCACGGGCCGATCACCAAGTTCCTGTGGATAATATTGGCCCCGAGGTCGCCGGAACCGCCACACCGATCTCTACCGAACGGGCAAGCTCGTAAGCCAACGCCGATGTCAATTTCGAGGCCTAACACCGCTCGAGTTGCGCAGCAGCATGTCGGAAAACTCGTGCGCGACTCTTCAGAACTTCCACAGCAAGCTATCTCGGCTATTCAGACAAGCAGCTATACCAGATCATTTCAAATGCAGAATTTTCGACGCGAACCGTGCCGCGCGGATTTTTCATCCAGTCCGGGAGCTGCTACATCCCACGATTCCTCAAATACTTTCGCCTAAGATGTTGAAAACGGCACCACCATTTGCACAGGTTTCCACTTTCGAAACCGGGAAGTACGGCATTACCGAATTACTCGAGTTGCGCTCAAGGATCCGCTATTCCCAATGCAACCCGACTTTGACCACCTGTTGATTTAGGTCGTTCGGTTTCCACCTGCCCCCAAAGGCAACTGGAGATGCCGAGTCTCTATTTCATTTACCATATCGGCATAGCCTTCACAAGCTTCTCCGAGGTGAAACCATAACTTATGCCGCAATTCTTCATCTTCCGAGTTCAGAACCGCCCACCACGCGTTAGCGTAAAGCCTTGCCACGTGGCTTATTACTTGCCCCAGCGAGTGTGTATGCTTTCGCGCGCCTCTTGACCGTGGAATGTTTTCCACCGCCCAACTGTCAACCTCGTCAATAATTCGCTCGAGGTCTAGCCGGATGATCTCGGGATTGAAACCGGGTCGTTCTTGAATCTCCTTCGGCGAGGCTGAAATTAGTTTCGCATACAAGTCACTCAACTCACGCGCCCATCCAACGAGCGGTGATGCAATGGAGGAGCGGCCGGAGATAGCACGAAAAAGCTGTTCAGAGTCCAACAAAGGCAGAACCCTGCCCGATGAATAGTCGCCAGATAACGACTCGGCCGCTGGCCAAAGACCTTGATGCAGCAATTCCACTCACTCCTCAGGTGGATCCATTTCGATTCACGCTTGCAGCTTTCTTGATGCTCGATGGTTCATGCTTGAGAACTAAATTTAGTTAGCCAGTCCTATCTTCGACGCCTTTCGATTGACGAAATCGGCTGTTGCATCGTCGAACAATACTTGGGCACTATCGAAGATCCAGTAATCTTGAAATTGTATGACCTCTTCGGTTGTGGGCTCGAAATATCTTCAGATACAGAACTTCGTGGCGAACCGTCGACGACTCGCCCAAACCAAGAATTCTGCTACTATCCCAGAATTGTCCATTTTGATGAGCCGCAATGGAGTGGTGCTCGACGAATCGAACTCCCGACCACCTGGCTGCTTCTGGTGCATCGGAAAGCGTCCTACGAATAGATTCCCGCCCCCATAAACGACGGGCCACCCACTCGGCCGCCAGCGGATTTTCCATCACGCCGTCCTCGGCAGAGAGTGACGCTCGCCCTTCCGGATCCAGATCTTCGACCCCGTGCCGTTTCTCGTGCCAACTCGACCGTACTGAACGCCATAAGCTTCTCCATTGATACCATGCCACATGGAATGGCCGAAGTTCTTCACGAATTCGCCCACTAGTTCTTGCTTTTCGTCCGGGCGATCTCGAAATATCCGATGCGGAGCATCGAATAGTTTCCATCCCGCCCATCGCCAGGGGCAAGAACCTGCATTGCATCGATCAGCCCTGTCGGTCCGGCGCCGGCGATCGGCACTTCACGGTTGCCCTGGTTCGTATCCATCGGCGTGCTCCTCATATGCGCTCGGGTCCAAAAACGCCCGATCAGATTCCAGCGGCGGGCCCGGCCGTAGTCCTCTGAACCGAACCTGCGCGAACCTTAATGCTACACATTGTTGCTATAACTGCCAGAGTATGCCGCCGCGGCGAAGGTGTCAACCGATTCCGCACCGAGACGTAAGGCAGCTCGTGAACGAAGTCAGCGGACGCGCGAAAGTGACCCGCGCGAACACCGACAACAACCTCAACGGACTGAGACTGCAGACATAGCACTATCCGGGTCACCGACACTCCAACGAATCGGCACGACAGAACGGCAAAAACCTCGCGCAACCGCTCCACCGGACGCCGCTAACGACCCTCTGCCGATAGCCGACCCTCCTCCACCACCGCGCACACAGCACACTTCCGCACTCCTTGGTCGGTGACGCACTACTCGCAGCGAAGCCGAGACCCCCCATCCCACCCCACCGAGCACCACGCTCACCAACGAACTGAAACCGGGAAGACTCGCTTCATACACAGAGCTTTGCCCCAGAACTGCTCCCGCGGCTTCCTGCGGGTGTTACAGGTGGCCGGGCGCACCCTTCGGGTCCCTGCTCCAGAACTTCTTCAAAAGGGCCAGCCGAGACCGATACAGATGCAATCGAGCACTACGCTCACCGCGATTGAACGCGCGAGCCGCATGCTGAAATCCTTCTCATCGGTGCCCGGTCCGACCAGCCGGCGACGGGCAACCGAGAAGGCGACCCCGGGGACGACCAGGCCCAGCAGCGCGAGCAGAATACCGTTTGCGGCAGACTTATCAGGCACCTCTCGCCTGCTTATGGATCAGGATCCGCCGCAGCATATACACACTGCGTGCTGGCTACGGTAGAGCCGACCGGCACAGCGGGGACTATCTCGGTAACGGCTCTGGTCCACTTTCGGTGGTAGCTGGGTGGATTCAGGCCAGGAGGATGCGGTGGCGGAGCAGCCGGAGTCCGGCGCGGCCACACATTTGTCGTTTGATCAGTTTGGTTTTCGTGTTCACGCCTTCGACCGGGCCGTTGCTGTAAGGGGATGCAGAGCCCGGTCAAGACCGCGTGGTAGTCACGGTCTATACCGCGCAGGAACAGGTCGAGTTCCGGTAGCGCCGCAGTGCGAGCCCTGCTCATCCAGTCGCCGAGGTCACGGCCGCGATGTTCGGTGACGATGGGGGCGAACCTCCTCACCAGCTCCGCGAGACGGTCAGGTCCGGACGGGTCGCCAGCAACTCGGTGAGATGAGCGTTCGCGGGGGCGGGTGGTGATCCAGGCGGTCAGCCGCCGGGGCGAGGGCATGACTCGGTCGGACTCAGCGCGGCCCTGATTCAGTTACTAGTGCAGGAGATTCAGGCTACCGGTGTAGCCGAGATCGGTGATCTCGGCCAAAAAGGTCGTGACCGGCACGCCGGGTTCTGCCGCGCGGCGGACACGCAGGTGATCACGGTAGGGGTCGACCAGACTCGCCCGGCATTGCGGCGGACGGCGCAGCTTCTCGGGTTCACTAACGCGGGAATACTGTTTGACGGTTGTTCAAGCCGAGGCCGAGACGGCGGGCGCAGTCCATGAGTCCGACCCCGTGGTCGAGAAGGTCGTGGATGGCGTGCCAGCGGGCGAGGGTGGTGGTTTAGCGGGTCAACTGCCGACGTTCCGGGCCGACAGCGGCCCAGCAGCGGGCGTGGGCGGCGACCACCTTCTCTGCTGCTCGCACCAGGTTGTGCCATAGGTGCCAGCGGTCGGCGATCTGGATCGCCGTCGGGGCGCCGCGGCGGATCGCTTCGGCATAGGTGGCCGACCCGTCACGCACGACGAAATCGACGCCGGGATGGGCCCGCAACCACGCTTCCAGGGTGGTGGAGCGGCGGTCGGGCAGGACATCGGCGCGCTGGTGAGTCGCGCGTCGATCAGCACGGCGCCGTAGCGGTGGCGGCGCAGCAAGCGAAATCATCCACACTGAGCACCCTTGGCCCCCTCGGGGTCTGCAGCGGGATGCCGAGCAGCACCCGCACCGCGGTCTGCCGCGACATTCGCACCGACCACCGCCCGAGCGTTCGGGCCGCGGCCCGCCCGGCCAGCTTCCGCACGGCCGCACCGCCGACAACAACACTCATTTCAGCCACCGGACGATCGTGTGGTTAGGACGGTGAATTTGGACGTCGTTTATCGGTGAGTTCTGACGTCTGGTGGCGAGGATGAGATCTACCGGTATCGGCGAAATCTGACGCTACTGACGAACGTATCTTGCTGGTCGGCCGTATTGACCGATCGCGCGCTCAGGCCGGTGACGCGTCGTACTGACAGCATCCCGCCGGCACGATCGCGACGGCTTCCGGACTGAGAGAATGGTCGTCGGCGAGAGGAGTTGTCTTGACCTGCCTGCATACGTCCGGCTCGAGGCCGCGTGGAGAGTTCTGTTGGATGGACTTCAAGTCCGCGGACGTCGAGGTGGCCGGTCGGGTGTTCGCCGAGGAGTTCGGCTGGGAATGCCTGGTCGACCCGGACGACTGGCGGGGCGCGATCAAAGCGCGAGCCGATGGCCACTGGCTGGCCGGGGTCAGCAGTTTGGACAGCGCGCTCTATCCACTCGGAACGCCTGCGCACGTCAGTTACTACCTCGGTGTCGAGGATGCAGCCGCTGTGCACACCCTGGCCATCAGCCACGGGGCGACCAGCCTGCTCGCTCCTACCTCGATTGCTGACCAAGGAATCCTCGCGACCATCCTCGATCCGCTGGGCGCGAGTGTGTCGCTGTGGCAACCGGAGATGTTCACCGGATGGTCTCATCCGCTCGGACCGCGGACTCCCGGCCGGGTCGTGCACGAGTCCGTGGACCCCGCTGCTGCCGAACGTTTCTACCGGCGGCTACTCGGGCTGCGGCTGGAGGACGCGGATTTCACCGTACCGTTTCCCGGAGACCCGCTCGATGGAGACGCTTTGTGGACGGTTGCGATCGAGGTGAGCGGTGCGTCGACGCGGGCGGTTCATCTCGCAACGGGGCATCGGTATCTGCGCTGCTGAAGGATGCCGTCTGGAAACAGCCGCTCATTGAGCGCGGTCCGCAGCAGCCAGCGATGGTGGGTGTCAAGCACGATCGCGACGTCAGATTTCGCCGACACAGCATTTTGCTCGGTGAGACCGCCGTCAGGATTCACCGATGAACGACGTCACGGTTCGCCGATGTAACCAATCGTGCCGCCGTCACCTCACATGCACCACCGAAAGTGGGCCAGAGCCTCGCTAACGGCTCCTCTCTGGTCAAGCCCCGGCCAGCAGAAAGGTACCAACTTGTTGAATAGGAGCCGGAGTTCGTGTTCTGCAGCCATGATCTTCAAGGCTGCGGTCGGGGTCGCTCGGGAAACACCTGTCACCCTCCGGGATTGACCTCTTAACGGCATGCGTCCCGGCCGCGGCTGCTGACAGGGAGTGGCTCGAGAGAGGGGTCTGCACCGCCCGAAGTTGGTTGCACTCCTCGTTGGAACCGATCGTTCGTAGGTCCTCATAAAGGTTGCCGTGGCGAAAAACCACTCCCACCGATCAGGTCGCGATAGCTGCCGACCGGCACAAAGCATCTTGGACGGCAGTCGTTGTCGATCAACCAGTGCCAGCCCCCTCGGTTCATTGCGTGTAGAAGTCAACCGCACCGGCAATCGGCAGCTTCGCCGATTCGCCTAGCCTGGCCCCACACGATCTGGGCGATCGAAGGAGCTGGTGGACTCGGCGTTCCGCTCGCGCAGAAGCTGGCCATCGACGGGATCGAAAGCCTCGATGTTCCAGGTAAACTCGCACACCGGGTCAGAATGCTTTCGACCAGACACGGCTGCAAAACCGACGAAGCCGATTCCCTGTCAGTCGGTATAGCCGCACTCACCAGCACCGGACAGCAGTCCATGCGCACCAACCCGACCGCCCAGGTCCTGCGAACGCTCACCGAGTACCGCGACGACCTGATCCGCACCCGCACTCAGACCGCCAATGACTGCACCGCCTGCTGGTCCAACTGGTGCCCGCGGGGCTGCCGAAGAGGCTCACCGCCGAGGCCGCGGCCCAGCTGCTGCGGTCGGTGCGTCGGAGTGAGCATTACGGCCGGACTCCCCGGCAGGTTGCAGTCGATCCGGTCGGCGAACTTCGCCGGCTCGATCGCCGCATCGACAACGCGACCGACCCACCCAACGCCGTCGTCACCGAATCACGCACCCAGCTCACCACCACGGCACCCTGGTATCTGCCAAGATTCTCGCGCGCACGGTGACATCGGCTGCTACTGATCCGCTGCCGCGTTCGCTTCCTATGGTGGTGTCGCTCCGGTCGAAGTTTCCTCCGGAGACGCTCGCCACCAGCGGCTCTCCCGCGCCTGCGACCGGCAGCTCAACTACGCGCTCCATGTCATCGCCATCACCCAGATCCGCCGCGATACCGCCGGACGCGCCTATTGCCGGCGCAAACGCGCCGCAGGGAAGGCCATGAAGAAGCCCTGCGATGCCTGAAACGCAAGCTCGACGACGTCGTCTACTGGGTCATGCTCTGGATACCGGTACCTCTCTGCTGGCCGGGGCTTGACCAGAGAGGAGCCGAGAAATCCACAGTCTCTCGACGCTGGCCGGCTGGCTCGGCGCGAATGTCGATGTTCGAAGTCGACTGCGCGGTGTTCGAAGTCGTGTGCAACGGGGTTGGGTCGTGGGGCGTCAGACTTGTGTGTTCCGTGGTTGTCTGGGTGCCTCGTATCTACTCAAGGTTGACTTCGTCGGGCCACCGGATTGGTCCGGTTTCACTTCGAAACCGAAATCGGTGATGATGTCGGCGCTCAATTTCACCAAGCCTGGTCCCTGCTCTTCGCTGAAGTTGCCTTGGTGCAGACAGATTGTTTCGGAAGCGTGTACGTCGAAGCCTATTCCCGTCGAATGTAGCGATTCGGCGGACTCGCGTGCGGCCCGGCCCGCGGCGGGTGAACATGACATCTGGATCAGTTCGGCCGTTGGCGCGCCTTTGACAGCCCGCTTGAAATGCTTGTCGGCGGCAAGGATCTGCCCGTAGGTTTCTCCGTTAACTAGCACGGGCACCCATCTACTCCATTTCGTGAACGGGATCTTCTTCTTGACCTGGACGGCGTATCTGTTCTTAGTGGAGTGTGCCATCGCGAATACTCTCTCTTCACCCCAAGGGGCTGGGACCGCGCCTTCGTAGACCCACTCCGGCCGCCAGACTCCTCCGCTTTCTGCGAATTGGTGGTACGAGTGGCTCCCGAATTCGAATCCGTCACGATCGAAAATAATTGGCTTCTTTATGTCTCTGAGCATCGCCGGAAATACCACTCCGACGACCTTCTTGTCGGGGCTTAGGATCGGCATGCTGCGGACTTGGTCGGGTGTGAAGAAGTGAACGAGTCCGGTGTGGAGGCTCTGACCGAAAAGGCGTGGCGTGTCCGGGTCAACTCGACTCATCGCCCGGACGCCTGTTTCGTCGGCTGTGACGAGATTATCGGAAATTTTGCGGACATCATTGGAGATTCCGTGCATGCCCTTTTGCAGTGCGCCGCCCGCCTCGGTAGCTGCTGCGCGAAGTCGGTGGGTAATTCGGGCAAGTTGAGTAGCAAGCATCATTCGGCCGATCGCAGACTGCGGGCCAGTAACCGGAACTGGGCGGGACTGCCTGGATTGAGTAAGATATCGGTGTCGGCGGGCACGATGTCGGCCAGCACCGTGCCCTGCACTGGCCACCACCGGTCCGCCTTGACACGGTGTTTGTGTAGTGCGGCGGTGGCGACTGCAACGCACGGCACCCCGTCCGGAGCCGGTCTCACCAGCAGTTCGTTCTGGTTGTCGCATCCGATCTCCACTAAGGCGCTGTGCAGCGCCGCGATGATCTCTTCGCCGCCGACGTTGTCACCTTCAGCGCTGCGCCTCAGCACGGCGTCGATGGGATCGGTCGGCACCGTCTCGTCGATAGGGAAGTAGTTCGGATTGGGTTCGAACGGACCCGCAACGCCATCTTTGCCGATCACCCAGCCACCGAGGATCATCCCGGGCGACGGCATCACCTCGCGCGCGGTTTCCTGCCAGCGCGGATCGACCAACACCAACCAGTCACCCGACTGAACGACAGTCGCTGCTTGATCGGCCATGTCCTTCACCTACCGTCCCATCGGGCACCAATTACCATTCCTCACCCTTCTTGATTTCAGAGTTTCTTGCGGTATCAATGAACGACGCGCCAGCGGCTGTTTACGCGGCGGAAAGTTTGAGGCGCGTACCAATTGGCGGATCCAAGCAACCGCATCATCACCGGGACCAATACTGCGCGAATCAGAGTGGCATCGACTAAGATGGCCACCGCCATTCCTACTCCGATCATTTGGACAAAGACAATGTCGGCCGAAGCGTATGCGGCAAAAGACAGTGCCAATATTATTCCAGCAGAGGTGATCAGCGGCGCGCTCCGCTGAAGCCCCACGGCCACTGCTGTTTCCGTGTCGCGCACTTTCTCGTATTCTTCAGTAATTCGCGACAGGAGGAATACCTCGTAATCCATGGACAGCCCATAGGCGATGCAAAACATCAAGATCGGAATACTTGGGTCGAGGGCACCAGTCGAAGTGAAGTGAAGAATACTCGACAAATGGCCTTGCTGGTACACCCAGACCAGTACGCCGAACATCACAGCCTGACTGGCGAAGTTCAAGACGACTGCCTTGAGCGGAATCAGCAGACTGCCGGTCATGACAAATAGAAGTAGGAACGTAACCAACAGGATCAGCGAGAACAATATTGGCAGCCGCTCCGCCACAGAAGACCGATAGTCCTCCAGTTCGGCCGGATACCCCCCGACTGCGACAGTGAAAGGCGCCGGCGTCGCTCGAACTAGCTCCACCAGACCGGTTGGGTCGCGTTCCATTTGATCGGCAGTGGGGACAACGGAAATCCAGGTTCCCTCTGACTGTCGACTGCTGAATCGAGCAGTATCCGACTGCCCAATCGGTGTTCCTTTGACATATGCACCTGCGGCGGAGTCTACTTGAGCAACTCCTTTGAGCTCTGACAATCTCTGCGCATACCGAGCTAGGTCGACAACCGGTGAGGTTGCCACGACTTGTAATGCATCGGTCTCTTCCGATTGAAAATTCTGCCGTATGAGTTCCTGCGTCTGTCGTGCTGGTGCCGACTCAGGCAGGATTCGGTCGTCGGCGACACCGAATCGCAGACTCAGCGCCGGTGAGGCAAGCAACACTATGACGGCCGCCGCGATACCACCGTAAAGGATCGGCCGACGCATAACGCGTAGAGCGAACGAATGCCACCTGCCGCCGACACTGTTGCCGCCATTCGCAGCGTGTACGATTCTGTCGCCCCACATTGCCAGGATTGCTGGAAGGACGATGATCGCACCGACCGTCGTGCCGACCACAACGGCAATTCCGGCATACGCGAAGGAGCGCAGAAATTCGAACGGCAGCGCGAATAGCACCGCGAGAGAACTACCCACCGTCATCGCGCTGAACAGCACCGTTCGGCCTGCATGCTCCACAGCAGATGCAACGGCGTCCCGGGCTGGGCGCCCTGATCGCAACTCCTCCCGATATCGTGCGATGATCAGCAATGAGTAGTCGATACCGAGACCGAGGCCCATTGCTAGTGTGATGTTCAAGGCGAAGGTTGAGACATCTGTGAAGAGCAGAACCAGACGCAGTATTGCGAGCGTGGCAATCATGGCAAATACACCGATCGCCAAGGGTACTGCTGCGCCGAGAACCCTGCGCGAGTAGAGCCAGAGAAGGAGGAAGGCGAGCGGAAATATGAGCAGCTCTGCGCGCAGGAAATCCTGCCGAGCCTGTGGAACGGTCTGTCGGAAGATCTCCTCGCCACCACCTGCACGTACTTCGATGAGGTCGTCGCTGCGCGTTAGATCAGGAACGATCGCAGGGAGAATCTCCGAGCGGACGACGTTCGCGCTGCCGGGGATCCGAGCGACAACTAGGGCCTGCCGGTGGTCGTCACTTCGGAGCGTTGCGGGATTCCCTCTGGTCCAATAGGAGGCCGCTTCGGCAACCCCGGGATAGCCGGCTAGCTTGTTTGTGAGAGCGATTCCAGCATGTTGGACCGCCGGTTGGTCCACGGAGCCGCCTCGCGTAGTGACGAGCAGGACCAGATCCACACTGCCGGTACCGAACTGATCGGCGAGTTCCTTCGCAGCACGATCCGATTCCGAACCGGGCGCTTCGAACCGCGCCAGCGAGAGCCCGCCGACTGTCGCGACGCCAATGGCCGCCATCGCGACGACTCCCAGCAAGGACAGCATCACGACAGCTCGGCGGTGAGCCTCCAGCCAGTAGCCAAGGCGGCGCAATCTAGGCTCGGCGGCCGCAGCTGCAAAGGTGGGGAGGTTGCTCGTCATGGCTCGCCTTCACGTCGGTGGAACGTTCGTTCGTATATCTGAACCAACTCTGGCTACAGGTAATCGCTAAAGTCATCAACCGTCACGCTGGGATTTGAATATTTCCGGTGCTTGGGAAATGACGTCCCTTTGCGCGTAATATTCAAGACCGGTCTAGTGCCTTGGCCGCCAACGAGCTGATGCCAGTCCTAGTTGCCGTTGTGAACTGACATGGATAATCGCGGCCACGTGGGCGATCAGCTGGCGGAAGGAACGCGCAAGACAAGCTTGCCAACTGTTTGTCCGGATTCCAAACGCTCATGGGCATCGGCCGCCCCGGACAGTGGAAATATTTCGGTTACCGTGCTGCGTAAATGCCCGCTATCGATCATTCGTAGGAGATTTTCGGCAGCCGGTCGCCAGATTTCAGGATTCTGTCCACACAGCGCGCCGAGCGAGAAGCCCAGCACGCCGTGGTTTCCGGATCGCAGACCCTGTAGAGCCACAGTGGCTTCACTGGTAAAACCAGGGTCTCCGAAATAGACGACCCTGCCGCCGGGAGCCAAGCTGTGTATGCTGCGTGCCACATGATCCCCGCCGACCATCTCCAGCACGACATCGACTCCACGCCCTTGAGTGAGCCGTGAGACGGCCTCACCGAAATTAGCGCGTTCGATTACATGATCATACCCTAAATCGGCTGCAAACACCGACTTTTCAGAGTTTCCGATTGTGCCGAAGACACGTCTCGCTCCGAGTGCGCGCGCAATCTGCACAGCCATACTTCCCACCCCGCCAGCAGCCCCGTGGATAAGAACATCTTCCCCTTCCCGCAGCCGGGCAACACGCTCAAGCATGAGATATGCCGTAACTGCAGCGCAGGGAATCGTCGCAGCAAACAGGCTGTCGGTGAGCCCAGCCAATGAGACTGCGAGCCGTGCGTCCACAACAGCGGTCTGGGCGTACCCCGAAAACGTAAAGGCAGCAACCGGCGTGCCGACCGTGAAGTCATGCACACCCTCACCCAATGCGCAAACCCGGCCGGCTACTTCCAGTCCGGGCACAATAGGTGGATAAATCCCAGGCATCATGCCTTTTCGGATGAGAATCTCGGCAAAGTTAACTCCCGCCGCTTCAACCTCAATCGCGACTTGTCCGGCAGTGGGCTTCGGCGCCGATATCACCGTTTCACTGAGCACTTCGGGTCCGCCGAAGGCGGTGATTTGAATTGCGCGCATCAACTTTTCTTCCAAGGAGTTTCAGTGACGGGGGTCAGCGGACCGCCGCCGGAAAACCAGGACGCCAAATTGTCCACGACCAATTGGCACATGCCCAGTACCGCATGCAACGACCCGGCTGCAGTGTGCGGGGTCACCACGATGTGCTCGAACGCCAATAATTCCTTCGGCACCTCAGGTTCACCGAGGAACACATCCAGTGCCGCCGTTAGGATGGTGCGCTCACGCAGTGCAGTGACGAGCGCTGACTGGTCGATAATGGCACCACGTGCAACATTGACAAGCACGCCGTTCGGGCCGAGTGCGCGCAGCACCTCGGCATCCACTAGCCCGATACTGTCGGGCCCGCCTGCTGCCGTGACGAATAGCGTATCGACGTCAGCGGCAAGGGCCTGCGGTGAGGCATGGTAGACGTATGGGACATCTCGTTGCCTGGTGCGGCTGTAGTACGCAACCGGTAGACCGAAGCCCTCGCACCGTCGGGCGACAGCTTTGCCGATCGCCCCGAGCCCCAGGATACCCACTTTCCGCCCCCTCAATGTTGCAGTGAGAGGGAAGAATTGCTCCGGCCCCCACGAGCCATCGGCTAGATATCGAGCAGCCTGTGGTATCTGACGGACGGCCGCGAGCAATAGGGCGAGCGCGAAGTCGGCGACTTCCTCGGTCGGCACCCCGGCTGTGTTGGTAACCACGACGTTACGGCGCGCAGCGGCCTCAACGTCAATGGTGTCGTAGCCAACGCCGAACTTCGCAATTATCCCCAAGGCGGGCAACGCGTGGATCAACTCGGCATCCACCACAGCCTTGGGGCCAACAGCGATCGCTCCGATCCGGGGTCCGAATTGGCGGATAAGCTTGGTTCGATCCATTTCCCACAGGCGGTGCACAGTGAAATGCTGCTCCAAACCATAAAGGATAGGAGGAATCGGCTCAGTTAGTAGAACATGCGCGTCGGTGTTCATGAGCGACCGGCCGTCGGCGATGCAGTCGTGGTGTAGTTGAGAGCGAGCCGACCGCCATCGATGTAGATGACCTGCCCGGTGAGGTAGGCAGCATCGTCACATGCAAGGAATGCCACAACACCTGCGATGTCAGCTGGTTGGGCGAACCGTCCCAACGGCGTGCGTGACAGAATCTTCTCGGAGAGTGCATCATGAGCCAGAGCAGGTGCCATCATATCCGTGACGACAGTGCCCGGCCCTATTGCGTTGACCCGGATGCCATGCCGGGCAAGGCTCAGCGCCATCGCCTTGGTCAGCGCAGCAACTCCCCCCTTAGAGGCACTGTATGCGGCCCCTTCGGCCGCTGTGAGCAGCACGGCGATCGATGCTGTGTTCACGATCGCGCCGGTCTGTTCATGCGCGATCATCAACCGCGCGGCGGCTTGTCCGCACAGAAATACGGACGTCAAGTTGGCCCCGAGCACCTCGCCCCATTCTTGCTCGGTGGTGTCAGGAAAGTCACTGCCTCGCAGGATACCGGCGTTGGCGTGCAGGATGTCCGGCACGCCTATCTCCGCAGCGATGGCATCGAATGTCTCAGCAACCGCATCCTTGACAGTGACGTCGCAGGGGTAGAAACGCACTGTTGCGCCCTCCTCCGTGAGCCGCTCGGCTTGCGCGGCTCCATCCGATTCAGGCAGATCGATTATCGCAACGGATGCACCTTCACGGGCGAAGCGTTCGGCGCATGCCAGCCCGATCCCGCGCGCTGCGCCAGTCACGACTGCAGTTCGTCCAGAGAATCTACTTGCTCGCATGTGATACATATAGGACACTTTTCGCTACTCTGTCAAGAGGAGAGCGCAAACCCCGTGTTCCTAAGGACAACGCCATGCAGACAAATCCGCAGTTCCTGCCGCCAAACCTTCAGCCACGCCCACCGTCGGAACCGTTGCCACCGGGAGCCTGCGACACTCACTTCCACGTCTTCGGACCGGTTGATCGATACCCGTATGTTGAGCCACGCACGTACACTCCGGCCGATGCGTTTCTGCGGCATTACCTGGATGTTTGCCACATAGTAGGAATCGATCGGGCGGTTCTAGTTCAGCCCAGCGTTTACGGAACCGACCACCGCTTGCTGGTGGACGCGTTGAATGCTCACCCCGATCGTCTGCGTGGTGTCGCGGTTGCGCAAACCGATGTCGCTGACCGCGAATTGGAACGGCTGCATGTTGCGGGCGTGCGAGGCCTCAGAATCAATCCGCGCTACCCGAACTCGGTGACGCTCGCCGACCTGGATGCCATTGCAGCCCGACTGGCCGATCTCGGTTGGCACATCCAGGTCATACTCGATGCCGAGGATATCGCCGAACACGCCGAAACACTTGCGAGGCTCCCTGTACCGGTCGTGATCGACCACATGGGAATGCTGCCCGCCGCGGGGGCTTTGGCCAGCAGGGCCTTCGCCGCTCTGCAGCACCTGCTGACTGACGCGGGGGCCTGGGTCAAGTTGTCGGCGCCATACTTCATCTCACCAGACCGTCCGCATCATGACGACACAATTGAGCTGATGGCGGCTCTGTATTCGATTGCTCCCAGCCGCACCGTATGGGGCAGCAATTGGCCGCACCCCGGCTTGGCCGCGCCGGCTCCAGAGGAGGGCGACTTGCTGGACCTGCTGAGCCGCGCGATCCCAGCCGCAGCCGACCTCGCCGCGATTCTGGTGCACAACCCGGCCCGGCTCTACGGATTTCCAAAGACCCTGCGCAAACCGACAGAGAGGATTTGACTGAATGAGCAAGATCGCGCTCGTAGGCGGAGGACTGATGGGGGCAGGTTGGGCTGCCACCTTCCTGGCGTACGGACATCAGGTCATCGTGACCGACCCCGATCCGGAGGCAGAACAAAGAATGCGTGCGCGGCTGGAGCGCGCCTGGCCCGTATTGCGCGAATTAGGGGAAGTTGATTCGGAACCAGAGCCGGATCGGCTCCGCTTCGTGCACGATATCCCATCCGCCGTGACCGATGCCGACTTTGTTCAGGAGAACGGCCCCGAGGATCTCGAGATAAAGAGGGGACTGTTCAGTCAAATCGACGATGCAGCGCCGAAACAAACCACGATCGCATCCAGCTCGTCCAGCATTCCGATGAGCCAGATCCAGGAAGACGCCTCTCATCCTGGGCGAATGGTGATCGGCCATCCGCTCAACCCTCCTCACCTGATGCCGCTGGTCGAGGTTGTCGGAGGAGACAAGACCACAGATGCGACGATGTTCGCCGCAATAGAGTTCTACCGCTCCGTTGGTAAGCGACCGCTACGGCTGAGCAAAGAGACCCCCGGCCATATAGTCAATCGCCTGCAATCGGCCCTCACTCGCGAGGCCGTCAACCTGGTGCTAGAAGGCATCGGGAGCCCCGAAGTCGTTGATCAGGCAATGACCTGGGGGCCGGGCCTTCGGTCGCCAAGGATCGGTCCCCTGCTCAACATGCATCTCGCCGGCGGCGAGCGAGGCATAGAAGGGTTTTTAGCCAGTTTCGGCGCGCTCATCGGCGATGATTACGCCGACACGCCGATGGCGCGCCTTGTCGCTGGTGTGCATGCCGAGGCGGCGGGCCGCAGCATAAAGGAGATCGAGGACGACCGTGACCGCTGGGTCGTCCAGTGCCGTCAGCTGCTGGCCGCTTTGACCAAATAACCGCTCCGGGTCGGGGTCGCCAACAAGCGGCGGCCCCAACCCGGGTGCGCAAGTACCGATATAGATAGATTCAGTAGTGGCTGAGCAAACTGCCGAACCCCCGGATCTTGTCATCGATACCATCACTACGCAGTGCATGCCAGTACGTCGCAGTATTCACCGCGATCACCGGCTTGCCCAGCCAGCGCTCGGCCTCACCCATCAACTGCGCAGCCGGGAGATTCGCACCGAACTGTACTATCGCCCCGACATCATCCCCGTCGACCGCGTGCAAGGCCCGAATCAGCGCAGCCTCAGTGGTGTGTGCAATCAGGGTCGGGCTCGTGGCCGGGATATGCGCACAACGCACCAATTGAAAGCCCACCTCCTCGAAGAACTCGGCAAGGTGACCTTCCGCAATCTCCGAGTACGGATCCACGACCGCGACCTTACGAGTGACGCCCATTGCCTTCAACGCCGCCGGCAGCGCGTCTGCGGCCTGAGTCACGGGTAGGTCACCGGCGCGGGACCGGATCCGCTCAGCGATGCGGCGCGACGGCTCCAATCCGCCGCCCCAGACACTCTCCGCAGAGATGCCCAGGACGATATGGTCGGGACCGCAGGTGGCCAGCCGGTCGACGGCGTTCTCGAGGGCCGCGTCTATACGGCGGATCAACTCCTCACCGTCAGCGTTGCTACGCAACAGGTCGTCCGGAATGTGCATACCCTCAACATGGTTGGACACACCAACCGGACGCATGGCGTCGTATTCAGGCTGGACAACCGTGTTGGTTGACGGCGTCGCGACGCCGTAGATCCGCCTCCAGCCGAGCGTGTCGGTCATACCAGCCTCCTTGCTATGGCGTTTACACGATTGCATTTTCTGTACACTTCGTCAATGCCCTGGATCGACTCGTTCGTTACAGCGCGCGCCTATTTGACGCCTCATTGCCAGCCTCCAGGGCGCCGGCCATCATCAACTTCACTAGCTGCCGAAGATCCACACCAAAGGCCGCGCGGTCACTAGCCGGGCGCGCAACCTTGAGCCCCCGGGCCGCATAGATAATCAGGTAGGCGAGCCGGTCCGGGGGCAAATCGGGCGAAAAGATCATGTTGTCCACTGCCGCAGCCGTCCGAATGACCCGCCCCACCGACTCCACCAGGAGCCTTCCGTACTGCCTGGATGCGTCCGCAGCGAGGAGTGCGTTCTCCTCCGTCAATTCGGCAGCATGGAGGGATTCCCCAAGCCGATCCATGAAGACACCGAAACGTGCATCTAGCTGGGCGAAGACGATCTCGTCCACACCTTTGCCCGCTCGGGATGCGGCCGCCGCTGCCGCCTCCCCGGCTTCTAATGCGCGGCGATGCAAGTCGTCCACCACCGCAGCGAAAAGGGTCTCTTTACTGGTGAAGTATCGATACAACCCCTGCCTCGATAGCCCAGTCTCTTGTGCGATCAGTTCCATGTTGCTCTGTCGGAAGCCATATCGACCGAACACAACAGCCGCCGCCCGCAAGATCCGTTCTCGGGTATCCATACGGCCATCATGGTCGCTCCGCCACCACAACCATGCAAGCGGGGCTCAATCGTTGGCAACTCCCATCAAATCTTGACAGTTGAGACATTATCAGCAATTCTGTCATCGATTGAATCGAGAGGGGTCACTGGTGATACCACAGCAAAGCGGCGCAGCCCGTCTTCGGACTTTACTCGAGAAGCGACAGCACGTACTGGCCCCAGGCGCGTACGACTGCATCACCGCTCGCGCGGTCGCGCACGGTGGCGCTGCGGCGGTCTACATGACCGGAGCAGGTACATCGGCCGCTCTCGGCTACCCCGACTATGGATTGCTCACCATGACCGAGATGGCCGACAATGCCGGCCGGATCGCCAAGGCCGTCAAAATTCCCCTGATCGCCGATGCCGACACTGGGTACGGTAATGAACTCAATACGATTCGTACCGTGACGGAATATGAGCGGCGAGGGGTTGCAGCACTACATCTGGAGGACCAGCTATTCCCTAAAAAGTGTGGCCATCTGGACGACAAGTCCGTGATCCCGGCTGATGAATTTATCAGCAAGATCCGAGCCGCGGTCGCTGCACGGAACGAGATGTTGATCATCGCGAGGACTGATGCGCGCGCCGCCTTGGGACTTGAGGAGGCCGTAAACCGAGCCAACGCAGCCTTGGATGCCGGAGCGGATCTGGCATTCGTCGAGGCGCCGCAAACTGTAGCCGAGATCAAGGCGATACCGGAACTCGTTCGCGGCCCCTGCCTGCTCAACCTGGTCCCAGGGGGTAGGACCCCGCTGCTGCCCTTCGCCGAAATCGAGCAGGCAGGCTACCAGCTGACGCTCCTGCCAGGCGTGTTGCTGGCTGAGGTGGTCGGCGCGTGTGACCGGATCCTAACGGAAACCCTCACCGAGAGGCGCCATCCCGACTTCAGTATACCCAGCCTACGAGAAGGTTTCGCTCGCTTTGGTGCTGACGAATGGGACGGCCATCGGCACCAGTTCGGGAAAGAAGATGCATGATGGGCGCCTCGATGACGATGTTCGAGAAGATCTGGCGCCACCACAGCCTGGTTGAGGACGTCGATGGTCAAACCCTTCTGGCCATCGACAGACATCTGGTCCATGAGGGCTCGGCACGGGCGTTCCAGATTCTGAACGCCCGTGGACTGACAGTGCGGCGCCCGGATCTCACGATCGGGATGGCGGATCACATTGTACCGACAGAGCCCGGCGCCAGAAGACTGACAGACTTCCAGCGCGGAGCGCTGGATCTCTTCGACGGCAATCTCCAAAAATCGAGAGTCCGCACGTTCGGGTTTGGTCACCCTCAGCAAGGGATCGTCCATGTCGTCGGTCCAGAGCAGGGCCTCACCCTCCCGGGTATGACTGTAGTCTGCGGGGACAGCCATGCTTCGACGCATGGGGCGCTCGGCGCAATCGGCCTGGGCATCGGCGCCTCAGAGGTCGCCCACGTCCTGGCTACCCAGACACTGTGGCAAAAAAGGCCCAAAACGATGCGCTTACTTGTCGATAACATGTTGGCACCGGGTGTTACCGCGAAAGACCTGATACTTGCCGTCATCGGTCGAATAGGCGCAGCCGGCGCTGCCGGACACGTGATCGAGTACGCCGGGGCGGCAATTCGCGCATTGTCCATGGAGGGGCGCCTCACCATCTGCAACATGTCGATCGAAGCTGGTGCCCGCGCAGGACTTATCGCGCCCGACGACATCACCTTGGAATACGTTCACAATCGTACATATGCCCCGAAAGGGGCAGTATGGCAGCAGGCATCGGAAGACTGGCTGGCTCTTCCGTCCGATCCAGGCGCGACCTTCGACCGAGAAGTGCAGGTCGACGCGACAACGATCTCACCAATGGTCACCTGGGGTACCAGCCCAGAGGACACCGCGGCCATAGACGGACGCGTTCCCGATCCAGCCGGATTTAGCGGCGTCCGAAAAGAGGCGATGGTCAAGGCTCTGGACTACATCGGCCTCCAGCCCGGCACTCCGATCGAGGGAATCCCGGTCGACCGGGTCTTCATCGGTTCCTGCACCAACGGACGGATCGAGGATCTTCGGGCTGCGGCACACGTAGCCCGCGGTCGCTACGTCGCCTCGGGGGTCACCGCCGTCGTCGTTCCGGGCTCCACAGCCGTCAAACGGGCAGCTGAACACGAAGGGCTCGACCGCGTTTTCCGCGATGCAGGTTTCCAATGGCATGAATCTGGTTGCTCGATGTGTGTCGGACTCAACGGCGACATTGGAAGCCCTGGAGAACGAGTGGCCTCCTCCTCCAACCGTAATTTCGTCGGCAGACAAGGCCCCGGCGTGCGTACTCATCTGATGAGCCCAGCGATGGCCGCCGCCGCTGGAGTCACCGGATGCTTCACCGATGTGCGGCGATTGATCGAGGTGTAGCGCTGATGGAGAAGTTCCGAACGTTGACTGCTATCGCTGCGCCGCTGCCGAGAGCAAACGTTGACACGGATCAAATCGTGCCGGCGCGATTTCTGGGAGCCAGGCGCGGTGACGAGTTCAGTCGCTCTTGCCTGCATGATCTGCGATTCAGCTCCAAAGGCGAGCCCAATCCCGACTTCGTACTCAATGAGCCCGCTTACTCAGAGGCACAGATCCTTCTGACCGGTCCCAACTTCGGGTGTGGCTCGTCTCGAGAAGAAGCTGTATACGCTCTGTGGGACTTCGGAATTCGGGCAGTCATCGCACCCAGTTTCGGTGACATATTCTATGGAAACGCATTGAAGAACGGCTTGCTACCCATCACCCTCCCAGGATCTGACGTCGACGCGTTGAGCAACCACCTTCTAGGCGCCCCGGGCGCACACCTGACCTTGAACCTGGAAACCCGGACCATCGATGACCGGAACGGCACAGTTCATGTGTTCTCAATAGCCGAATTCGCCAGGAAGCGCCTGCTGGACGGGCTCGACGAACTTGATCACACGCTGAGTTTGCTGCCGCAGGTGGAATTGCTAGAGCAGGCGATCGAAGCTCGATGGCCCTGGAATGCCTCCGTGTCGACACCCAGCAGTTTGCCTGGCGACCTGCAGTGACCACACCGGTCTCCATGCCAGCCACCCGACGCCGGGTCACACTGATGCTGCTGCTCGGTGTAACCGCAGTTAGTCTCTTGGACAGACAGATCTTGTCAATTCTGGCCGACCCCATCAGCAAAGACCTTCATCTCACCGACTCACAACTCGGCCTGCTCAGTGGTGCGGCTTTCGCACCTGTGTACGCCGTAATGACGATCCCCGTTGGCTGGATGGCGGATCGTGTTAGTCGAGCGAAGATCATCACAGTGGCCGTCGCGGCCTGGAGTATCGTCAGCGCAAGTTGTGGGCTAGCGGGCAACTTCTGGCACCTGTTCTTGTCGAGGATGGGTGTCGCAGTCGGAGAGTCGGGGGCGACTCCTCCAGCGCATTCCATCGCTTCGGATCTATACCCGCCCGAGCGCCGCGGCCTCGCCATCGCGACTATTCAGGCCGGATCCCCCTTAGGTCTCTTGGTTGCGTTCGCACTGGGCGGACTGATCGCTCAGGAATACGGTTGGCGAGCTGCATTTTACGCTTCGGCCGTCCCAGGTCTGCTGCTCACGCTATTGATTCCTATCGTGCTGCGCCGCCCGCGCCTGCACGTAGCGAGCCGAAGCCACACAAGCATACGGAGACAAACTCTTCCGGCGCACGCGCGGGAAGTTCTATCCATCCGGCCGCTGCGTTATGTCCTCCTCGGAGGCATGATGTGTGCCTTTGCGGCGTACAGCGCTTTGGCTTGGCTACCAACATATTTCCAGCGTGCCTTCGACTGGACGCCCGCCCGGGCCGGAATCCTATTGGGGCCGATGTTCGGAGTGTTAGGACTAACCGGAATCTGGGCCGGAGGCTTGTGCGGGGACTATCTCTACCGCCGACGCGCCGATGGACACACTCGTACGGTCCAGCTGTCGTTACTAGCGATCGCAGTCTTGTTTCCCGCGTTCCTCGCCGCTCCCTCGGATACCGTGGCTCTGGCGGTACTCACCATCCCGGCCGGACTACTCGGGATGTTCCAGGGGCCTCTCGCCGCTGCAGTGCAGAACGTTTGTCGCCCCGAGCAGCGAGGCATCGCGTCCGGGATATACCTCTTTGCCATCAACTTGATCGGACAAAGCTTGGGCCCCTCTGCCGTCGGTATCGTCAGCAGCCTGGTGGGAGGGCTGCGCCCAGCCCTATTATTGATCCCTCTGTCGGCACTCGCTGGAGCGTATTTCCTGCAGCGAGCTGGCGATCTAACTCTAGCTGCACCCAGGGGTACCTCTATGGCACGACCTGAGGCGACAGATAGCCAGGCCTCACTACCGATGGATATCCCGGGCAAAGACTAAAACTACGCGCACGCCGGCAAAGCTAGCGTTTAACACAGCCTACGGTCCATTCTCAACGTCGTCATAACAGACTTCACTGGTGCCGACACTGATGCGAGCCCGCAGCAGCCGATCGGTGTTCTCACTGGTGCCGCGTTGCCAAGGACTGCCGGTTTTGCGGAGATAGATCGGTGTCTGCGTCGCCGCGATGATGGTTTGGCGGCCACTGATCTCGCGGCCGCGGTCCCGGGTAGGGTCCGGCGCATCGCCGCGGGCAACCAAAGCAGCAAGCGTGTCAGGTGCGGTGTTACCTGCTCGGATTCGGTGCTGTCGGGCAGTGCCACCAGAGCCGTGAACCAGCTGGTCCGCTCCACCGGCGTGGCGATCGCCTACGGCCGAGAGCCCATTACCAAGTCACTTTCCCAGTGACCGGCGACCTGCCGGGTTTCGACCTCGGCCGGACGCTCACTGATCGGCGCGAGTTCCCGGATCACGCCTCTCCCATCAGGCTTGCGGCCCCGTTTCGGATGTTGCATCGGGCGTCTGGTACGGAACCGCTGCGTGAGAGAACGGTCGACCGCTGTCCGCCGCGGGTCGGACAGTAACAGGTAGATCGCTCCGTGGGATCCACATCATCGAGCTTTTCGGGAACAGCCGGAGGAGCCATCCGGCGATCTGCTCGGGCGACGACATGGATTTGAGCTTGTCCTCCACCAACGCCCACAACTTCGGGCAGGCCGCGAGTGTGGCTGGTTTCGGTCGACGCGCGCGCTGCTAGGCCAGCTGGTCAGCAGCCGCGGCCAGTGAGCGATCCGGCCGCCGTTGCGGACAATGTCACGCAAGATCGTCGACGGCGAGTGCGCCGGCAACACAGCGATCGTTCCTCCTGATAAGCCCACGGCCAGACCTCGCGAGAACTCTTCCCGATCAGCGATCATCAAATTCCCGCTTCGCCGAGTTAGAGGTCACCTTGCAACTCCCCCGGTCTGGGCTAGGAACCCTCGCACATGCTGCAGCGGTATCCCGAGGGACCGCGACATCGAACTGAGCGATTCACCTGCACGCCACGGTCTCCACAGCTCATCCCGACCAGCAGGTGACACCCGTAGTCCCGCACTGAACCCGCCACGTCGACATGATCATCCACGCGTTATGCACTGACCGATTGAGCGCAAGATGCATTGCAGGACAGGCCTTGGGCGGGGCTTCATTTAGGACCAGCAACGGGTCGAGCGGCCCGGACCTCAGGTGTTGATGCAGAGAACCGACCGCCTCACGGCAGCATCTGCAGAATGTGGTGAGCGGCATGGCAATCACAAGTCAGTGATACTCACAGACCAGCCAGGTCGTCCGATCTGCTGCACTTCACGGTGCCGCCCTGTCGGCCACTTCGATGCCGGCCCCCAGTTCAGGAATCGAAATACTGGCAAATGCCCACTGGCGCCACAGTTGCCCACTCAATACAGGCAACTCTGCGAGGTGGGCATGGCCACGCGCCGCAAGAAAATTCAATAGACACATTTTCGGCATAGCCATTCCGGAGAGGTGACCATAGGGTGTTGCTACGACGTGCGCCTCCGTCCGGCGGCATTCATGCGCAAGTTCGACAAATGCCTCAGGAACTGCCCAAGTCTGGGGCGACTCCTCGTGGAAAACTGTCCCAAATTCATATCCCTGCTTTTCTGCGAACTTATTCATTCGGAAGCTCCACTCGGAGACTTCCGCATCTTTCAGAAGGTCAAGACGGAGGTATCCATACATCAGCGGACGAACCTGCCACTGACCAGAGGGATGGATCTGACTCGGCCTGTAATCCACGCTGCCCATATTACTCCTTTCATAGTTATCGACCCATGGGTTTCGAGCAATACAGATTTCCAACTACACTAAATCCGAAGCTTTTTGACCAACCTGAGGACCGGTAGGATAATTCATCGATCGAATATTGCCCAATCTCACTGACACATGGCTTTGCGGACAAAGGCTCGCCGCTTCATCACTTTCGAGCAGACACTCACGAGCGCGGCGTGCTGCGGCCGCTCGCTGTAGCGCTCGCTCCATAGCAAGAGCGGAAGCATAGAACAGGCACTGGGCGATGGCGTCGAGTTCCTCTCCGGTAGCTACGGATCCGTCCTTGAACCTCGCCACCCCGATATTTTCCATGGAAGCTCCAGCCTGTTACACGTCGATAAAGTCTGCAAAAATAGCCGTTGATTTCACGTTTACATACTGATTTCCTTTCAAAATATGACACACGACCCTCGCGCATTCAATGAACGTCGACAGAAAAATAACAGGCGCCCGAATTGTCAGCCTGACAGTTGCCACACCGCCGTTCTGTTATCAAATCCGAAACCTACACTAAGATGGATATTCCTGCCTTCCCGGGACATGGCATGTTCGTCGAGCCAAACAGGTACTTTAGTTATTGCGACTGTCGAATCACTCGAACTCCACGTCGTTGTGACCACCATCGACCCCTTTGTCGAGGCGGAACATCTCCAATGCCCCAGCTGCAGAAATATCTGATCGGTTGCGACAACGTTGCCTGTCGATCGCGAGACCGAAGACTGCGTACCGCAAAGCGCTCCGCACCGACGCCCCGATCCTGCCGACGAACTGCCACCAACTAGGTTGCAGCTGGCATTGCCGCCCCTCGGGACCCGCACGGCAGCTCGCCACCACTCTTCCGTGCCGAGGTCCTCATAGTTTCCAAGTAGTAGCTGAACTTCGATCCGGGCCTTAACCCAGACTTCCACTACCCAGGCCGACGCGGTATGGGGGATTCACCTACAGCGACTACGGATCGTCCCACAGTCCGGGCACGGCAGACATCGGCAGACACGTGCGGCATACACAGATTCGGGAGGTCCCGCAAACACTGTCAACATCCGCGCTCGCGGGCGTGCCACACGTTGCAGAGTATGGTGCATGGGTAAGGAATTCCGACGTCAAACCTGGAATCACGGTTTCAGCGAGCTTCGGAAGGTCACCGCTCAGGAAGGGTTCGCCACGCACGGTCTGCCACGTCGCCATATCTCGGGATCGTTCAAGGCACCGCAACCCAGCGCCTTGAGTTCCCGGGAGGGCCAGCTCATGGGCAGGGCAGACGAACTGGCTGGCATGCAAACAACGCTTGACGCCGTGATAGCGGGCTCGGCCGGCGCACTGGCGATCACAGGTGAACCGGGTATTGGAAAATCTCGCTTGCTAGGTGAGTTGTGTGCACGCGCCGCCACGGAGGGCGTGGAAGTATTGACGGGACGTGGGTCAGAGATCGAACGCGAACTGCCGTATGGTCTGGTTGTCGATGCCCTCGATGGGCGGTTCCGGGCTCTCGAACCTACAATTGTCGAGGAGCTCGGACAATCTCAGTCAGCAGAACTCGCCGCGGTACTGCCGTCAATGTCGACTCGCGGTGAGCAACTTGCCAGCTCGCTCGACGTGGAGCGATTCGAGTTTCATCGCGCAGTTCGGGCCACATTCGCGCGACTGGTACGAGACCGGCCGCTGATGCTGGCGCTTGACGACGTCCACTGGGCAGATCCGGCTTCCGTGGAGCTGATCGGACACTTGCTTCGTCATCCAGTGCCCGGCATGGCGCTGGCGCTGGCGTACCGACTGCAGCGCATCCCCAAGTTGTTGCTCCGGGCCATCGAGGAAGCAACACGCGACGGGCTTCTACATGAGATGACGCTAGCTCCTCTGACAATCGAAGACGCGGCGGGCTTGTTGAACCAAGATCCGCAATCTTCTTCAGTCCGCTGCCTGTACCGAGAGAGCGGCGGAAACCCCTTCTACCTTGAGCAACTCGCAAAGACCACCAAGCATGAGATAGCGACGAAACCCCCCAGGATCGGAAGAGCTGGTATTCCCGACTTGATTCGGGCAACGGTCGACGAGGAACTCGCCGCCCTGCCTTCCCGAACGCTTGAGATTTTCCAGGCTGCTGCTGTCGCAGGCGATCCGTTCGATGTGGATTTGGTGGCCGAGATCGTGGCTTTCGGAAAGTACCAGGTCTTGGAATGCATCGATTCGCTCACCGCGACAGGCTTGGTCCGGGCGACCGACATCGCGGGGCAGTTCCGCTTCCGACATCCGATCGTCCGCCGTGTGGTGTATGACGGCGCTATGCCGGGCTGGCGTTTGGGAACGCACAAGCGCGCCGCTTTTGCGCTGGCCGGGCGCGGCGCTTCTCTGACTACGCGTGCACATCACATCGAGCGGTCGGCCACAGTCGGTGACGAGAAGGCCTTAGCTACTCTCACCGAGGCCGGGCACACAGTCTTGGCCCGAGCGCCCGCCGCTGCAGCACGATACTTCGAAGCCGCGTTGCGGCTGCTTCCGGAAAACAGTGGACGTGAACGACGGCTGCCCCTCGTCGTCTCGCTGGCCGATGCCCTGGCCTCTGTAGGACGTCTGCATGAAAGTCGCACCGCGCTGGAGCAGGCGCTGGAGCTCCTGCCCTCCGACTCAGACGGCGACCGAGTTCGGATCATCGGTATGATCGCCCGCGCCGATCACGGGCTAGGACGGGCCGAAGAAGCACGCACTCTAATTACCGCAGCCCTGGAGCAGGCATCCGAAGGTAGTGCAGACGCCGTTGCCCTTGGTCTCGAGCTCGCTCACAACCGCTTGATGATGCATCAATGGGGGCCCGCTGTTGAAGCGGCGACGGAGGCCCGCATGCAGGCGCAAGCGCTGGGCGATCCGGCGCTGCTGCTCGCTGCAACCTGCACACTCGCTTGGTTCGTCAGTTTCCAGGGCGCAACCACGAAGGCTCGGTCACTGGTAGACATCGCTGCTGCCGGAATGGACGCACGCGATGTCGCACTCACTCCCCTACTACTGGAAGCGCTCGCTGACCTGGTCTTCGCAGAGATGGCGCTCGACCGATTTCGAGCCGCTAATAGGCATGCCGAACGTGGGCTGCGAGTCAGTCGCGCTACCGGTCATGCCTACACTTACGGTCGCTTCACCCTTGGTGTAACGACTTCAAAGTTGCACCTCGGTCATCTCCACGACGCTCAATCAGCCGCTCACACCGCGATCGAGGCAGCGCGATGCCTCGAGAACGACCAATTGCTATCTGCGGCAGAAACACTACGTTGCTGGGTAGAAACGACGAGAGGCGATATGACCGCGGCGCTGGCCGCTGGCCGCGCTGCAGTACGCGCCGCTGATCGCCAGCCAGATGCGACCTTCGCGTGGTTGGCGCATGCGTGCTACGGCGACGCTCTGCTCCAAGCCGGCGAGCACGAACGCGGTCGGCAAGAAATCTTGTCGGTAAGCCAACCTGGACTCGAACACCTGCCTCCTATAACCCGTCCGTTCTGGTACCAGGCGTTGGTCATGGCCGAACTATCTACTGGCCGCATCGACGCCGCCGAAACGCTCGCTCAACGCGTCGAGGAAGCTCCCTATGGACAGGACTCACCTGGAGGAAGCGCTCATTACGCTCGCGCCCGCATCCATCTAGCGCGTGGCGACTTCCTCGCCGCTACAGAGTGTGCGCATAGAGCTGTTCAATGCTTCGACGCCGTGGAAATGCGCGTATGGGTCGGTCGCTGCTGGCTACTTGCGGGCCAGGGCCTACGCCATGCCGGCAAACAAGACGCGGCTCTGAGTGAACTCGAACTCGCCTACGGAATCCTTCGAGACGCCGGGGCGGAGCGCTTGCGAGATGAGGCCGCCAAAGAGCTTCGAGCGCTGGGAAAACGTGTACGGCGTCAGCCTACGGGTGATCAACTCGGGAGGCCACCGATGTTGACCGACCGCGAGAGCGAAATAGCAGAGCTAGTCGTCCAGGGATTCACTAACCGCGAAATTGCTTCAGAGCTTTTCGTCAGCCCGAAGACCGTCGAGAAGCACCTCGCACGCATCTTCACCAAGCTCAACGTCTCCACTCGCGCCGCTGTAGCGGCGGCGCTGGGCAAACGCAACATCGATCCATGAGAGGCTCGACAACATCGATCCGGTAGCCTTGACGTCTCACCAGGCAGAATCGCAGCACGAGCGGCAGGTACCGGCAGTCGATAGATTCTTCGTACCCGGAACATACGATTCGATTTGCACCCGCTACGTCAAGATTCCTTTGAACCTTGATTCAGCTGCGCCAACAACTCTATCGCGCGCTTGCGCTCTGCTGCCGAGCCAAGAAGCGATGCTACGAACTCCGTCACGCCGACGTCTACTTGGCGGCGGAGTTGATACTCGACGCTCTCTTCATCACCAGTGATTATCAAGTCTGCTATGGTGTCAACACCTTCACGTTCGAGCATCGCGCGATATGAGTCGAGTTGGCCGGCCAACCGGAAGCTAGTAGCGGCTGATTCGCGGGCAGCAGAAACATCGTCTGTCACGCAAACCATGATCATCGCGACGATGCGCGGATGACGATTTCCTGCAGCTCGAATAACAGCGGGAACGATGTGGTTGGCAAGGGTACGCGGACCGGCCCAGTTGGTAATGGTGCCGTCGGCTAATTCGCCGGCGATTTTCAATGTGAGCCTGCCCAGGGCGGACACCAACAATGCTGGCGGGACCGCGCCAGTTACCGAGACCGATCCAGCCGCACTCAGCGTTTCCCCTCGATAAGAGACGGTCTCTCCACGGAGCAATGGACCGAGCACCGTGAGGTACTCGCGAAGATGCCGGGCTGGATGGTCGTAGTTGAAGCCGAAACGGCCCTCGATGATCGGCCGGTGGCTCAGTCCGACCCCAAGAGTCAAGCGGTTGCCAGTCGCGGCTTGCGCGCTCAGCGCCTGACTCGCAAGCGCAATCGGGTGCAGCGGGTAGCTCGGCACAATCGCGGTGCCTAATTCGATGCGCGATACTTCACGGGCTGTTGCAGTGAGGGCGACCAGCGGATCCCAATCGTAATGATGGCCCATCCAGAAGGTTGCAAGTCCGGCGTCGCGGGCAATCCGCGCTTCGTCGCCGAGTTGCTCCATGGTCAAGCCGCGTTCGTTTACCATCAAACCAATACGCATATCTCTTCTCCTATCCGTATGCGTGGCGCAGGCTTCTACGGTGGTTATCGGCGATCTCGGTGAGCAGGGCGACGACTTGGTCGGAAAGTTCAGCCAGAACTCGCTCCGACCCTCCGTCTCGGGGTTCGAACGCGGCACTAACGCTCACCGCAAGGGCGTTCGCTGCATGTTCGACGCCGTGAGGGTGCTGCTCCGCAAGGAAGAAGCCAGTGAGAAGGGCATGCCAGGCGTACACCAGATCGTCGATCGGCAGAACTGGCCGTACGAGTCCATTCTCTGCGAGCAACTCGACGTAACCTTCCAGTGCGTTCTGATGTCCACTCGCCATTCGTTCGCGGGCAAGGACGCCGAGCACTGCTACGTCAGCGTGTGCCATTGCCTTGAGCAACGGCCGGTTCATGACGGACAAGAAGTGTCTTTTTGTGAGTCGATGCAGCCTGACTTCCTGCGGATCTGCGCGCACAGCAGCAATCAACTCATCTGCCGCAGCAGCTAATTCGCGCCGAAACACTGCCTGCAAGAGATCCGCCCGAGTCTTCCAGTGGAGGTAAACGGTGCCTTTACCAACTTCGGCTCGTTCGGCGATGTCGTCGATGGTCACCTTCCGGTACCCCCACTGCAGCAGCAGCTCCGCCGCCACATCCAGGATGCGGTCCGCGCGCGGTTGATGTCCCACGAGATGACTATATGACCAAGTTTCACTTCTAGTCAAACACTTGGAGGACATCGTCAGCCGCTACCCGTCGCACCTCGGGCACTACAGATGCTTCGCGCCGGCTCGGATCGAGCTAGGCAGCCTCGTCCGTGGGTTTATGGCATGCCGTCGGGCTTTCAAGCCATCGCGGAAGCAACCGCCAGCCCGGCCGTCCCGCTGAACTCACCCATCGCTAGTGCGACACACCCCATGATTCGCTAACACGATCGGGCTGCCGATCGGCCAGCCAATGTCCAGCGCCGATGTCGTCCCACAACAAAGATCATCGACATGAGCGGCGGCGACTGCGGATACTTCACCGCAGACCGCGGAGCGGCCCGAGATTGCATCACAAACATCGTTTCGAGGACTTCTCAATCACCTCGGAATCTCACCGCCTGCCCTGAGTTACCTGCTCAAAGAGATGGTTGACGAAGATTTGCTCAGCCGAGAGCCAGACCGCGAGAACGGAATTGCGAGCGTTGCGACTATCGACCCACGACAAAGGCATGGGATCTGTAGCCTGTGATCGTCGGCCTCAGGCAATGGGGGACCGCTACCGCGGCGACGTCAGCGGACCGCCCGTTCAGCTCACCGACGCAACCACCGGCAAGCCCGTCGTTGCCACGATAATTCCACGGGGCACTGCGATCCGCTCGCCGTCAGACCTTCGACCGGAGCCGGGCAACTCTCTCAAACTACGGCCACCCAGCGGGCGCTAACCGTCGCTGGGGTCATATGGGTAACCTTGCGGTTGGTTGTGCCAGCGAATTACGGGATCTGGCTGACTTTCCGTGACGAAGGCCGCGCCAGAGGGCCGCGGCGTCATCGTTGTGCGGCTGTGAGGAGCACGCGTTTGCGTAGCAGTGGAAGGCCGGCCCGGCCGAACATCTGTCTCTTGATCATCTTGATGTGATTGACGCGCCCTTCGATAGGGCCGGAGTTCCAGCGGACGGTCAGCCCGGCGGTGATCGCGTTCAGGTCGGTCTCGAGCTTGTTGGCGAAGGAGGTCAGGCCGGCGCGGACGGCGGCAATCCAGGCTGGTAGGTGTTGGCCCTGCAACGTGGTGAGCATTTCTCCGAAAGCACGGACGTGCCCGGCGGCGGCGCGAAGCTGCGGGCACCGCTCCAGCACGGCTTTCAGGCGTGGACGATCGTCCTCGTCGAGTTTGTCGGGGTGGCGGGTGAGCCACCCGGTGACCTGCCGGACCGTCGGTGGTGATGGGGTGATGGGGCCTGGTTTGGTTCGGTGTTGTTCCAGGTAGGCGCGCACAATTCCGTAGCTGCCGGGGTAGCCGAGTTCGGTGATCTCACGGTGGAGCTGTAAGGCGTTGGAACAGCCGGATTCCCAGCGCTGATGCAGGTAGGGCTTGAACGGGTCGAGTTTGCTGGGCCGCGGGCCCTTCCATTTGCCATCGACCAACTCCTGCCAAGTCGCAGCGTGTGAGTAGCGTTGCACTGTGCGTTGTCCCCAGCCCAGGCCGCGAGCGATCCCGCGGATGCTGTGTCCCTGCGCGAGTAGATCGTGCACTTTCGCCATCTGGAGCAGCCGCAGCAGAGTGGACCGGCTTACCGAGCAATGCAGCGCGGTGGACAGTCGCGCGCCGGCCCGCCCGGCCAGCGCGATCGCGACACCCTCCAGCATCGCCCGCAGCAGTGGCGTTCGCCGCCCGTGGCGCACCGTCACCCCCTCGACCTGCTCCGCGAAAGTTCCTACTCCACAGGACGGCTGGTCGCAGAACCAGCGCCGCACCCGCAGACGGACCACCACCCACCGGTGCGTCGGCCAGGTAGCGGTCGTACCGGCTGTGCACCCTGGTCGCGTCATACCCGCAACGCCCACAAGCCACAGCCGCCGCCAGCGCGGACGCCCGGATGCACACCACGCCGCTGACCTCGGTAACTTCCTCGATGGCCACTCCGGCCAGGTGCGGCAGCAGCAACCGCAGACCATGATCAACACACAGCCGGACATGATCGCAAGACCCCAACCACCCGCCGCGCTCAGGCCACGCCATCAGGGTGGGCCAGTTTCGAATAGCGGACGTCACTTCGCAGATTTCCAGGGCGCCGCCGGAACGGCTTTCCACCTGTGCGGGTTACTGTGCCCGGAACAATGGCCGACGCTGCGGTCTCACCATGTGGACGGAAATCATGATCACAGGAAACGACGTTGTACTGGTGGCGCCTGGCCCCATCCCGGCGGCAATCGAGCGCTTTCTCGACCGATGGTCGCAGAAATGGCCGCAACTCCTGGTCGCCTCGGGGACCGATGAGAACACTCAGGCGTTTTTTTCACCGTGGACCCCCGCAACAGTGGCATGGGGCGAACTCACCGACGAAATACTCGTTGCTCGAGACGAGGCGATGCTGACCGCCTGGGACGAGGATGGCTATGCACTCGACGGGCGGGACGAAGGTCCGTTCATGCTGATGTACTCTCCACTGCGCTGGAAATCGCTGCAGGCCACGGCTCTGGAGGACCCCTATATCCACCTAGGAGGGTTCATCTACGAGCCCTACGAGATCACCGTGGTGGGCTCAGAACTGTGGATGATCACCGTGGTCGTTCCTGAGGAGGGTGTGTTCGGTCGGTCTGTGGTGGACACACTGATCGCATGTCTCGGCTCCGATCGGACAGACCAGCAGCATCCCTGAAGAGCAAGAGGGACCTTCCTCCGCACGAAACCGGGATCGAGCCGGCCCGGCAGTGGGGCTCTGGGCCCGAGCGGGCCAGGTGGAGTCGCAGAGCGAATCTGGACTTCTCACGGCCGCACAATGATGACGCCGCAGCCCTCTGGCGCGGTCTTCGTCACGGAAAGTGAGCCAGATCCCACAGATCACCGATAGAACCATTGCGGTTCTAAACCGTCACGTTGGCCCGAGCAAGTCTCGGCATCTGCCGGTCGACCTGACGACCAACTCGCAAGGTCGGCTCGTTCGCCCCAGAACTACGAAGGGATAGGTCGGGGCTGCCTTAGCAACCGATAGGCAGCAAGCGAGGTGAATGCTTGCCAGGTATCGGACTGCAAGTTGTCGCTGCTAGACGCGACCCGAACCGTGATCGGCAGGTCCAGATTCGTCCGGCGGCTCGGCCGGATGGTCGCCGTCGATACAGCACGCCGTCAATGTGCGGGCGGACTCGCACGATCGCCGATTACGCGCCCATCCGCCACCAGCCTCAGCCGACGACCTCGGCGAAGACCTGCAGCGATTTCACAATCACTAGGTAACACCCGCCACCCTATTTGGAGCCCGAAGAGCCCGCAGGTCACCGATGGGTTGCGCGCAACCCATGGCACGGAAAACGTCACGTGACGGGCAATCCTTCGGGGTCATCACAGGGTTCCTATCGATGAGCGGCAACTTCCTCCATCCCGGGCGTCAGCCTTCTGGCCGTGAGGCAGTAGCGGATTCAGCCGCACCCACAGGGCGTCGGTCAAATTCACCCGCCCCACTACCCCTACGCTGGTCACAAGGTTTTCGGTTATTCTTGATCGTCGAATCCATTAACACGAGATATGGCTTGAATCGTCCACGCGGACGAAATCTATGAAAACCACTGCAAATTGACATCGCAGCGCCGCACCTCCGTCACTACTTCCGCTCAGATTACGCGGTTCGGAGGGTTTGACCTTATGAGAAATTGCCGAAAACTACCTATGCAGAGTTCGGCTGATTCGGCAAATTGATACTCGACCGTTTACTATCGATTCGCACACCATCAGAGCTGCTTGTTACTGTCTTGATAGCGCTGATCTCATACCAATCGCCGAGAGTGCTCATTTCATCTGGATCCAGCAGATCGTCTCGGACTACGGTGAAGTTGACTTCACCGAACCCGGCAGCTCGAAGCGCACGAACATTTATATTCCGTTCCGTTCCGGGCGTAATGCTGCTTATTCCAGTTGCAATGAGCAACTGGCCGCCGCCCCTAATCACACGGCCAAGCTCGGATGCGCCGTTTTCGGATAGCTCATCCGCGAGGGGCACTTTTTCCAGATATATTCGATCGAATACGGAGTCGTCGAATATCGATAGGTTGCGGAAGTCGGCGATAGCGTCTGGTCTGGAGTCCGGGTTCACGTTTACGAAAACTTCTCCGGGTTCTGCAGGTCTGAACTCGTGCCCTCCTCCTATCACCAGTCGAGCTCCGCCCTCAGCTGTGCGGGCCTGACTTATCAAGGCGTCGAGGTCCTCTGCCGGTTCTGTACGTAGCTGGGACGCTTCGAACGTTGCAGGCTCGGTTTCGTGAGGCCGTCGCCCCAGTTGGAAGTAGCCCGCCCGGATATCGTCCGTTTGGCGCATCTCATTAGAGCGCAATCTCCGAATATCGGGGTACTCAGTTTCTGGTGACAACCCCGCCCGTGTCCTGATTTCTCGCACCAAGTCAGCATCCGCCGACACGGGCTCGCTGACACCCGCTCGTGTGGTTCTGGCGATATCGCGTATCGGATGGGCTATCTCGCTGCTGACCGAGTGAATTCGGTGTGAAAGAAGATCTCTAATTTTGCGAAAAAGATCGGAAGTCGGGTCGATACTCACCCTATTTCAACCCCTGTTCTGCGACGTGAATCCTCAGCCACGTGGCCTCACCCTGAGTCGTGGGAGACGCAACAATGACCTGTCCGCAGGACTCGTGGGGATTAACCTGCACGGCTCGGTTCGGAACCCTTGATGGGCAATTTACGACTGCCCTAGCCGAGCCAAAGTCCTGATTCCACTTGCCCCAAGCAAACACAGAGATGGGCGGCCCATAGTTGGATGGTGATGAGTTTTGAAATAATTGTGCTCGATTCAGATAAACCCGATAGTCCAACCGAGGTTTCTCTGACTCAAACCGCCGCCGCGGCTGATTGTGGACACGCATCCACATTTTCCTCTTGATCACCACGCAGCCGAAATATCAAGGTTCACCTCGGTGACGGATCGTATGTGAATGGAGCCGATGCAAACCGGTTGGTAATTCCAATTATCTGCCTAGTCGGTTTTGAACGATTGCGGCGTAGCCCGGAGAAGCGGGAGCTGACTTCGCGAAGTGCGATCCTCAATATGTAACGAGACATTGCAGCGCCTAGGCAAACGTGAGGATCTTGTGGTGGTCCAAATGTCACATGAGTATTAGGCCGCCGGGCGATATCGAACTCGTTTCCACGGACGGTATCTCGGTTTGCAGCCGAATACCAGGCGACTACCAGCGTGTAGGGTGGGACGTCGATGCTGCCGATCCGGGTTGCTTCGGTACAGAGGGTGGCGGTACTGTCGAAGACCTGGCCGAGCCGCAGCGACTCCTCTACGGCGCCCGCGATAAGCCGATCGTCGGCCTGGCCGGCCCTGATTTGATCGAGCAGATCGAATTCGTCGAGGAGCCCGATCATGCTTACCAATGAGGCGGCGGTGGTATCGGTCGCGGCAACCAGGCTCATCCAGATAATGGGGACTATATCGTCCTTTTCGATGTCCCCGTCTCGCCATCCGTCTATAAGTCGGTCCACCAATTGGCCGCGAGATTCGCCCGAGATCAGGCGCTCGGCTACAATCTGCCAAATGGCCGCGTCCACATCGTGCTGTCTGGGGATCTGATCGAAGCTGGGCGCCGCCAGATGGGTGTTGAGTTTCTCCCGCCAATCCGTCTGCTCCAGATCGAGGCCAAGGAGCATCCCGCTCGCTTGTAATGCCAGGGGGTAGGCAATCTCGGTGGCAAGATCGAGGTCTGCTTCGCCTCTTACGATGACAGCGTCGAGCAAAAGGGTTAGCGCAGCCTGGATTTCAGGACCGATCGTTTTGATTGCCGTCGCGCGAAACCACGGAGCAATAACCGAGTGCAGGTGTGTATGCCTACCTGTTACGTTATGCAGCGGATACCAATCCAGACCCCACGGAGCTCGGAAAGTCGGATGCGGGTCCGGGAGCTTCGGACCGAGTTGACGCGAGAAAATACGCTCGTCATTTTGCAGTACTCGAGTGACATCGGAGCGGCTGAAAACATGGACGACCCCATCTATGATGGTCGGAGGCGTTGCGGGATCATAGAACATATGAGGGCGTCGCAAGTCCGAGTAATTCGTAACAATAATTTCCGCGACTTGCGACATGATCAACCCTTCGTTGCGATAGGTAGATGATCCCAGCCGGTCCACTCGTCTACCTTTGGCATGTTTTCTTACAATTAACGGCAATTTGGTGTTAATATCGTAGTTCTGACACGGCATGCAGCCTACTCAGGCATCTGGCACCCACCGTCGCCAAAATGGGCAGAATTAGATACTTTTCTAGACAAACTCTAAGACACATCACTGGCCGCCTATAGAAACCCGGCGATCGATACGTCGCTGAGATCCCTTGCCGGAGGCCGCTACTGGAATCGCTCCCATCCACGGAACGATAACCCGTCAATCGACATCGAATACGGTTGCACGTCCCAACGAACTCTTGTAGCGCACCTCGAATGCAATGGATCGGCTTCGGTGAGAGGCGCTCGATGGGCGCCTCGTCGAGGCCTGTCGGCCCAGGTTCTGAGTCAGGCTGTCGCGGCCGCATGGATGCGGC